>JBAWAV010000077.1:0-1575 GCA_049589475.1 Mycobacterium sp.
GAGTTGGCGGTTGAGCGTCGCGTACAACCGCAGGGTCGAATCCAGGTAGTTCTGCCACGACTTCTGCTCGGCGATATCCAGCCCGGGCATCTCGCTGGCTGTCCGGCCGGCAATCAGGGCGGCCATCACGTCATGCTATGCGACACATCGCCTTTCGAACAGTCCGAAATCCGCTGGTAGTAGGTTGGCGAACATGCATGCCATCGTCGCCGAATCCGCCGATCAACTCTGCTGGCAACAAGTCCCGGATATCGCTGCGGGCCGCGGCGAGGTGCTCGTCAAGGTCAGCGCCGCCGGCGTCAACCGGGCCGACCTCCTGCAGGCCGCCGGGTTGTACCCGCCGCCGCCGGGCGCCAGCGAACTGCTCGGCATGGAGGTATCCGGGGTCATCGCGGAAGTGGGCGCTGACACCGGCGACTGGTCGCCGGGGCAACAAGTCTGCGCATTGCTGGCAGGCGGCGGCTACGCCGAATACGTCGTGGTCCCCGCCGGCCAGCTGCTGCCGATACCGGGCGGAGTCGACCTGGCCGACGCCGCGGGCCTACCGGAGGTGGCCTGCACGGTGTGGTCGAACCTGGAGATGACGGCGCACCTGCGCGAGGGCCAGCTGTTGCTGATGCACGGCGGCGCCAGTGGCATCGGTACCCATGCCATCCAGATCGCCCGCGCGCTGGGCGCACGTGTCGCCGTCACCGCGGGTTCGGCGGGCAAGCTGGAATTCTGTCGCGAGCTGGGCGCCGAGATCACCATCAACTACCACGACGAGGACTTCGTCGAGCGCGTCCGGGAGGCGACCGACGGCGCTGGCGCGAACGTGATCTTCGACATCATGGGTGCGTCGTATCTGGACCGCAACATCGATGCGCTGGCCAGCGACGGCCGGTTGGTCATCATCGGGATGCAGGGCGGCATCAAGGGTGAGCTGAACATCGCCAAACTGCTCAGCAAGCGGGCCCATGTCATCGGTACCACGCTGCGCGGCCGGCCGACGACCGGGCCGAGTAGCAAGAGCGAAGTCGTCGCGGAGGTCACGCGCTCGGTGTGGCCGATGATTGCTGACGGCCGCGTCCGATCGGTCATCGGGGCGCGCCTGCCGATTCAGGACGCCGGCGAGGCGCACCGTCTGCTGTCGTCGGGTCAGGTGACGGGGAAGATCGTGCTGACGGTTTAGCCCAGCGAGGCCAGCGCGCGGACCAATTGATCGACCTCGGCCATGGTCGAGTAGTGCGCGAGCCCGACTGTGACCGCGCCGCCGACGTCGTTGACCCCGATGACGTCGAGCACTCGCGAGCTGGCGTTGGAGATCGCCAGAATGCCGTTGTCGGCCAACCGTTGCACCACCCGCTCGGCGGGCACCTCGTTGACGGCGAAACTGACCACCGGTATCCGCGCCTCGGGCCGGGCGATCACCACCACCAGCGGCAGCGAGCGCAGCGAGCGCATCAGGTACTCGAAGATGCCGTCCATGTAGGACGTCGCGGATTGCATTGAGGTGGCCAATCTTTCGCGTCGAGTTCCGCGAGCCGACTCATCCAGCGAGGCCAGGTATTCGATGCTGGCGACGAAGCCGCCGAG
>JBAWAV010000078.1:0-2357 GCA_049589475.1 Mycobacterium sp.
GATCCCGGTAGAGCTTCTCGTCCTTGATCGACGGGTTAGGCATCGGGGATTCTCCTGTCGTCTGCTGCGACTGGTGCGACCGGTGCGCGAAGATCTCTCCTACGTCAGGTTGCAGTCGCATCGGCGAGTTTTATTTCTCGTCGCCAGTGGGTATCTGCTGTACGGCCATAACGGATACTCATGGTCAACCTGTCACCCGGACATGGGAGACAGCACCACAAATGCGATGACATAGATGCCCACTGCGATCAAGACGAGGACGGCCAAAGTGACAACGGCGACCAGCGCAATGCGCCGAATGCGGCGTGGGTGCTGGATTTCCGTTGCCTCCCGCGCGTCCATGGCAGCTGGCATACCCGGCGGCAATGATGACTAACCAGCTCGAACGCACGGGTAATGTCGGTCGAACTATGCAGGGAGAGCCCATGACCGTTGCTGCGAAGCCAGTGAAGGAACAGCAACGAGGTGAACGCGCCATTGAATTGCGCGTGGCGGCCAAGCTGGAGAATTTGGCAGTATTGCGAACTCTGGTCGGGGCTGTCGGGACGTTCGAGGACCTCGATTTCGATGCGGTCGCCGATCTGCGTCTCGCGGTCGACGAGGTGTGTACCCGGTTGATTCGCTCAGCCGTCCCGGGCGCCACGCTGGAGATCGTGGTCGATCCGCACGACGACGAGCTGAAAGTCGAGGCGTCGACGATGTGCGAGCACCACGACGTCGTCACGCCGGGCAGCTTCAGCTGGCATGTGCTGACATCGCTCACCGATGACGTCCAGACATTTCAGGACGGTGGGCCTGACGGCCACGGCGTCTTCGGTGTCACGCTGACGACCCGACGGGCGGGCTCTCGCAGGTGACACCGCGAGCTGGCGGCAGTTCGTCATCTCGTCCCAACGAATACGCCGACGTTCCCGACATGTTTCGTGAGCTGGCCACTCTCGACGCCGACTCATCAGACTTCCAGCGCCATCGAGACAAGATCGTCGAGCGCTGCCTGCCATTGGCCGATCACATCGCCCGCCGTTTCGAGGGCCGTGGCGAACCACGGGACGACCTGGTCCAGGTGGCTCGCGTCGGCCTGGTCAACGCCGTCGCCCGCTTCGACGTCGAAACCGGCTCGGACTTCGTCTCGTTTGCGGTGCCGACCATCATGGGGGAGGTTCGCCGGCATTTCCGGGACAACAGCTGGTCGGTGAAGGTTCCGCGGCGACTGAAAGAGCTGCATCTGCGGCTGGGCGCCGCCACCGCCGATCTGTCGCAGCGGTTGGGCCGCGCGCCCACCGCAAGCGAGCTCGCCGCAGAACTCGAGATGGACCGCACCGAGGTCATCGAGGGCCTGGTGGCCGGCAGCTCGTACAACACGCTGTCCATCGACAGCGGCGGCAGCAGCGCAGACGAGGAAGCGCGGGCCATCGCTGACACGCTCGGCGACGTCGACACCGGTCTGGAACGGATCGAGAACCGCGAGGCGCTCCGTCCCTTGCTAGAGGGGCTGCCCGAGCGGGAACGAACCGTGCTGGTCCTGCGATTCTTCGATTCGATGACGCAGACGCAGATCGCCGAGCGCGTCGGCATTTCGCAAATGCACGTCTCGCGCTTGCTGGCTAAATCGTTGGCGCGGCTACGGGACGAGCTGGAATAGCCGGTTCGGGTCGGGGTCCCCGCCGTCGACATCCCAGAACGCGGCGACGGACTTGACCAGGGGCAGCGTGTTGTCGGGGTCGCAGATACGCAGCAACCGGGACACCGCCTCACTCGGCACCACAGCCCAGCGCTGATTGGCGCCGGCACATCTCACGTTGATCAGGTGTAACGCCGAAAAGCCTGCAGTCCCAAAGAATTCCAGACCACTCAGGTCCACCACCGCCGCCGTGCACTGCGCGATGCAGCTTTCGACGTAGTCGGCCAGCTGACTGGCGTTGGATGCGTCGAGCTCTCCGTGCGCGACGATCACGACACCGGACGAGTCCGACTGCGCAGTGAATCGCGCCGAGTGGTTTTCCCATGCGGGAGGTGGGCGCGAGCCGCCGGTTTCAGTCGGCGACGTGCTCAAAGAAGACATCAAGTGACTCCATCAGTCGACAAGCAATCTGTGGATCACGTCAAGCGGATAAAGTGCCGCGCGCGAGGGTAAGACCGGGAGAATTGGCCTCTCCCTGCGTCATTAACGCTGTTCCGAGCGGCTGTTAACTCAACCTCGTATCGAGCGTACCCCTACCGCAGTGCGCCCACAAACGTTCTGAGGGTCTTCTCAGAAAGCCCAGTGCGCGTCGGCGGCTAGCATGCGATTACGAATCTTGTTCTGGCGCAACAACTACGGCCGCAAATCGTGCGACGGACTCGGCTGCTGCGATCGC
>JBAWAV010000079.1:0-4806 GCA_049589475.1 Mycobacterium sp.
CGCACGTAGAAATCACGGTTGGTTCTCGTCCAGGCGAAAGAACACGCCTTCAGCTACGACGGTGACCCCCTGTGCATTGGAGAGATGGCCAACAGCGAAGGTTTTGACCCCCTCCACGCGGTCGACGCGCGCCTCGGCGCGTAGCGGGCCAAGCGGCGTGCCTCGGATAAACCGGATGCGGAGAGTGCCTGTGTAAGCGGGCTTTCCCGGCTGGTGAGCGGTCGCGCCGAGAACATGGTCGAGCACCATCGCGCACACCCCGCCGTGCACGTGGCCGGGCGGACCTTCGTAGGCCGCGCCGAGAGTGAATTCGCTCCACACCAATCCGTCGGCTTCTTGGTTGATCGACAGCGGCGGCGCGACCGGGTTGCGCAGACCGATGACGACGTTGCCCCACGGCATCGGCCGGCCATCGGCGGCTTGTCGCACACCAAATGAACCCGGTACCAGTGCAGCGCTCAATTCATCAGTGGCACAATCGATTTTCTCTTTCGCCGCAGCGACAGACGCCGGGTCGACTCGCGTTCTGATCGTCGCGTCGATGAGGCGGCGCACGGATTCAGTCAGCGGCCCGTATACCAACTCCAGCTCTGCCAGTTCGCCGTCGCCGGCCATGGCACCTCCGTCGCAGTCTCGTCAAACCACAGCGTCCGTCGCGGCTCGCGGCCCGCGCAATGCCATCTCCCGGCCAGCGGTCAGTTACCGAAGAGCCGCTGGCGCGGGTTGTTAACCTGGCCACATGGAAGGCAGCAATCCGCCGGGCAAGCCGAACCTTGCGGCAACCAGCTGGGCGCTGCTGGGCATGCTGTCATACGAGCACGAGCTTTCGGGATATGACATCCGCAAGTGGATCGACTGGAGCATGCGGTTTTACTTCGGCAGCCCGGCCTACAGCCAGATCTATTCCGAGCTCAAGAAACTGGAGAGGCTCGGCTTGGTCACGTCACGGGTCGAGAACACCGGCGGCATGCGCAACCGCAGGCTCTACAAAATCACCGAAGACGGCCTGGAAGCGGTGACCCGCTGGGCAAACGAGGCCCCGGTCGATCCGCCCACGCTCAAGCATGGCCCGCTGTTGCGGGTGACATTGGGACATCTTGCCGGCCCGGAACGGCTGAAGGAAGTGCTGCAGCAACACGTGACATTCGCCGACGAGATGCACCGCAAGGCAGCCAAGGACGCGCGGTGGGCCGGCGCCGACCCGTCCTGGGCATACGCGCGCGTCGCATTGCAATGGGCGGAGCGTTATTACGCCAACGAGCGGGAACTCGCGCTCAAGATGATCAAAGAACTCGACGAGGCCAAAGCCGCCTTTCCCCAGCTGGGAAGGGGTGGCCCAGCCAAGATCCCTTGGCCCACACCGGAATTCTGGTACGAGATCGAGCAGAAGGCTGACGCGGACGATCCGGACTGATCATCTGCTCACGGCGTGACGGGCGGCAATGTAGCCGTACACCAGCCCCTGGGCGATGGTCGCGCCCGCACCGGGATAGGTGGTCCCGAACGCGTTGGCCGCGGTGTTCCCGATCGCGTACAGGCCATCGATGACGCTGCCGTCTTCGCGTAGCACCCGCGCGCAGTCGTCGGCTCGCAGACCTCCGCAGGTACCCAGATCGCTGAGCACCATCTTCACCCCGTAGAACGGCCGCTTATCAAGGGGCCTCAGGTTGGGGTTCGGCTTGCTGGTCGGATCACCGTAGTAGCGGTCGTAAGCGCTGCGGCCGCGGTCGAAGTCCGCGTCGTGTCCCACCCGAGACATCTCGTTGAACCGGGTCACGGTTGCCGCGAACTGCGCTTCGGGAACGCCCATCTTGCCAGCGAGTTCGGCGACATCATCGGACCGATGGGCGATGCCGGCTTCGTACCACGACTGTGGAATGGCCATCCGTGGAAACAGCTCGCCGGCAAAGACATAGCTGTTGCGGTACTGCTGGTCGAAGACGATCCACATGGACTCCACCGGGTTACCCGAGCGTTCCCGCTCCAGCACGCGCTGCCCGAAAGACATGTAATCCATTGCCTCATTAGCGAACCGGGTGCCGGTCTGGTCGACGATCAGCGAACCCGGTAGCGACCGTTCGGCCAGCAGCACCGACGGTGCCGCACCGGGCAGCGCCGCCACGGCCGGAAACCACCACGCCTGGTCCATCAAATCGATGGCGGCGCCGAGGTCTTGCGCGGCGTGGATCGCGTCGCCGGTGTTGGTTTCGGCTCCCAGACTTTGGTGCTCACCGAGTGATTCGGACTGAAACTTCCACCGCATCGCCATGCTGTGATCGAAGCCGCCGGCGGCCAGCACCACCCCGCGCCGCGCGGTTACCGTGACCTCGCGGCCGCCGTGGTCCACGACCGCGCCGGTGACCCGACCGCCGTCGGTAGTCAATCGCGCTAGCGCGGAACTCGTCCAGATCGGAATACCTGCGCGCATCACACCGGCGAAGAGTCCCGCCGCCAGTGCCTGGCCGCCCGCGACGTAGCGCCGGCCGATCAGCAGTCCGCCCACTCCTTGGCCGAGGCGCTTTGCGATAGTCGGCAAGCCCCTGCGCGGAACCCGTGCCATCAGGTTCATCCACCGATAGTCGGCGGTGGTTGTCGGCATGGGGATCTTGACCTCCATCACGCCGCGGCGCAGCCGGGTCCGGTACTGACCGAGAATTGCCGAGTTCAGCGGTCGGCACTCACAGGTGCGACCGGCGGCGGTACCACCCGGCTCCTCGGGGTGGTAGTCGGAATAGTCCTTGGCCCAAGCTAACCGGATCGGTGTGGTGCGCTGCAGCATCTCGACGGCCGCGGTCACGTTCCGCAAGTACCCGTTGGACCGTTCGGCCGGGGCGCTACCGGCCACCACAGATCGCAGGTAGGTTTCAGCGCGCTCGATGGTGTCGCCGGCCCGCTTTGCCTCGAGGATCGGGCTCGCCGGCAACCACAGCGCGCCGCCCGAGCGCGCGGTCGAACCACCGACATAGGCCGACTTCTCCACGATCAACACGCTCAATCCGCATTCATGTGCGGCCAACGCTGCCGCCATACCCGTTCCCGAGCCGACGACGAGAAGGTCGACCGAGGTGTCGTGCACCGGCGTGCCGGCAGGGATCGCGGCTGATTGAGCAGTCGTCACGGCGTTGACATTAAGTCGAGGATTCGGCACCGCGATCGATGCCTCCCTGCCAGCGGGACGGTCGTCGCCATAACCGGGGCATCGGTTGTAGAACAACGACATGACGGTGCAGTCGAACACTGACGAAATTCGGGCGATCGAAGCCGCGGCGGCCCCGACCCGGTTCGCCCGCGGCTGGCACTGCTTGGGTCTGACGGAGGCATTCGGCGACGGTAAGCCACACGCCATCAACGCATTCGGGCAGAAGCTGGTTGTCTTCCGGAGCGGCGACGGCGCGCTCAACGCCCTCGACGGCCACTGCCGACACATGGGCGGTGACCTGGCCCAGGGTGAGGTGAAGGGAAATGAGATCGCTTGTCCATTCCACGATTGGCGGTGGGGAGGCGACGGTCGCTGCAAGCGGGTGCCCTACAGCAAGCGGGTGCCCAAGCTGGTTCGCACCGCGAAGTGGATCACGTCCGAGCAAGACGGGATGTTGTTCGTGTGGCACGATCCCGAAGGGCACCCGCCGCCGGCCGACGTGGCGATTCCGCGGATCGAGGGCGCGACCAGTGATGAGTGGACTGACTGGCATTGGTACACCACGATCGTCCACACCAACTGTCGTGAGATCGTCGACAACGTCGTCGACATGGCGCACTTCTTCTACATCCATGGCTCGCTGCCCACGCATTTCAAGAACATCTTCGAAGGCCATGTGGCGACCCAGTACATGACCAGCGCGGGCCGTCCCGACCTCGGTGACACCGAAGGCGCACGGATGCTCGGCACCACGTCGGTCGCGTCCTACTACGGCCCCTCCTTCATGATCGACGACCTGACGTACCACTACGAGGACGCCGATCACAAGACTGTGCTGATCAACTGCCACTACCCGGTCGACGCGAATTCCTTTGTCTTGCAATACGGCATCATCGTGAAGAAGTCCGAGGTGCTGCCATCCGAACTCGCGATGCAGACCGCGATCGCACTCGGGGACTTCGTCAAGATGGGCTTCGAGCAGGACGTTGCGATCTGGAAGAGCAAGACGCGTATCGACAACCCGTTGCTCTGCGAGGAGGACGGACCCGTCTATCAACTTCGACGTTGGTATGAACAGTTTTACGTCGACGTCGGTGACGTGACACCGGACATGGTGGATCGTTTCGAACACGAACTTGACACCACCAGCCCCCGCGAGGAATGGATGAAGGTTATCGAAGCGAACCTTGCTGAAAGGTCGGTAGCGGAGCCCATTGCATGAACATCCAGATCGACAACCGGCTGTCCGACTCGCCGATGGTGCAGTTGGACTGTCGGCGTTGCGGCGCTCAGGTGCTGGTGCGGAAGGGCAGCTGGAATCAGACCAGCGTGCAATGGAATGCCGACGCGTCGGCCGCGTGCTTGCAGCGTCGTGACCCCGACAATTCGGGCGCTTACTCAGGACGCGGTGTGTTCCTGGGCTGTTCGGCGTTGACCGACTCGATCACCGGCGCGGTCGATGACGGTGACTTGCCGGTGGTCGATGAAACGGATTCCATACCAACGTAGCTGGTAAGTCAGGCATGTGCGCCGCCGTCGACCCGGATCTCGGTGCCGGTGATGAACGCGCCGTCGTCCGAAGCCACCATTGCGATGACTGACGCCACGGCGCTCGGGTCGCCGAGGATATTGTTTTCCTTGCCATGTAGTAGCGGCGTCTGCTTGGT
>JBAWAV010000080.1:0-3699 GCA_049589475.1 Mycobacterium sp.
GGCCGTCGATGCGGCCGAACCCGATCACGATGTTCTCCGCGTAACCCGCTTGCACCTCGAGGAATTCGTCGTCGTCGAGGATCCGGGTGATCACCTCGTGCATGTCGTAGGGCTGGTTGGCCGAGTCCGGAATCAGCGTGTCGAGCTCGATGTCCTCGTCGGTCAGGTTGTCTTCGATCGCGCCCACCGGGACGGGCACCGGCAAACGCGGCGGGTCGGTGAAGTTGTTGGGCGGCAGGTAACTCAGGAGGTCGCGGACGTAGTCGAGCGCGTCCTGCTCGCCCGAGGCGACGTAGTGCACGGTGCCGGACTTGGCCATGTGCGTGTGCGCACCGCCCAACTCCTCCATCGTGACGTCTTCGCCGGTGACTGTCTTGATGACGTCCGGGCCGGTGATGAACATCTGGCTGGTCTGGTCGACCATCACGACGAAGTCGGTCAGCGCAGGCGAGTAGACGTGGCCACCGGCGGCGGCGCCCATGATCAGCGAGATCTGCGGGATGACGCCGGAAGCGAGGATGTTGTTGCGGAAGATCGAGCTGTAGAGGCCGAGCGAGACCACACCCTCCTGAATTCGCGCGCCGGCGCCGTCATTGATGCCGATCAGCGGCCGGCCGGTTTTGATGGCCAGCTCCTGAACTTTGACGATCTTCTCGCCGTAGACCTCGCCGAGGCTGCCGCCGAACACGGTGGCGTCCTGGCTGAAGACGCAGACGTCGCGGCCGTCGATGGTGCCGTAGCCGGTGACGACACCGTCGCCGAGCGGGCGGTTCTTCTCCAACCCGAAGTTGGTGCTGCGGTGCCGGGCCAATGCGTCGAGTTCGACGAAAGATCCCTCATCCAGCAGCGCGTAGATGCGCTCGCGCGCCGTCAGTTTGCCCTTCTCATGCACCTTCTCGACGGCGGCCTCACCGACCGGGTGCAGCGTCTCCGCGCTCCGCTTGCGTAATTCGGCGAGCTTGCCCGCGGTGGTGTGGATGTCGATATCGTGCTCGGCCTGCGCCTCGACGTGGGTCTCGGAAGTGCTCGTCATGGCTCCCGATCTTAGCGGTCCCTTAAATTGTGATCCCCACCCCGCACTTCGGCGTCGCGCGTGTCGTGCGGAACGGACTTCTGTTCAGTCAGGACCGGCAACGGTAATCTTCGTCACTTGTCACCTTGTTTGTCCCTTCGGGGATCAGGGCGCGGAGGAACGTCGGTGAAGTCGGAGAGCACACGCCTATTGCGGCAGTGGTGGGACGAACCGGGCGACTATCTGTGGATGGTCGAGTTCTATCGACGGCGCGGCCTGATCGGTGCGCTGCGGTCGGCTAGCGGGATAGGGGGCCTGGCTACCGCGCTGGCCATGGTGTGCCTGCGATTCCAAGACCTCATCCAACCGCACTGGCTGACCCACGGCGTGGTCATCTTGATAGTGGTGGATTCGATCGCCTGGTCGGTGTACTGGTGTTCTTCCCCTGGCCGAGCGCCCGGGTCGCGGCAGTGTTGTACGTGTTCGTCGACATCGGCATCGCCGTCGCGACGGGCCTGCATGCCGACCCGATGGCCGCGCTGAGCACCACGCCGCTGTTCGCGATGCCGGGCGCCTTCATGGTGTTCTTCTACAGCCCCCGGGCGAATGCGGTGCACATGGCCTTCGTGACGGCGACCATCGTGACGGCAGCGACATGGCTGGCGCTCTCCGATCGGCCCGATGCGGTGCCAGTAGCGATCGCCCAGGCGGTCATCGCGTTGACGCTCACGGTCGGCATCTTTCCGTTCGTGCAGTTCGGCTTCTGGCTGATCCGCAGGAACTCCGTCGAATCGCTCACCGATCCGCTCACCGAGTTGGCCAACCGCCGGGGGCTGGCCAACTACCTGGACCGAAAACTGGACACGTTGGCATCATCCTCGAAGCCGTTGTGCGTCTTCGCGATCGACCTCGACGGGTTCAAGAACATAAACGATATCTACGGCCACAAGATCGGCGACACCGTCATCGCCCGCACTGCCGAGCAGATCCGCGCCGCGGTTGGCCCGTCGGCCTTCGTCGCGCGCGTCGGCGGCGAGGAGTTCGTGGTCCTCGACCTTATGACACTGCCGGCCGCGGCGGCGATAGCGGAAAGCGTTCGCGCCGCCATCGAGGCGCCCGACACACCGAAATCGACCGCCAGCGTCGGGGTTGCCGCGGGACCGGTCACCAACCTCGCGGAGTTCGAGGCCATTCACGCCTGCGCCGACGAAACGATGTATGCGGCGAAACGCAATGGCGGCAACCGGATTGCCGTGGCCGGCGCGGTCGACGACGCGACTGCTGGGCAGCAGGCGCATGAAATCGCTTTTCGGCCAGAGGAATTGGACAATGCCAACGTCAGTGAAGGAAGTCCCTAGGTCTTCCACGCACGCCGTCCTAGGCTGAGTTGATGGACGGGCACCCGCTCAGAGCGCCCCTGAATCCGGCGGCGTTGCGTGCCGGGCTGGTCGGGCCCGGCCTGCCATGGCGTGAGCTCGACGTGGTCGCCGAAACCGGTTCCACCAACGCCGATCTGCTCGCGCGGGCCGAAGGCGGTGCCGATATCGACGGGTCGGTACTGCTCGCCGAATACCAGAACGCCGTGCGAGGCCGCCACGGCCGGCAATGGTCGGCGCCACCGCGCACACAGGTGACTCGGTCGGTGGGAGTGGCCGGCGCGTCGGTGCCGAGGCCGGGCTGGGAATGGCTGACGCTGGCGGTCGGTGTCGCGGTGGCGGACGCGCTGGCGGCGCTGGACTTTTGTTCCGTGCGGATCGGCAACGGTAATCTTCGTCACTTGTCACCTTGTTTGTCCCATGGGCTTATCTGCCCTGCGGGATGGAGGTTCCGGAGGGACGTCGGTGAAGTCGGAGAGCACACGCCTACTGCGGCAGTGGTGGGACGAACCGGGCGACTATCTGTGGATGGTCGAGTTCTATCGTCGGCGCGGCTTGATGGGTGCGTTGCGGGCGAGCAACGTTTTCGGCGGCGTTGTCACCATCCTCGCCCTGGCGTCCTTGCTTTTCGAGCAGCTCGTCCAACCGTCCTGGCTGAGTCATGCCGCGGTGATCGGGATGCTGGTCGGCTCGATCGGCTGGATCGTGTTCTGGGGTTTTCTCCCGTGGCCTCCGGCTTGGCAAACCGCCGTGTTGTTCGCATTCGCCGACATCGGTATCGCCATCGCGACAGGTCTGCACGCGGAGCCGTTGGCGGCGCTGAGTACTACTCCGTTGTTCGCTATGCCCGGTGTGTCCATCGTGTTCTACTTCGGTCCGCGCGCCATGGCGGCACACATGACGTTGGCGACCGCGACGATCTTCACGGCAGCTACGTGGCTGGCTCTCTCGGATCGTCCTGACGCCGTGGCGGTCGCGGCCGCCAAGGGGCTGATCGCATGGACGGTGGCGGCCGGCATCTTCCCGTTCGTGCAGTTCGGCTTCTGGCTGATACGCAGTAACTCGATCGAATCGCTCACCGATCCGCTCACTGAGTTGGCCAACCGGCGCGGGTTGGCCAACTATCTGGACAGCAAGCTCGGCACACTGACCTCATCGTCAAAACCGTTGAGCGTCTTCGTCATCGACCTGGACGGTTTCAAGAACATCAACGACATCTACGGTCACAAGATCGGCGACACCGTGATCGCCCGAACCGCCGAGCAGATACGCGCCGCGGTTGGCCCGACGGCATTCGTCGCCCGCGTCGGC
>JBAWAV010000081.1:0-4313 GCA_049589475.1 Mycobacterium sp.
TCGCTGACCTCATCGATCCAGTGCGCATCCTCGATGACGTAGAGGACCGGCTGGGTGCGGGCCAGCGACATCGAGTTGATCAGTGCGGTCCACCGGCGTCGCCGCGCGTCGGGATGGATTGTGGGGGGCGGCGTGTCGGGGTCTCGAATGCCCATCAGGTCATAGAGCAGCAGCACATCCTCATCGGAGGCATCGGGGATCCTGGCGCGCACCTGCGCGCGCGCCGCCTCATCGTCGAGCTCGGTTATTCGGGTGGCTTCGCGCAACAGCCCCGTCGCGACAAGAAAGGGGATATCACTGGCATGCGCCTCGCAGAAAACTGAAACCATGTCAACACCACGACTATGAGCCATCGCGACCGCCTCATCAGCGAGTCGCGTTTTGCCGATGCCCGCCGGTCCGGAAAGACGAACCACACATCCGCGCCCGCTCATCGATCGATCCAGGAGGCCGGTGATCGTTGCAACTTCGGGGTCTCGCCCGACCAACGCGCCTTCTGGGGAGCGACTCCGTTGAGGCTCATCGACCAGGCCGAGAAGACGACGAGCCAGTACCGGAGCGTCGCGGCCCTTGATGTGCACCTCCTCGGCGTCGCCCAGCAGGGTGACGCGCAGAACGAGTCGGGCGGTGGATTCGCTGAGCATCACCCCACCCGGGGGTGCCACGGACTCCATCCGTTGCGCCATCCCGACTTGCTCACCAATTGCGCTGTAACGGAACCATCCCGAACCGATCTCACCCGCGATCACCTGACCGGAATTCAGTCCCACCCGCAACTGAAGCTCCACTTCGTCGCGTTCTCGGACGTCGCTAGCAAGCCGCCTGATCTCCTCCTGAACACCCAACGCCGCTAAACAGGCGCGAAAAGCGTGGTCTTCCATTGCTATAGGTGCGCCGAACACCGCCATGATCCCGTCGCCGGTGAACTGGTCCCCCGCGCCCCCGTAACGGTGCACCACCTTGGTGCAGCGGTCGACCAGTTCGGCCATGATCTCGCGTAACCGCTCTGCACCAACGGCCGCGGCGATGTGCATGGAATGCACCACGTCGGCGAACAGCACCGTCACTAGCTTGTACTCCGCTTGTGCGGAGGCCCCGGCCACCGGTGAGCCACATGCGGGACAGAACCGCGCATTCCCGCGGAGTTCGTCGCCACACGCCCTGCACGCCGCTATGGCCGTCATCCGACTCTCCGCCAATCCCGACCCCGAGCGTTTGCAGTGCCCTCACAGAATAGGCCGTTAGACAGCCCACAACAGGGTGTTGGGTTCAAACTGGGCGACGCTCTTAACACTCTCATATTTCAGGTTGTTCAACGCCGGTTAACTCAGCGCAGTCTGCGGCCAACATGACCTAGCCTCAATCCTTGGCGAAGCAGAACAAACGGTACGAAGCTTCGCCGGTTTGCAGACGGCGGTAGATCAACGAGCCTCGCCCACCTGCATAGTCATTGGCTATGCCGTGAAGAAACGCGACTTTGGGCAGACGTCGAGTGATCTGGCCTACAAGCCGATTCTTCTCCAGGCCGCGCATGACCTCCGCATTGATGACCTGTTCCGAAACCAGCCGCATGGGGATGTTGGCAACCTCTGCCTCCCAGCCGGCGATTTCGTCGGCGTAGCGGATATCGGCGTAGAGGAAATGCCCGCCCGCGCGCAGCACACGTTCCGCTTCGGCGAAGAAACGGGGAACGTTTTGGTAGTTGATCGCGGCTTCGACATTGATCACAACGTTGAAGGACCGATCGGGAAAGGGCAGGCTCTCGGCGTTGCCCTGGACGAAATCAAGGCCGGGAAGGTTGTGCCTCTTTCGGCAGAACTCTATGCCGACGGTGTTCAAATCCAGCCCTGTGTATGAGGATGGGCGTTGGGTCCGCATCAGATACGAAGCGCCGCCGCCATGGCCGCAACTGACCTCCAGCACTTCTTTGCCGGCGAGATCCACCTGGGTCGCTGTGCGGTGGTAGAGCTGGATGGCAAACCGATCGGATTCATCGGACGCCGCCAGCGGCAGGTCCATCGGCGGATCCTCGTCGTATCCGTAATTGAGGAACAACACGTCGTCCTTGATGAGCAGTCGGCTGAGGAACCGGTAACCGTATTTGAAGCGTAAATTCAAGATTCTCAAAAATATTGGGTTGCGGTTCAGTTGGCCGATGAGCCTTTCGATCGGCGTACGTTGAAGCCGGCCATCGTCTCCGGCGCAAGACCGGCGCGGTGGTGATGGCGGAGGTAACCTGACGCCCATGCTTAAGTGTCTCCTTCCGACTTTGGTGCGGGAACGCGCGAGTCTGCAGCCCGACCGGACGGCGTTTACGTTTATAGACTACGAACAGGACTGGGCCGGCATTGCCGAAAGCTTGACGTGGTCGCAGCTGTATCGACGAGTCCTTAATCTTGCGCAGGAGTTGCGACTTCACGGGTCGACCGGCGACCGGGCTGTGATATTAGCGCCACCAGGACTTGACTACATTACTGCGTTTCTCGGCGCATTACAGGCCGGACTCATCGCGGTTCCCTTGGGAGGCGTCAGCGATGAACGTGTTGATGCGGTGCTGCGTGATGCATCGCCCTCTGTCGTTCTCACGACATCCAGTGTCGCAGGCGAAATCGGCAAGTATGTCGAGTCGGGGTCCGGTGAATCCGCTCCATCAGTTATCGAGGTGGACTTACTGGATCTCGACTCAAAGAAAGGGCCAGCTGCGCGGGTCGAGGGCTCAACAGATACCGCGTATTTGCAGTACACGTCCGGATCGACCCGCACCCCAGTCGGGGTTATGGTTTCGTACAACAACATCCAGGCCAATTTCGAGCAGATCAATGCCGACTTCTTCGGAGATCACGGAGGCGTTGCCCCACCGGATACCACGGTGGTGTCCTGGTTGCCGTTCTATCACGACATGGGATTGCATCTCGGAATTATCTTTCCGGTTCTGACGGGATTCTGCACAGTGCTCACCAGCCCTGCCTCGTTTTTGCAGCGGCCGGCTCGGTGGATGCAATTGCTGGCAAGGAACAGTCATGCACTTTCGGCAGGACCAAACTTTGCTTTCGAATTGGCGGCACGAAAGACTTCAGATGATGACCTGGCCGGACTTGATCTTGGAAATGTGCTCAGCATCCTCAACGGTGCCGAGCGGGTGCAGCCTGCGACACTGCGGCGCTTCATCGAGCGGTTCGCACGTTTCAACCTTCAGGGCAGGGTGTTACGGCCTTCATACGGAATGGCAGAAGCAACGTTGTATGTCGCGACCCGCGAAGCGGGGCAACCACCACAGATCTTTCATTTCGAATCCGACAAACTAACCGCGGGCCTCGCGAAGCGTTGGGCGGGCAGGGGCGGTACGCCGCTGGTCAGTTACGGCGAGGCGCAGTCACCGATGGTGCGGATCGTCAATCCCGAGAACAGTATTGAGTGCCCGGCGGGAACGACCGGTGAAATCTGGGTGCACGGAGGCAACGTCGCCACCGGCTATTGGCAAAAACCCGAAGAGACTGAGCAGACGTTCGGCGGAACGCTTGTCGCCCCGTCGCCCGGCACGCCCGAAAGCCCGTGGCTGAGAACCGGAGATTTGGGCTTCATCTCCGACGATGAACTGTTCATCATCGGCCGTATCAAGGACCTCTTGATCGTGTATGGGCGTAACCACTCTCCCGACGACCTCGAGGCAACGATTCAGAGCGTGGCGCCGGGACGTTGCGCGGCGATCTCGGTTCCGGATAAGGGCACCGAAAAGCTCGTCGCCATCATCGAGCTCAAGAACCGCGCCGACTCCAATGAAGATGCGATGGAGAAACTTGACCTCGTCAAACGTAAAATCACCTCCGCGATATCCAACTTGCACGGGCTCAGCGTCGCGGATCTCGTTGTGGTAGAACCTGGTTCGATTCCCATCACTACAAGTGGCAAAATCAGAAGAGCGGCCTGTGTCGAGCGGTACCGGCAGAATCAGTTTGCCCGCTTGGACGCCCAGTACTAGGGCGAATCAGTCTCCGCGGACTTGTGGGGTCGTGTTGAAATTCCCGAACATACTGCGAACCGAATCGGAACGCACCGTGGCTGCTGTTCGTCATCGCCTAAGTCGCAATACTTTCCACTTTTTGTGCGAAACCCATCTGCAGCTTCCACCGCAGCCTCCGTCGGGTTGCCGCACCCTTGTTCTGTTCGCACACTTCGATCTCCAGGTCATCGTCGATCCGTACGTCGCCTATTACCTGAAGGCGCTGCACGGGCTCGGAGCAACCATCGTTTTCGTCTCCGGCTCGCCTACACTGACGCCGGAGTCGGTCGCTGCCATCCGCTCTTTCTGCTCC
>JBAWAV010000082.1:0-21242 GCA_049589475.1 Mycobacterium sp.
GGTCCCGGGGCCGTCCGGCACCCGAGACCTTGTCAACCGCGGATGGGTCTGCTTTCATAACGCTACCCACCGTATCGTAATTGCCTCACGAAGGAGGCACCTCGTGCCCAACGAACCTGTGCTCGACCAAGTCGACCGACTTCAACGTTCCAGCCGCGACGTCACGACGCTGCCGGCGGTGATGTCGCGATGGCTGTCCACTGTTCTGCCCGGCGGGGCCACCCCGCAGGTCACCGTGGAGAGCGGCGTGGATTCGACCGGCATGTCCTCGGAAACCATCATCTTGACCGCTCGCTGGGACTCCGACGGTGGGCCGGTCACGCAAAAGCTGGTGGCCCGGGTGGCGCCCACGGCCGAGGACGTGCAGGTGTTCCCGACGTATCGACTCGACCACCAATTCGAGGTGATCCGCAAAGTCGGCGAACTGACCGACGTTCCCGTCCCCCGGGTCCGCTGGCTGGAAAACACCGGCGAGGTTCTCGGGACGCCATTCTTCTTGATGGACTATGTCGACGGGGTGGTGCCACCCGACGTCATGCCGTACACCTTCGGTGGCAACTGGTTCGCCGACGCGCCCGTCGAACGCCAACGCGAACTGCAGGACGCCACGGTGTCGGTATTGGCATCGCTGCATTCAATTCCTCACGCGGAGAAGACGTTCGATTTCCTCGCAGAGGGCCAACAAGGCGACTCGGCTTTGCGGCGGCATGTCAACTGGGTGAAGTCCTGGTATGACTTCGCGGTACCCGACATCGGCCGGTCGCCTTTACTGGAGCGGACGTTCGACTGGCTGGAAGACAATTGGCCGAGCGAAGCCGCGGCCGCCGAGCCCGTGCTGCTCTGGGGTGACGCCCGCGTGGGCAACGTGTTGTACAACGACTTCAAGCCGGTGGCGGTACTCGACTGGGAAATGGTGACACTCGGTCCGCGCGAACTGGACGTCGCATGGATGATCTTTGCGCACATGGTCTTTCAGGAGCTGGCCGGGTTGGCGACATTGCCCGGCCTGCCCGACGTGATGCGTGAGGACGACGTCCGCGCAACCTACAAGCGGCTCACCGGCGTCGACATCGGCGACCTGCATTGGTTCTACGTCTACTCCGGCGTGATGTGGGCCTGTGTGTTCATGCGCACCGGCGCGCGCCGCGTGCACTTCGGCGAAACCGACAAGCCGGACGACGTGGAATCGCTGTTCTACCACTCAGGGCTGATGCGACGTCTGATCGGTGAGGGTCTTATCGGAGAGGATCAATAATGCTCGGACCGCTCGACGAGTTCCCGGTACATCAAGTCCCCCAACCGATCGCGTGGCCGGGCTCCTCGGATCGCAATTTCTACGATCGGTCCTACTTCAACGCCCACGATCGCACCGGTGACATCTTCGTCATCAGCGGTATCGGCTACTACCCCAACCTCGGGGTGAAAGATGCGTTCCTGCTCATCCGGCGCGGCGACACCCAGACCGCAGTCCACCTGTCGGACGCCATCGACCAGGACCGACTCAACCAGAACGTCAACGGCTATCGCGTCGAGGTGATCGACCCGTTGCACAAGCTCCGGATCGTTCTCGATGAAACCGAAGGCATCGCAGCCGATCTCACCTGGGAAGGTCTGTTCGACGTCGTCCAAGAACAGCCGCACATCCTGCGCGCAGGTAACCGCGTGACCCTCAACGCGCAACGCTTCGCGCAGCTCGGCAGCTGGAGCGGACGAATCGTTGTGGACGGCAAGGAGATTCCCGTCGACCCCGCAACCTGGATCGGTAGCCGCGACCGGTCCTGGGGCATCCGGCCGATCGGCGAGCCCGAGCCGGCGGGCCGGCCCGCGGACCCGCCGTTCGAGGGCATGTGGTGGCTCTACGTCCCGATGGCGTTCGACGACTTCGCGGTCGTGCTGATCATCCAGGAGGAGCCCAACGGCTTCCGTTCACTGAACGATTGCACCCGAATATGGCGCGACGGCCGCGTCGAACAGCTGGGCTGGCCGCGGGCCAAGATTCACTACCGCTCCGGCACCCGCATCCCGACCGGTGCGACGATCGACACCACCGCACCCGACGGCACTCCCGTCCATCTCGACGTCGAGTCCAAGCTGCCGGTGCCCATCCACGTCGGGGGCGGCTACGGCGGCGACTCGGACTGGTTGCACGGCGTGTGGAAGGGCGAGAAGTTCGTCGAGCGGTTGACCTACGACATGACCGATCCGGCGATCATCGGACGGTCCGGTTTCGGGGTCATCGACCACGTGGGCCGGGCTATCTGCCGTGACGGCGACGGTGATCCGGTCGAGGGCTGGGGTCTCTACGAACACGGCGCGTTGGGCCGGCACGACCCGTCAGGCTTCAAAGACTGGTTGACGGTTGCGCCCTAACGTAATTCGTCGACGATCGCAGCCAGGGTCTCCAGGCTGAGCGGCGCCGCCTGGTACAGACAGACGGTGTCGGCGATCCCGTCGACACGGTCGCGGATGTGCCGTGCCACGTCGGCCGGGGTGCCGCACGCGGCGATCGTGTGCAGGATTTCGTCAGTGATGAGTCCGCCCATGTCGTCCCAGCGGCCCTGCTTGGACAGCGCGTTCAGTTCGGGCTGCAGATCCTGCCAGCCGTGCGCGGCCAGCACCGGCCGGTAGGCGGGCGTCGATCCGTAGAACGCCAGCAGCGCCCGGGTCCGCGCGTCGGCCTGCTCGCGTTCGGCATCGGTTTCGCCCGCCGACACGATGATCTCGGGCAGCACCGTGAAGCTTTCGCGGCCCGCGGCGCCGAGTCCTTCGCGCACCATCGGCATGGTGTGCTCGTGCAGAAATCGCTTGGAGCCGAACGGCATCACCAGCAGGCCGTCGGCGTGCTCGGCGACGGCCCGGGTCAGCCGCGGCCCCAGCGCCCCGACGTAGATCGGCGGCGGGCCATACGGATTGGGGCCCGGGTTGAAGGTCGGCGTCATCAACGTGTGCCGGTAGTAGTCGCCGCGAAAGTCCAGCCGCTCGCCGGAGTTCCACGCGGCGAAGATCGCCCGAAGCGCCGCGATCAGTTCGGTCATTCGGGCCACCGGCCTGTCGAACTGCGCGCCGAACCGCTTTTCGATCTGGGTGCGGATCTGGGTTCCGAGGCCGAGGGTGAATCGGCCCGAACTCAGCAGCTGATGGTCGTTGGCCTGGTGTGCCAGATGAATCGGATTGCGCGGGAACGCGATTGCGACGTTGGTCATCAGGTCCAGGTCCGGGACGGTGGCCGCCAACGTCAGCGGCGCGAACACGTCGTGCGGGCCCTCGAAGGTGGCGACGCCGCTGGCGCCGGCATCGCGCAGGGCTCGGGCGCGGTCGGCTGCGTCAGTCAGCGCGTAGAGGGCGGTGAAGACTTTCACCGGTGAATCACATCACGCAGCACACATGAGGTTGACTAAGGGGCATGGCCGACCCGACCTGGACCGCCGATGTCGTCGTGGTGGGAGCCGGTTTCGCCGGCCTCGCCGCAGCCCGTGAGCTGACCCGGCTCGGCCACGACGTGCTGGTTCTCGAGGGCCGCGACCGGGTCGGTGGGCGCTCGTACACCAGCCACGTCGCCGGCATCCCGGTTGACATGGGTGGCACGTTCGTCGGACCGACACAAGACGCCGTGCTGGCGTTCGCCGCCGAGCTCGGCATCCCGACCGTGCCGACCTACTACGACGGCGCCAACCTGATCCGGTGGCGCGGCACGGTCCGGTCGTACCGAGGCACGATCCCGCGGCTGTCGCTGGGCGGCCTGATCGATCTCGCCCGCGTGCGCTGGCAATTCGCACGGATCGCCAAAACTGTGTCGCTGACCGAGCCGTGGACCGCCCGCCGCGCTACTCGACTGGACGGCCAGTCGCTGGGGACGTGGCTGCGGTCGGTGCACGTCGGTGCCACCGCCCGCGATCTGCTGGCCATCATGACGCGGGTGACCTGGGGATGCGAGCCCGACGATGTGTCGATGCTGCACGCCGCCCGCTATGTACGCGCGGCCGGTGGCCTGGATCGGATGCTCGACGTGGAAAACGGCGCACAGCAGGACCGCTTCGCGTCCGGCACGCAACACGTCGCCGACACGGCAGCCGCAGAACTCGGCGACCGGGTGGTGCTCCAGGCCGCGGTGCAGCGCATCGACCACCGCGACGACGGGGTGCGGGTCAGCACCGAAAAAGGTTGTGCCGATGCCCGATTCGTCGTCGTCGCTATTCCGCCCGAGCACCGGATCTCCATCGAGTTCACTCCCCCGCTGCCGGTCGAGCATCAAGAGCTCGCCACCCATTGGCCGCAGGGCCGACTCAGCAAGGCATACGCCGCCTATGCCACTCCGTTCTGGCGTGCCAACGGACATTCCGGTGAGGCGCTGTCCGACGAGGGTCCGGTGTTCATCACCTTCGACGTCAGCCCGCAGGCTGACGGGCCGGGTGTGCTGCTGGGCTTCGTCGACGCCCGCACGTTCGACGGGCTACCAGCCGATGAGCGTCGGCAGCGAGCGCTGGGCTGCTTCGCGTCGCTCTTCGGGGACGAGGCTCTCACTCCACTCGACTACATCGACCATCGCTGGGGCGCTGAGGAATTCGCGCCAGGTGGCCCGACTGCGGCGGTTCCCCCGGGCTCGTGGACACGTTACGGACCGTGGTTGCGGCGCCCCGTCGGTCCTATCCACTGGGCCGGCACCGAGACCGCCGACGCATGGACCGGCTTTTTGGACGGCGCGGTGCGCAGTGGGCAGCGGGCAGCCGCCGAAGTGCACGCGCGCTTATGAACTGATACGGCGCAGGCTGACCGATTCGGCGAGGGCGCGAAGTTCCCGGTTGACCTCTGTGGGCCGCTCCAGCATTGAGCAGTGCCCACCGGGCAACACGACGAGCCCCGCCGAGTTCGGCAGGGCGGCGGCGATGCGTTGGGACTGAACCAGCGGCGTCAGTCTGTCGCGGTGGCTGCCGATCACCAGCGTCGGGACCGTCAGCCCGGCAAGGTTGATGTGCTTTCGGCCCAGCGAGCCCGCGAGCGCCGCGCCGCAGCCGCCGCGGCCTGCCGGCGAGGTGGCGGTGAACAACTCGTTGATCAGGGCACCGACAGCCCGGTCGGCATCGGCTCCGACAGCAAGCATCGAGATCATCTCGCGAGTGACTCGCCCCACCAGCGGGGGCACGGCAAAAGAGCCGAATGCGCCGATCAGGGCACGTCCACCCAGCACCCTCGCGGCTGCCAGGGGCGCGGGCATCGGAAGCAACCGCACCTCACGCAGCAGGTCACCGGTGGTGGTGTTGATTAGCGTGACGGCGTCGGCACGGGACGGGACCTTGTGGCGGTAGCGGTCCGACCAGGCGGCGATCGCCATGCCGCCCATCGAATGTCCCGCGATCACGGCGCGCTCGCCAGGTGCGAGCGTGGCATCGAGGACCGCATCAACATCGGCGGCCAGGTGGCTCAGGCTGTAGCGCCCACGCCGGGGAATGTCACTACGTCCGTGTCCACGGTGGTCGAACGCGATCACCCGGTATTCACGCGCCAGGTCGGCGATTTGATAGGTCCATGCCCGAATCGCGCAGGTGATGCCATGTGCGAGGACGATCGGATAACCGTCTTCGCGCCCGAACACCTCGGTGTGCAAACGGGTACCGTCCGCGGAGCGCACCTCTACAGTCCGGCTAGGTGGCAAAGCCACTGGTAAAGCGTCCCGAGCCCGGGTCGATCGCCGAGAACCCATGGACGGCTCCCTTCAGATGCGGCGCCCATGCCGCGTTCGGTGAGTGTAACGGGCTTCATTACCCAGAAAGCCGAAAAAATATCCGTGACGACAATCTTCGTCCCGCTGCGGCCCTGTGCAGCAGAGATGCCGATTCGAAAGTTCGCCGCGCGGCGCAGCCATAGACTGGCGAATCATCACCGAAATTCGGCGAAAAACCGGCTAAGAAGGAGCGACGCACCATGTCGACCATCGAAGTGGATGCAAAGACGCAGACACCGTTCGGACAGGGCTCGCACGACAGCTTCGAGAGTGACGTAGCCGCCACTCAGCACTACTTCGACGCTCCGCGCTTCGACGGAATCACCCGCCTGTATTCCGCACGTCAAGTCGCCGAACAACGCGGCACCATCCCGGCCGACTACATCATCGCCCGGGAGGCTGCCGAGGCCTTCTATCCGCGGCTGCGCGAACTGTTTGCTCAGCGCAAGAGCATCACCACCTTCGGCCCGTATTCGCCCGGGCAGGCGGTGACCATGAAGCGGATGGGCATCGAGGGCATCTACCTCGGCGGGTGGGCCACCTCGGCCAAAGGTTCCATCAGCGAAGATCCGGGACCCGACCTGGCCAGCTATCCACTCAGCCAGGTGCCCGACGAAGCCGCCGCCCTGGTCCGCGCGCTGCTGACCGCCGACCGCAACCAGCAGTACCTCCGCCTGCGGATGAGCGAGGAGCAGCGCGAGAGAACTCCCGCGGTTGATTACCGGCCATTCATCATCGCCGATGCGGACACTGGCCACGGCGGGGATCCGCACGTGCGCAACCTGGTCAAGCGCTTCGTCGAAGCCGGAGTGCCGGGGTATCACATCGAGGACCAGCGGCCCGGAACCAAGAAGTGTGGCCACCAGGGCGGCAAGGTGCTGGTGCCGTCGGACGAGCAGATCAAGCGGCTCAACACCGCGCGATTCCAGCTCGACATCATGCGGGTGCCGGGCATCATCGTCGCCCGCACCGATGCCGAAGCGGCCAACCTGCTCGACAGCCGGGCCGACGAGCGTGACCAGCCATTCCTGCTCGGCACCACCAACCTGAAGATCCCGTCGTACAAGTCCTGTTTCCTGGCGATGGTGCGGCGCTTCTACAACGCCGGTTTCCACGAACTCAACGGTCACCTGCTCTACGCGTTGCCCGACGGCGAGTACGCCACCGCGGACTCCTGGCTGGAGCGGCACGGCATCGCGGAACTGATCGCAGGCGCGGCTGCGTCGCCGGACCATGCGCAGGAGTCCATCGATGCCGTCTTCGACGAGATCGAGTCGAAGTTCGTCGACGCCTGGCAGCTGGATGCCGGGCTGATGACTTACGGCGAAGCCGTTGCCGAACTCCTTGAGTTCGCCGAGAACGATGGCGACTCAAGCGACATGAGCGCGGACGAGTGGCGAAAGTTCGCCCGGCGCGCTCCGCTCTACACCGCCCAGCAGAAGGCGAAGGAGCTGGGCGTCAACGTGGCGTGGGATTGCGAGCTGGCCAAGACGCCGGAGGGCTACTACCAGATCCGCGGCGGCATCCCCTACGCGATCGCCAAATCGCTTGCCGCAGCGCCGTTCGCCGACCTGCTCTGGATGGAGACCAAGACGGCGGATCTGGTCGACGCGCGCGAATTCGCCGAAGCGATCCACGCCGAGTTCCCGGACCAGATGCTGGCTTACAACCTCTCGCCGTCGTTCAACTGGGACACCACCGGGATGACCGACGACGAGATGCGGGCGTTCCCAGAAGAACTCGGCAAGATGGGCTTCGTCTTCAACTTCATCACTTACGGTGGCCACCAGATCGACGGCGTGGCCGCCGAAGAGTTCGCGACCTCATTGCGCCAGGAAGGCATGCTCGCGCTGGCTCGCCTGCAGCGCAAGATGCGACTGGTCGAATCTCCCTACCGCACACCGCAAACCCTGGTCGGTGGGCCGCGCAGCGACGCCGCGCTGGCCGCGTCGTCCGGTCGGACCGCGACCACGAAGTCGATGGGCGAGGGATCCACCCAGCATCAGCACCTAGTGCAGACCGAGGTGCCGAAGAAGCTGCTGGAGGAATGGCTGGCGTTGTGGGGCGACCACTACAAGATCGGCGAGACGCTGACCGTGCGGCTACGTCCGCGCCGTGCCGGCTCTGACGTGCTGGACCTCGGCATCTATGGCGACAACGCCGACGAACCGCTTGCCAATGTGGTGGTCGACCCCATCAAGGACCGTCACGGACGCAACATCCTCACGGTCCGCGACCAGAACACGTTTGCCGAGAAGATGCGCCAGAAGCGGCTGATGGACGTCATCCACTTGTGGCTGATTCACCGGTTCAAGCCGGAGATCGTGTATTACGTGACGCCGACCGAGGACAACATCTACCAGACCGAGAAGATGAAGTCGCACGGCATCTTCAGCAACGTGTACCAAGAGGTCGGCGAGATCATCGTCGCCGATGTGAACCAGCAGCGTATCGACGAGCTGCTGGCTTCCGATCGCGCGGCGCTCAAGCGGCTGATCGCGAAGGAAGACTAGCCGACGAGCTCAGGATGGAATTTCGCCGCCATGCGGCGGAGTCCGTCCTGCCAGTCAACCGTGCCGGCGCCCACCAGCTCGTGCATCCGTGACACATCGGTGGGGTTGCCCCGCAACGCCTGCGGGCTCTCCTCGAAGATCGGCTCCTTGCCGACGAGGGGGCCCAGGTAGCGGCACCAGTCCTGCAGGCTCACGGTCTGGTCGCCGCACCAGTTGACCGTGGTGGCGGGCACCGACGCGGCCTCGAGCAGCTTCGGGATCGTGGCGATGATGTCGTCTTCGTGAATTGGGTTGTAACGGGCCGCATCTCCGGCGGGCACCGGGATGGGGATGCCGGCCAGCATCATCTCCATGTGGTAGAACGGCCAGCCGCCGTTATCGCCGTAGGGGACGTTGAGTCGGGCGATGATGGTCGGCAGGCCGAGCGCGCGGGCCATCGTGCGGGCCACGACTTCGCCGGCGATCTTGGAGATGGAATAGGTCGGGAACAACGGCTTGTGATTGTCGCCCAGGGCGGCGTGCTCGGTCCGCGGCTCGTCGTCCGGCGGATCGTAAACCGCCGCCGATGAGCAGTGCAGGAATGCTTTTGCGGTGCGGCAGTGCGCCATCAACAGGCCGACCGACTCGGCGTTGGCCGCGAGGTCCTTATCCCAGTCGCCACTCTTGGCCACCGCGAGGTTGAGCACGTAGTCAAAATCAGAGGGCAATCGGTCAAAGTCGCCGGCGGCCAGGTTGACCGTCTCGCAGTGCACGCCCGCTTTTTCCAGGGCTTCGCGGGCCGCCGGGTTGGTGAACCGGGCGATGCCCCACACCTCGTTGTCGGCCGCCAGGGACTGGGCGATGGGGCTGGCTACTTGTCCGGTCGGGCCGGTGATCAGGATCTTGGTGCCTCGCATGGGTTTCTCCTACTCAAGCCGACGACGGAATCGTACTGCGGCGGCCGTTCACCAGAATGGCAGTACCGCCCAGCAGCGTAGCGCCGAGAATCGCCGCGGCGAATACGATCACCAGCGGCGCTGCAGCCGATGCAACGACGGTGATGAGCCAACCGATGCATCCGCCGATCACAGCGACCGCCGCAATCTCAGGCCAGCGATAGCCGTGCACCCACCGGAAGGCGAGCAACGGCGCCAGCAGAGTCATCGAGCCCACCAGCGCCATCACCGCCGCACGAACCGTTGTGGGCGCGGTGAAATGCGGACCCAAGGTTGTTGTCACGCTCAATGCGCCGAGCGGTGCTGCCAGCAGACTGGTCTGTAACACGCTGAGCCAGTTAGCTGTTCGGGCGTTCGCCGCCGAGAGTTGCTGCAAACGCAGTTCGGTCAGCTTCTGCGCCTCGCCTACCCGCTCACGACACGACTGCAGGTAGGCGATCTCGTGCCCGGCTTGACCGTCGAGCCATTCGGCGAGTTTCAGCTCGCGGGCGAAAAACGACGGCGCGTTTGCCACCGATTGGATCTGCGTCGGCACGTTGGCCCGAAGATTATGCGCGGCGATCTCCACGGTCTGCCGCAAATCGCGCAGACGAGTGATTGAGATCAGCAGTCCGGCGGCATCACCCTGCGCGCGACCCAATCGGCTTTGCGCATCGATGAGTTCGTCGGCGGCGGCACCCGCGGCCTCGAATCGTTGATGAAGCGCGAACAATTCGGCCAGCCCATCATCTAGCGCACGTTCCTGCCTGCGCAACTCGTCGATGTCCTGCTTGAAGACGGTCGCCTCGTACCGAAGCTTGCTGGCGTGCATGAAGTAGCGCACCAATTGGCCGGCGTCGTCGTGTGAACCGCTGATCGAACACCACGACTGTGCGACGGTGGCGGCGGCTGCGACGGCGACCGCGACAACTCTCGAGCCCCATGGAAGTTCCTTGCTCCAGATGGCGACTCCGGGTTCCACCAGAGCCGACGACTCGAGCCCTGAACCGCCGTCGGTACGCACCACCCCGCTGGCGACCGAGCCGGCCACCACCGGCAGACGCGGCGCCAATTCGTCTGCTGTACCGATGAATAACTCGACGATGCCCATCACATCGTCGAATTCGGCCGGATCGAACGCGTTGCGCCAGCTGTCCGACAACTGGGCCCAACCGTCGCCCGACGCCGAAGGGTGCAGCCGAACGACGATGCCTGCTACGTCGTGCGCGTTGAAAGCGATCGCGCTGTCGCGGCCTTCCGCACTGGCCTTGCCGGCGACGACACGGAAAAACACATCGTCGGTCGAGACTTGCTCAGGCAACTCGACGGGAATCTCGGCGTCGACGGCCTCCGAGATGCCTAGCTTCGCCGACGCTGCCCACGCTGCCGCCAGCCCCTTTGAGCCATAACCCGTTTCGGGCTTCAGCCGGGCGAACAACAGCACGTGAAGAGCTTGATCTGTGATCGTGACCGTCACGGTCCGTCGCCTTTGGTCACCAATCTGTCGACAGTTCGATTGGCCAGCTCCACAAGCTCATTCGGCGCGAAGGTGAACACAGCGGGCTCGGGGCGCCTAGCGGCCTCGGCTGGACCGACTAAATGCACTGGCGGTATATGACCGGGGCGCGATCGGCGCCGAACAAGCACGAATACGACGGCGATCACCAGCGCCGCGGTGCCAATGAGTCCGCCCGCGATGTAAAGCCCCGACCGGGCTCCGCTACCGGTGGGTGTCACGGTCGGACTGGCCGACGTCGGATTCGCCTGCGTGGGCGACGGCGCACCGGTGACCGACGTGACCGGCGGGCGCGGAACAGATACACCGGCCAAGGGCGCCCTGGTGTTCACCAGACCGACGAGAGCGACCGCGGCGACAGCGCCGATGACCACCCAGACCCAGCCACGCTTTGCGCGCGCTGCGTCTCGCGGCGGGGCACCCGCCACGGGTGGCGGCGGCATCGGTCCGGACCCGGCTGCGCCATACCCAGCAGGTGGCGGTCCCGTCATCCGGGCAGCGATCACCGGCCCGGCCACGGCCGACGGGCCATCGAAACGCTGGGCGCTCACACCCATACCACGCAGGTCGTCGAGCGCATCCCGAAGTGCACCGGCATCGTCGGTGTCGACGGCGCGGTCAGCCGCCGCCAAGGTGCGCCGGACAGTCGGCCACTGCTCCGGCGGCAGAGTGATTCGACCGACGCTGCCCAGCGTCAGGGCGGTCTCTTCGATCAAATCGGCCGGTAAGGCTCCTGCCATGGCGGGATATTACGTCCGCCCTCGGCACGCCGCATACGGAATTTCGGCCACCGCGGAACAAGAAAGCACACCGATCGGTTTACTAGAGCTGCCAGACCAAGTTCACCAAGACCCCAGGAGCCAACGCCATGTCCACTGTTCTCGTCACAGGGGCCGGTCGCGGGATCGGCCGCGCCATCACCGAGGAGTTCATCCGGCGCGGTCACCGCGTCATCGGCACCGCGCGTGATCCGCGGTCACTTCAGGACCTCGACCTCGCTCAGCGCCTGGCCCTCGACGTCACCGACGACGCCAGCGTGACCGCAGCATTCGCGGCCGCCGGCGACGTCGACATCGTCGTCGTCAACCCCGCGGAGATCTTCTATAGCGCCGTCGAAGCCATTCCGCTGACCGAACTGCAGCGAATCTTCAACCTGAACACCGTCGGCGCCCTCCGCGTCGCGCAAGCCGCGCTCCCTGGGATGCGCACTCGCGGCGACGGAAAGTTGTTGTTCATGTCCAGCGTCCTCGGACGAGTTGTGCTGCCGTCCGGTTCGGCCTACGCGGCGACCAAGTGGGCTCTGGAAGCGCTGGTGGAGTCGCTGGCGATCGAAGTCGCCCCGTTCGGCGTTCAGGCCACGCTGCTCGAGCCCGGCGTGGTGAGTTCCGGCGCGCTCGACGACGTGACCAGCTACACGCTGCCCGACAATCCCTACGCCGGGCTCGCGGGCGACGGCGATCTGCGTGACGCGATGATCACCCCCGAGCAAGTGGCGATCGAGATCGTCGACGCCGCCGAGAAGCCAGAGCTGCCGCTGCGGCTTCCGATCGGTGATCCGGCCCGCGCAGTGCTGGCCGCGCGACGCGCCGCCCCGGACGACGTCCCGTTCGTACCGGCCGGGGGCTAGGGCCGATCGCAAGCTCGGCGGAGCCGGGCGCAGCGGGTCGGCCCCATCGACTAAGGCCGCATCTCGTAAGCGCCGTCGTAGGCCTCGATCTGCTGCCACACCCGATCGAAGCGGTGGGCGTCAGTGACAGGCTTACGTACGGCTGACATAGCCCAATTCTGTTGCGCTGTGGTCGAACTCGGCTTTCCATGCAGGGCGATGGCATAGCCTGAGAAGTCGCGGATCTGGACAGCGAAGATCTGGTCGAGCAGGTCGGCGTCCAATCCGATCAGGTCGGCTTGTTCCAGAATCAGCTGGCCGTAGACGATCAGCGTGAACAGGTGGCCGACGACGAGCAGGAAGTCGAGGTCTTTCATCTGGTCAGGGTCGGGCGCGGCGGTGGCCAGCAGTTCTTTGAGCGCGCCGGCTTGCTCGTGGAACACGGCGACATTCGTTATGCTGGTGTGCTTTTCGTACACCGTTGACCAGTCGGCGAATTGCACCTTGGATGCGCCGCGAGCCGGACCCTGGGCCCAGAAGAACACGTCGTCGGCCGGGTCGTTGCGGGTGCCGATCTCGGGGTAGCTCGCGGGATTGAACATGTAGTTCGGCATGAATTTCAGGATCTGTGCGACGTTGACGTGCACGGTGCCTTCCAGCCGCGGCAGGGCCCCGATCAGCCGGGCCACCTCGCTGAAGTAGGTGTTCTTCTCGAAACCCTTGGCGGCCAGCACATCCCACAGCAGCGTGACGACGGCTTCGCCCTCGGAGGTAACTTTGGCTTTCGTCACGGGATTGAACAACAGGTACCGGCGGTCGTCGAGGCTCGCGCTGCGGAAGTAGTCGATCGCCCGGTCGCTGAACAGTTTCATCGCGATCAATCGGGCGTAGGCCTCGACGAAGCTGGCTCGCACATGCGGGAAGTCGGTGACCGGGTTGCCGTACAGGATGCGGTTGTTGGCGTGGGTGATCGCCTCGTAGAACGCGTGCTCGCACATCCCGATCGAGCCCGAGCACAGGTTGAACTTGCCGACGTTGACCGTGTTGAGCGCGGCCGAGAACGCATCCGGCCCGGTACACAGGATGTCCTCCTCGTGCACCGGGTAGTCATTGAGCCGGAAGTTGCTGACGAACATCTGACCGTGCACGACGTTGCCGATCAGTTCGTAGTTCTCATGGCCGCTGTCGGCGACGAACCACACGTAACCGTCGGCGCCGTCGACGTCGGTGCGGCGGGAGAACACCGACACCATCCCGGCGACGTTGCCGTTGCCGATGTAGTACTTCTCCCCCGATGCCCGGAAGACGACCCCCTCATCGTCGTCGCGTGCGGGCGTGAGCAGCAGGTCGGTGTTGTAGATGTCGGCGCCGTGCTCGCGCTCGGAGAGTGCGAAGGCCATCACGCCGCCCGCATCGAGTTGCGCGGCCGCGCGTTCCTTGGCCTTGATGTTGTCGCTCTGCCAGATCGGTCCCAGGCCCAGGATCGTCACCTGCTCGGCGTACCAGTACGACAGGCCGTAGAAGCCGAAGATCTCGCTGAGCGCGGCGTTACGGGAGGTGTCCCACCGCTTGTTCGGGTCGCCTCCGCCGTACTCCGACGGGGTGAGGAAGGTCGCGAAGATCTTTTGCTGCTTGATGAAGTCGAGGAAGTCCGACACCCAGGCCGCTTCGAGGTCGTCGCTTAACAGTTTGGCCTTGCCGCGGGCTTCGAACCAATCGATCACCGCCCGCAGTTGACGTCGCGTTTCGGGGTCGAAATGCGACGGGTCGTAAGCATTCGGATCAAAAAGCAGTCCCATGGCGGTCGAATCTAGCCCTGTGGATCTCGAGAAGCTAACGATTCGGCGATGGCGCGGCGTGGGCGCGGGAGCCCGCCGGTCGGCTGTGGTCTGGTGGAGGCCTGATGTCTGCTTACCGGCTTCGCACCAGCCACGTCACCCTCGCCGCGGTGACGTCCGCCCTGCTGCTCGCCTTCGGAATGCCCGCGGCTTCGGCCGAGCCGACAACCGACGCGCTGGGTTTCGTCGACTCCACCGCGCGCTGCGCGGCACCGAACACTGCGGTCGCATTCGGCAGCACAGCGAACTCGCGGGTGGCGATCTGCAAGAGCCCGGCCGGCCAGTACGGCTACCACGGTGTACGGATCAGCGACGGCGCCAAGTTGATCGCGTCGGCCACGGCGTCTGCTGACGGGAGCTTCGTCGCCAAGCAGGACGGTGTCACCTACACGGTGACGTCGAGCGCGCTGGTGGTCAGCGACGCCAGCGGGGTGATCCGCAGCGAACCGATGGTGTCGTACCACGGACCGAAGACCGCACCGGCCCCAGCCGGGACGCCGACAACGCCGGCCGCGGCACCGGCGGCGCCTCAAACTTCGACGGCGCCGGCCAAACCGCTACCGCCACCCCTGCCCGCCGAAGTCGGCGGCGGCAAGCACTAGGCAGGCGCGGCAGCCGATTGTCCGGCTCCTCCTCATCGCGCTGGCGCGGCCCCCTCGCCGCTGCGCGGCTGGGAGGTACCTCCACTGCATCGTCGCCGCACTAGGCAGGCGCGGCAGCCGAAATCGATTGGCTGACGGTGTAACTGTCGATCCCCTCGATTCCGAGCTCACGGCCGTAGCCGCTGTTCTTGACGCCGCCGAACGGCGCCGCGGGATCCATGATGTAGCCCTCGTTCACGCCGAACGTCCCCGACCGGACCTGAGCCGCCACGCCGTATCCACGGTCGATGTCGGCGGTGAAGACCGAACCGGCCAGCCCGTACTCGGAGTCGTTGGCGATCCGGATCGCCTCGTCCTCGTCGCGGTACGGAATCACGGTCAGCACCGGGCCGAAGATCTCTTCGCGGGCTATCTTCATGTCGTTGTGGGCGCCGCTGAACAGCGTCGGCTTGATGTACCAGCCGGTGTCCAGGCCGTCGGGCATCTCGCTGCCGCCGACGACCAGGCGCGCTCCCTCGCTCTTGCCCGCTTCGATGTAGCCGCGGACGCGCTCCTGCTGGCGCTGGGCCACCAGCGGGCCGATCGCGGTGTTGGGGTCGGCGGGGTCGCCGACCGGCATCGCGGCCATCGTCGCCGCCAGCGCGTCGACGAACTCGGCCTCGCGGGCCGCCGGCACCACGATCCGGCTCAGCGCGTTGCACACCTGGCCACTGTTGGCCAAGCTGGCCGTCTGAACTCCGCTGGCCACGGCCGACGGGTCGGCGTCGTCGAGCACGATGGCCGCCGACTTGCCGCCGAGTTCCAGGCTGACCTGCTTCAGCCCGGCCGCGCAGGCCACGGCGACTTGGCGACCGGCCGCCGTGGACCCGGTGAACGAGACCTTGTCTACACCGGCGTGGCCGACCAGCACCTCACCGACCTCACGTCCGCCGGGCACCACGTTGAACACACCGGGCGGCAGGTCCGCCTCGGCGACCAGGTCGGCGAGCAGCTGCGCATCGAGTACCGACTCGGGCGCCGGTTTGAGCAGTACCGCGCACCCGGCCAGCAGCGCGGGGATGACCTTGGCGACCGTCAGGAATTGCGGCATGTTCCACGGCACCACCGCGGCGATGACGCCAACCGGTTGTTTCCTGATCCGAATATCCTTGCCGTACAAGCCCGGACGGTCCTGCTGCCACTCGTAATTCGCGGCAAGACCGCAGAACGCCGACATCATGGTCAATGGGAGCCGGACCTGCGCCATCTTGGCGAACGAGATGGGGGCGCCGATCTCGGCCGAAATGAGCGCGGCCATGTCGGCTCGACGCTCCTTGTAGATGCCGGCCAGCCGGGTGATCGCCTCGATGCGCATCCCGGGCTGCATCCTCGGCCACGGGCCGGTGTCGAACGCCGCTCGTGCCGCCTGCACCGCGCGGTCGACGTCGCCCGGACCCGCGCAGGTCGCGTGACCGATCACCGCCTCGGTGTGCGGTGACACCACGGTGATCACCGAATCGGATTCGGCAGCAACCCATTTCCCGTCGATGAACAGCTGATCCCGCTCGTACATCGTTGCCTTTCTAGGTGTTGCGACCGCCGTTGACGCCAAGGATCTGCCCGGTGATGTAGCCGGCCTCGTCGGACGCGAAAAACGCGCAGGCGGCAGCGATGTCCTCGGGCCGGCCCACCCGGCGGACCGGCGTGCGATTGATGTGGTCTTCCACGGTTCCGCCCAGCAGGTGCCGGCTCTCGGCGCTGCGCAGCATCGGTGTGTCGATGAACCCCGGCGGCACGGCGTTGACGGTGATCCCGGCCGGACCATATTCCAGGGCCAGGGATTTGGTGAGGCCGTTCACCGCCGACTTCGCCGCGACGTAGTGCGCCATGAACGGCTGGCCGGAGTGCGTGCTCGACGACGAGATGTTGACGATGCGTCCCCACCCGGCGTCGACCATGTCCGGCAGCACGGCCTGGATGGTGTGGAACACGCCGTTCAGGTTGACGTCGATGACTTTTGACCACTCCGCGAAGGTCATCTTCGAGAACTTCTGGAAGCCCTCCACGCCGGCCGCGTTGACCAGCACCAGGATCGGGCCGAACTGCTCGCGGATCGCCGCGACGGCGCTGTCCACCTGCGCGCGGTCGGTGACGTCGGCGATGTAACCGAAGTCGTCCGCACTGGGTGACAGGTCGATGACGGCCACCTGAAGTCCGTCTTTGCGCAACCGCTCCGCGACGGCGCGACCGATCCCTGACGCACCGCCGGTGACCACCGCCGTCTTCAAGCCACGCCCACCCTCTCTCTTGGCAACTTTCCTGAGCGACTGCCCAAACCACACATGCCTATCACCCCGCGTCGATTATTGTCAAGCCCATGGACAGGCCCCCGTTCCGCTTCGCCGTGCAGGCGACCAACGCCGCCGGTGCCCGCGAGTGGCGCGACACGGTCCGCAAAGTCGAAGACCTCGGCTACTCAACGCTTTTCCTCGCAGACCACTACCTCGGCCCCGGTCCAGCGCAGAAGGTCGCGCGTACGCCTCGCCAAGATCTCGCGCCGATCGCGGCGATGGCCGCCGCTGCGGCCGTCAGCACAACACTGCGCATCGGGTGCCGGGTGTTCTGCATCGACTATCACGTGCCGGCGGTGTTGGCCAAAGAAGCGGCGACCCTGGATCTGTTGTCGGACGGGCGGCTCGAAATGGGCATCGGGGCGGGTTGGAGCGAAACCGAGTACAACGCAATGGGACTCGAATTCGAGCGGCCCGGCCGCCGCATCGCCAAGCTCGCCGAGGTGGTGTCGCTGATCAAGGCGCACTGCGCGGGTGAGCAATTGGACTGTTCGGGCGACTTTGTGCGGGTGCGCGGCTATGCGGGCCGGCCTCGCCCGGTACAACGCCCGCATCCGCCGATCATGATCGGTGGCGGCGGGCCGCGGGTGTTGACGTTCGCCGGTCGCCAAGCCGACATCGTCAGCATGTCCAGCGTGCCGTTCGTCGCGCATGACGCCGACGGGCTGGATCCGCACGCGGTCGCACAGCATCGAATCGCAGTGGTGCAGAAAGCCGCCGGAGACCGCTACGGCGGCCTCGACGTCGAGAGTTCGCCCTACTTCACGGCGATCACCGAGGACCCCGAGGCCGCGTTGGCCGCCGCCGCCAACTCGACGGGAATCGCCGCCGACGTGCTGCGCGATCATCCCAATGTGTTGATCGGCCCGTTGGAAGCTGTTGCGGAGCAACTCTATTCACGTCGGGAGTCGCTCGGCGTCAACTATGTCACGGTGCAACAGGATCAGATCGACACCTTCGCGCCGCTGGTGGCGCAGTTGAGCGGCCGCTGAGCCTTGACTATTGGGCGATCGCTCAAATAGTGTCAGCCCCACCATCACCACCCCGGGAGTGAGACGACTCAATGGCAAAGCGAACCAGATACAGCGAGTACCACGACCGGTACGCGAACTATCGGCTCGAGCTCTCCGATGACGGCATCCTGCTGATGCAGTGCCACACCAACGGGGGCAGCCTGATCTGGGACTGGCGGGCGCACGATCAGATGTCGGACGCGTTCGCCGACATCGCCGGAGACCGTGAGATCAAGGTCCTCATCCACACCGGCACCGGGGAGAACTACAACGCCAACTGGGGACGGATGCCCAACGGTGACCCCGTCGAAAAGCCCGACTACCTGTTGATGCCCGGCACCCGCGGCCTGCACAAGCTCGACGAAAAAGCCTGGTATGCGCGGCACTTGATCACCAACGTGCTCGATGTCGACGTTCCGATGATCAGCGCCGTCAACGGACCGTGCAACATGCATTCCGAAGTTCCGTTGCTCGGCGACATTGTGTTGGCATCCGACGACGCCTACTTCCAGGACGCATCACACTTTCCGCGCGGCCAGGTGCCCGGCGACGGCCAGCACGTGATCTGGAGCTTCTTGGCCGGCCACACCCGGGCCCGCTATTTCCTGTTGACCGGCATGAAGCTCGGGGCCGCCGAAGCCAAGGAGTGGGGCGTGGTCAACGAGGTGCTGCCGAAAGATAAGCTGCTGGATCGAGCGTGGGAACTGGCCCGTGAACTCGTCAAGCGTCCGCCGCTGACGCTGCGCTATTCGCGTCAGCTTTTCACCAACCCTCTCAAGCGGGCCTTCCTCGACGAACTCGGCCACGGCCTGGCCCGCGAAACCTATGCCCAGCGCGCGTTTTTCCCATTCGGCGGCGAGATGGCGCCGCTGGACCGGCCTTGGGATCAAGAGCCCTGGAGTAATGGCACGCCCGCACAAGAAGGAGCGCACTCGTGACCAGCATCCAGCAACGCCTGTCCACCGGACGGGGCAAGTTCACCACCGACTACCCCGAATTGGGCACCGCGCCGGTCAACTACGAGGACTCGATTTCACCGGAGTTCTTCGCCGCCGAGCGCGAGGCGCTCTTCAAGCGAAACTGGTTGTGCGTCGGGCGGATCGAGCGGCTTGCACGCAAGGGTTCGTATTTCACTCGCGACCTGCCCGGCCGGCTGGCCTCGATCGTCATCGCGCGCGACGTCGACGACACCGTGCATGCGTTTCACAATGTGTGCGCCCACCGCGGCAACAAGGTCGTCTGGCAGGAACACCCGGGCGAAGAATCGTCGGGGAACTGCCGTGCGTTCGCCTGCAAATACCATGGCTGGCGATATGGGTTGGACGGCAAGGTCAACCACATCACCAACGAGGATGAGTTCTTCAATCTGGACAAAAGCACGTTGCGAATGCCGCCGGTGCACTGCGAAGTGTGGGCGGGCTTCATCTTCATCAACCTCGCCTCCGAACGGGAAGGGGCCCCGGCGCCGCTGCGCGAATTTCTCGGCGACGGGCTGCTGCCCATCGAGGGCTATCCGTTCGAGAAGATGACCCAGCACTACGGGTTCTCCACCCGGATCAACGGCAACTGGAAGCTTGCCGTCGACTCGGTGTGCGAGTGGTATCACCCGCCGTACGTACACGGCCGGTTCATCGATCCGGACGTCTCCAAGGCCGAAATGATGGTGCCGCCGGTCGACTCCTATCACTACGAATTGTTCCGACCACACATGCTGACCTCGGTCCCCGGGCCGCCACCGCTGCCGCCCCGCGAACCCGGCACCGCAGGCCCCGCCCGTCAGAGCCAGCGTTGGGTGTACAAGCTTTTCCGCGCAGGCCTTTTCGGGCCTGACGACGTGCCGGATATCGGTCCACAACAGGACTTCCTCAACCGCGGCGACATCGCCTCGTGGGGCAACGACCAGTTCTGGCTGTTTCCGAACATCTCGATCCAGATCTGGGCCCGCGGCTACTACATCACCTACACGTATTGGCCGGAAACGGTCGACTCGCACATCTACGAGATCGACCTCTATTTCGTCCCGCCGGCGAATGCGGCGGACCGCCTTGCGCAGGAATTGGTGGTAGACAGCACGATCGAGTTCGCCATGCAGGACGTGAACACCATCGAGGCCACCCATTCAGCACTCAAGACGCGAGCGCAGAGCACGTTCCACCTCAGCGACCAGGAGTTGCTGATCCGACAATTCCACACCGTGGTCCGCGACACCGTCGGCGCGTACCAGTCCGCGAAGGAGTCCTGATGTCGGATGTGACTTTGCCGCAGGGTTTCTCCGACCTCGAGCCGTTCGTCGACGATTGGTCCCTACCCACGCGGGCGCAGCGCTACGAGGCGCGGCTGTCGAAGCCGTTCGACGAGCTGGTCACCTTCTATGACGCCGTGGCACCCAAGGCCGAGGAGGCGATCGCCTACCTCAACGGGTTCGACATCGACGACTTGCCGGACGACGCGTCCAGACTGTTGCACTTGCTGTACTCGATGATCCTGGTCTCCTACGCGGTCAACGTGTTCAAGCAGAATCGCATCCCGGATTCGGGTGCTGCCTTCTTCGAGATGGTCGCCGAGCCCGCGGTCTAATGCTCCATTTGTGATAGGAACCCTGTGTGACCGCATCCGCTCGACCGAAAGCGCGCGACTCCAGCACGCGCGAATTGTTGATCGCCGCGACGAGTCAGATCATGGTCGAGGAGGGGTACGCGGCGGCCACGTCACGGCGGGTCGCGGCTCAGGCCGGCGTGAAACCGGCTCTCGTGCACTATTACTTCCCCACGATGGACGAGCTGTATCTGGCGGTGTTCCGGATCGGCGCTACCGTCTATCTGGACAGGCAACAGAAAGCGCTGGCCTCCGACCGTCCGCTGCACGCGTTCTGGGACACTCTCATCGCGCCCAAAGACACCCGGCTGTTGTTGGAGTTCATGGGTCTTGCCAACCACCGCAAGGAGATCCGAGCGGAAATCGCGGCGTGGTCCGAGCGCTGGCGCGAACAACAGATCACCGCACTGAACTTCATCGTCCGCGAGCACGACATCGACACCGACGAATTCCCGCCTGCCGCACTGGCGGTCGTGATCGCCGCGATCGGCCGCACGCTGATACTCGAACAAGGGCTCGGCACCGCCGGCGGTCACGACGAGGCCGTTGCGCTGGTACACCGCATGCTCGACCGGTTCGAGATGCCGCAGCCCAAA
>JBAWAV010000083.1:0-20792 GCA_049589475.1 Mycobacterium sp.
AAAGGAGTTTCGCAGTGGCCGGCGGTGGGATGAGCTTCGAGCTAACCGATGACCAGGAGCTGATCCGCAAGTCGGTCGCTGAGTTGGCGTCGAAGTTCGACGACCACTACTGGATGGAAAAAGACCTAGAGCACCAGTTCCCGCAGGAGTTCTACGACGCGATCGCCAAGGGCGGCTGGCTCGGGATGACGATCCCCGAGGAGTACGGCGGTCACGGCCTCGGCATCACCGAGGCAACGCTGCTGCTCGAGGAGGTGTCGCGGTCGGGCGCAGCCATGAACGGCGCCAGCGCGATCCACCTGACGATCTTCGGCATGCAACCCGTCGTCAAACACGGCTCCGACGAGTTGAAAGCCAGGACTCTCCCGCGAATCGTCAACGGTGACCTGCACGTGTGCTTCGGCGTCACCGAACCCGGTGCGGGACTGGACACTTCGCGCATCACGACGTTTGCCAAGCGGGAAGGCGACAACTACCGGATCAACGGGCGCAAGGTCTGGATCTCCAAGGCGTTGGAGTCGGAGAAGATCCTGCTGCTGACGCGCACCACACCGTTCGATGAGGTCACCAAGAAGACCGACGGCATGACGCTGTTCCTCACCGACCTCGATCGCGACCACGTCGACATCCGGCCGATCAAGAAGATGGGCCGCAACGCGGTCAGCTCCAACGAGGTGTTCATCGACGACCTGATCGTCCCGGTCGAGGATCGGGTCGGTGGGGAAGGACAGGGCTTCAAGTACATTCTCGACGGTCTCAACCCGGAGCGCATGCTGATCGCCGCCGAGGCGCTGGGAATCGGGCGCGTCGCGCTGGAAAAGGCGGTCAAATACGGCAACGAGCGCGTCGTGTTCAATCGCCCGATCGGCATGAATCAGGGCCTGCAGTTCCCGCTGGCCGACTCGCTGGCGCGCCTCGATGCCGCGGAACTCATTCTGCGCAAGGCCACCTGGCTCTACGACAGCGGCAAACCCTGCGGCCGCGAAGCGAATACCGCGAAGTATCTGTGTGCCGACGCCGGATTTACAGCGGCGGATCGGGCGCTGCAGTTGCACGGCGGGATGGGCTACTCGGAGGAGTACCACGTGTCGCGCTACTTCCGTGAGTCGCGGCTGATGAAGATCGCACCAGTCAGTCAGGAGATGATCCTCAACTTCCTCGGCGAGCATGTGCTGGGAATGCCGAGGAGCTACTGATGGCGCATTCGCTGTTCGATCTGACCGGCCGCTCGGCGCTGGTCACCGGATCAGGTAGCGGGATCGGCGCGGCCGTGGCCGGGGCACTGGCCGCCGCCGGCGCAGCCGTGCTCGTCAGCGATGTCGACGCCGGCGCCGCTTCGGCTGTCGCCGAACGTATTTGCGCTGACGGCGGCAAGGCGGAAAGCACCGCGCTCGACGTGCGGGACCGCGCGGCAGCCGAAGCCGCGACGGCACAAGCGGCCGGGCTCTCCGACGGAAAGCTGCACATCCTGGTCAACAATGCCGGTGTGACCGCGCCGGGAATGTTCGCGGACCTCGACGACGACAGCTTTCATCGGGTGCTCGACATCCACCTGATGGGGGCGGTGCACTGCGCCCAGGCCGCCCTGAAGCTCATGCCCACCAATGGGACCGGCCGCATCATCAACGTGGTGTCGTCGGCCGGGATCACCGGCACGCTGGGTCAGGTGAACTATTCGGCCGCCAAGGCCAGCATCATCGGGTTCACCAAGTCGCTGGCGCGTGAGATGGCGCGGAACAACATCCTGGTCAACGCACTTGCGCCACTCGCGGCGACGCGGATGACCGAGACCATCCGCACCAACGAGAAGTTCGCGGCGAACATGATCAACCGAATTCCGTTGAAGCGCTGGGCCGAACCGGAAGAGGTCGCCGGCGCGTTCGTCTTCCTGGCCTCGGATGCCGCCTCCTACATCACCGGTCAGGTGTTGCCGGTAGACGGCGGCATGGTGATGTGATGCCGGAAATCCGGGGGCCGCTGACGGGCGTCACCGTGGTGGCCCTGGAGCAGGCGGTCGCCGCGCCGATCTGCTCGCGGGTGCTCGCTGACTTCGGCGCTCGCGTCATCAAGGTAGAAAATCCCAAGGGCGGCGACTTCGCCCGGCATTACGACGACGTCGTCAATGGGCTTGCCGCGCACTTCGTCTGGGCCAATCGCGGCAAAGAATCGGTGACTCTCGACCTGAAAACCGAAGCTGGGCTCGACATTCTGCACCAGCTTCTCGACCGCGCCGATGTGTTGGTCTCCAACCTCGCACCGGGTGCGATCGCCCGACTCGGCGTCGCCGCGGCCGATCTGGAGCAGCGCCATCCGAAGGTGATCGCGGTCGAAATCGACGGATACGGCCCGGGCGGACCGCTGTCCCACAAGCGGGCCTATGACCTGCTGGCGCAAGCGGAATCCGGTGCCTGCGCGGTCACCGGCTATCCCGGCGCGCCGGCCAAACCCGGACCGCCGATGGCAGACATCAGCACCGGTCTGTATTCGGCGCTCTCGATTGTGGCGCTGCTGTATTCCCGCGATGCCCAGTCCACGCCCGGCCAGCACGGTAATGCGGTGGCGCTCAGCCTGCTCGACACCATGACCGAGTTGATGGGTTATCCGCTCACCTACACCCAGCATTCCGGCATCGACCAGCAACCGCTGGGGATGAGCTCGCCCGCGGTCGCGCCCTACGGCGCCTATCGCACCGCCGACGGCCAGACCGTCGTACTGGGTACCACCAACGATGCTGAATGGCAACGGCTTTCGCGTCAGATCATTCAGCGCAATGATCTTGCCGACGACCCCCGGTTCGCCAGCAACTCCGCACGCTGCGCGCACCGAGAGATTTTGGACGAGGCCATCGGCGCATGGTGTGCCGCACATGATTTGGAGCACGTGCAGAAAACGGCGGATGCCGCCGGTATCGGTAACGCGCGATACAACCTGCCCAGCGAGGTGCTGGTGCACCCGCAGTTGACCGCCCGGGACCGCTGGCGGCAGGTCGACACGCCCGCCGGCCCGATCCAGGCCTTGCTCCCGCCACCCGTCATCGCGGGTTTCGAGCCGGGGATGGGCGCGGTGCCCGGCCTGGGGCAGCACACCGATTCGGTGCTCGCCGAACTCGGCATCTCCGCAGACGAGATCGACCGGCTGCGGGTGCTGGGTGCGATCGGGCCGGCGTATGTCTGACGAAGCGGTGCTTCTCTGCGACGATCGCGACGGTGTGCGGACGTTGACGCTGAATCGACCGCGGCGCAAGAACGCGATCAGTCGTGAGCTCTGGATTGCTCTGGCCGAGGCGCTGACGGCCGCAGGCAAAGACCGTGGTGTGCGTGTGGTGGTGATCACCGGTGCCGGCGGCGCATTTTGTTCTGGTGCCGACATTTCGACGCCCGACGACAGCCATCCGGTGCACAAGTTGCAGCGGCTGACCGATGTGGCGCTGGCGCTGCACGAATTGCGGGTGCCGACGATCGCCAAAGTCAACGGCGTCGCGGTCGGCGCGGGATGGAACCTGGCGCTGGGGTGCGATCTGGTGGTGGCCACGCCCGAGTCGACGTTCTCGCAGATCTTCTCCAGGCGGGGCCTGTCCGTCGACCTCGGCGGCTCGTGGCTGCTACCGAAAATCGTCGGCCTGCAACAAGCGAAACGTCTTGTGCTGCTGGCCGAGACCATTGATGCGGCCGAAGCGTACGCACTGAACCTGGTGACGTGGATGGTCGGCGCCACCGAGATCGACGCGTTCGTGACCGACCTGGCCGGGCGACTGGCAGCCGGTCCGCCGATCGCGATGGCGCACAGCAAGGCGCTGCTGAACGAGGGCGCCGACCGGACCATGCGCGACGCGCTGGCCAACGAAGCCCGGGCACAGGTCGGCAATTTCGCGACGGTCGATTCGGCGGAGGCGTATGCCGCGTTCGCCGAGAAGCGCGATCCGTCGTTCACTGGTCAATGGGCGGTAGCGAGATCGGAGTAGAAATGCGTGAAACAGTCATCATCGAAGCGGTGCGGACACCGGTCGGCAAACGCAACGGTGGCCTGTCGAGCATGCACGCCGCCGACCTGTCGGCGGTCGTGCTCAACGAGCTGCTGCAGCGCACCGGCATCGACCCGAACATCATCGACGACGTCGTCTGGGGATGCGTGTCGCAGGTCGGCGACCAGTCCAGCAATATCGGCCGACTCGCGGTGCTGGCCGCCGGCTGGCCCGAAAGCATCCCCGGCACGACGGTCAACCGGGCGTGCGGTTCCAGCCAGCAGGCGCTCGACTTCGCCGTGCAGGCGGTGATGTCCGGCCAGCAGGACGTCGTCGTGGCCGGCGGAGTCGAGGTGATGAGCCGGGTGCCGTTGGGTTCGGCCAGGGCCACCGGAATGCCCTACGGACCCAAAGTCCTTGCCCGCTATGACGGTTTCTCGTTCAATCAGGGCTTGTCGGCGGAGATGATCGCCAAGAAGTGGGGGTTCTCCCGCACCCGTCTCGACGAGTATTCGTCGTTGTCCCACGAACGGGCCGCGGTGGCCCAGGACAACGGAGCCTTCACCGACCAGATCGTCCCGGTCTTCCCCGCTGATGGAGACGACGGCGCTGTCGTCGCCGCCGACGAGGGGATCCGGCGGGGAACCACCGTCGAGAAGTTGGCCGGCCTGAAGCCGGCGTTCGACGAGGCCGGCGTCATCCACGCCGGCAACTCGTCGCAGATCTCCGATGGCGCAGCGGCATTGCTGGTGATGACGTCGCAGATGGCGATCGAGTTGGGCCTGACACCGCTGGTGCGCTACCGGGCCGGCGCCGCCACCGGGGCGGACCCGGTGCTGATGCTCACCGGCCCTATTCCGGCCACTGAGAAGGTGCTGAAGAAAGCGGGCGTATCCATCGGCGACATCGGCGTGTTCGAAGTCAACGAGGCGTTCGCGCCGGTCCCGCTGGCGTGGCTCGCCGAGACCGGCGCCGACCCGGACCGCCTCAACCCACTGGGGGGCGCTATCGCCCTTGGCCACCCGCTCGGCGCGTCGGGCGCGGTGCTGATGACCCGAATGGCATATCACATGCGCGACAACGGCATTCGGTTCGGCCTGCAGACCATGTGCGAAGGCGGCGGCACCGCCAACGCCACGCTCGTCGAACTTGTTGCCTGACAGGGGAACTCATGCGCCGAAACCTTTTCACTGAAGACCACGACGCGTTTCGCGAGCTGGCCCGCGACTTCATCGAGAAGGAGGTCGTGCCCGCCTACCCGCAGTGGGAGAAGGCCGGGCGGATGCCGCGCGACGTCTTCAAGCAGATGGGTGCGCTCGGGATGCTCGGGATGGCGATTCCCGAGGAGTACGGCGGCGCCGGCATGCCGGACTACCGCTACAACGTCGTGCTGCAGGAGGAGGCGGCCAAGGCGCTGGTGACGCTGTCGACGGTCCGCACCCAACTCGAGGTGATCCTGCCGTACTTCCTGCACTACGCGAATGAGGAACAGCGCAAGCGCTGGTTCCCCGGCCTGGCCGACGGGACGCTGCTCACCGCCGTGGCGATGACCGAACCGGGAACCGGGTCGGACCTCGCCGGCATGCGCACGACGGCGGTGCGAGACGGCGACCACTGGATTGTCAACGGCGCCAAGACATTCATCACCGGTGGCATGCAGGCCGACCTCGTGATCGTCGTCGCCCGCACGTCCACCGACCCCGACAACCGGCGCAAGGGCCTGACCCTGCTCGTCGTCGAGGACGGGATGGAGGGTTTCACCCGCGGTCGCGAGTTGGAGAAGATGGGCTGCAAGGTCCAGGACACCGCCGAACTGTCGTTCGTCGACGTCCGGGTGCCCGCCGAGAACGTGCTCGGGGACGAGGGTGAGGCGTTCGGCTACCTGGGTCACAATCTGCCGCAGGAGCGGCTGACGGTGGCGGTCGGGTCGGTGGCGCAGGCCCGCTCGGCGATCGCCGCGGCAATCGACTACACCAAGGACCGCAAGGCTTTCGGAACTCCGGTGGCCTCGTTCCAGAACACCAAGTTTGAGCTGGCGTCGTGCTCGACGGAGGTCGAGGCCGGCCAGGCGATGCTGGATCGTGCGGTTGCGCTACACGTCGAGGGCGAGCTGTCGGCCGCCGACGCCGCGCGGGTGAAGCTGTTCTGCACCGAGATGCAGGCTCGCGTGGTGGATCGCTGCCTGCAACTCTTCGGCGGTTACGGCTACATGATGGAGTATCCGATCGCCCGGCTGTACACCGATGCGCGGGTGGCGCGCATCTACGCCGGGACCAGCGAAGTGATGAAGGTGATCATCGCCAAGTCGCTCGGTCTGTAGCGGGCGGGGCGAAAAATCTTTGGCTGAGACCCTTGTCACAGTCCGCCCAACCAACCTACTGTGTGTTCAGTTAGTTGGTTGGACAAAGGAGTCCCGTGCCCGAATCACGGCCGTACGACTCGCTGCGCGCCAAAGGTGAGGATCGCAAACAGCGGATCCTGGCCGTCGCGCAGCGGTTGCTCACCCGTAACGGGTGGCGGAACACGACTCTGGCCCAGATCGCCGGCGAGGCCGGCGTGAGTCCTGCCGGCCTGCTGCACCACTTCGAATCCAAAGAGCAGCTGTTGAACGCGGTCCTCGATATTCGCGACGCCGACGACGACTCCCACGCGGACCGGGCAGGTGATCTGATCTCGGAGGTCGCCGCCGTCGCCGAACGGTTCTACCGGTCTCCCGAATTGGTGGGCACCTACGCGGTGCTGCTCGCGGAGAACGTGCATCCCGATGCGCCGCTACACGATCGGCTGCACGCCCGATATCAAAATGCGATCGAGATCATCAGCGAGCTGATCCGGCGCGGTCAACAGGCCGGTCAGTTTCGGATGGACATGGACGTCACCGTCAAGGCAGTGCAAATTCTTGCCTTCATCACCGGAATGGAGACCACATGGCTGCTCAACCCTTCGATACCACTGACCGAGGTTTTCAAGGAGTACGCCGAATCGTTGGCCCGGGACATGGCGCCGCCGAACCCGGCGTGAGGTACCGGCTCGACGTCGTCGCCGCCGATGTCGCCGACGTGGTGCGCTTCGCCGGCGGCTGGCTGTTCGACCGGGCCATGGCCGGGTGGGACGTCACTGTCCTGGTCGCCGACCATCCGGACGAACGACCTTTGCAGATCCTCGGTGCCCAGATCGTTGACCTCGAATACGCATTGGAGACGGCCGAGCATCGGCTGCGACCGCAGACCCTGGCCGTGGCGGCCGACCTGTTCGACTGCGATCCCCGCGTCCGCGAAGGCGTCCTGCAGGCGCTCGACCAGGGCGCGACCGAGGTCACCCTGTGGGGGCAAACCTGGCCGGCCGAGTTGGACGACACAGTCGGCCTGGTGCAGCACCGGCTCAGCGCCGCCGCCCAGGCGTTCAAAGCCCAGGCCTTCGCGGCCGCCGCCGTATCCCCGGTCTCGATCGAGCCGATCGAGACGTTCCGCAGCCGGGTGACGACGGGCCCGGCCCTCGTGGCCGACCTGATCCCGGCCGGCTGACCAATCGCCGCCTGCGGCTGGATTCGCCGCGCGTTGACGGCGCGGCCTGCGGTATGGAAATCTAATACTCATCTCTGAGAGGCTCATTCTCACTGGCCGAGATTGGAACGGTGCGAGATGGTGAACGACTTCACCGAAATGGATTTTTTCCGAGGCAGCGAGCTCATCGCGGACCCGTATCCCTACTACGAGTCGCTGCGGCAGCAGTGCCCGGTGACCAAGGAAAAGCACCACGACGTCACGATGGTCACCGGTTGGGAGGAAGCCTGCGCGGTCTTGAACGACGCCGAGACGTGGTCGTCGTGCAATTCGGTGACCGGGCCGTTTCCCGGGTTTCCGGTACCGCTCGAAGGTGACGACGTCACCGAGCTGATCGAACAGCACCGCGACGAGCTGCCGTTCAGCGACCAGCTGCCCACCCTCGACCCGCCGACCCACACCAACCACCGCTCGCTGCTGATGCGGCTGATCACCCCGAAGCGCCTCAAGGAGAACGAGGACGCCATGTGGGCGCTCGCCGACCAGGTGCTCGACGATTTTCTGCCGCCGGGCAAGGGCGAATGGATCAAGGGCTTTTCGGGCCCGTTCACGTTGCTGGTCATCGCCGACCTGCTCGGCGTGCCGATGGAAGATCGCGACAAGTTCATCAAGGGCATCCGCGAGCATTCGGGCGGCGGGGTCGGCGGCACCGGCAAGGAATCGCTGGCGCACAGCCCGTTGGAATTCCTCTACGGCCTGTTCTCGGACTATGTCATCGACCGCCGCGCCGAACCCCGCGACGACGTGCTGACCGGACTGGCAACCGCCACCTACCCGGACGGCACGACGCCAGCGGTCGGTGACGTCGCCCGCGTTGCGGCCAACGTCTTTTCGGCCGGTCAGGAGACCACCGTGCGGCTGCTCGGTGCGTCGCTGCAGACGTTGGGGGAGCGTCCGGACATTCAGGCGCAATTACGTAAAGACCGCAGCCTGATCCCGAACTTCATCGAGGAGTCGCTGCGGCACGAGAGTCCGGTCAAGGGGGACTTTCGGTTGAATCGGAAGCCGGTCAACGTCGGCGGAGTCGACCTCCCCGCGGGCACCACGGTGATGATCGTGCAGGCCGCCGCGAACCGCGATCCGCGGCGATTCGAGGACCCCACCACATTCGACCCGGCCAGAAAGAATGCCCGCCAACACATCTCGTTCGGCCGCGGCATCCACAGCTGCCCGGGCGCTCCGCTGGCCCGCGCCGAGACACGAGTGGCCCTCGAGCGACTGCTGGACCGCACGTCCGACATCAGGATCAGCGAGGAGCAGCACGGTCCGGCGAATGATCGCCGCTACCAATATGTTCCGACCTATATCCTGCGCGGCCTGACCGAGCTGCACCTGGAGTTCACGCCGGCATGAAAGTGTGGGTCGACGACCAGCGCTGCCGCGGTCACGGGGTGTGCACCACGCTGTGCGACGAGGTATTCACCCTGACCGACGACGGCTACGCGGAGGCGATAGATTCCGAGGTGCCGGCCGAATTCGAGGCGGCCACCCAGGAAGCCATCCAGTGCTGCCCCGAGCAGGCCATCATCAAGCGTTGACCAGACGCGCACGCCGGTAAGGAGTTTCACGCAACTATGCCAAAAGGGTATGTCATTCTCACCGAGGCCATCAAAGACCCGGAGGGCATGAAGGCTTACGGCCGGGCCGCCGGGGCTGCGATGGGCGGCGTGAAGATCCTCGCAGTCGACACCACACCCGAAACCATCGAGGGAACCTGGCACGGTGACCAGACCGTCGTACTCGAATTCGAGTCGGTGGAAGCGGCCCGCGCGTGGTACGAGTCCGAGGCCTACCAGAACGCCGCGAAATTGCGGCAGGCCGCCGCCGATTGCAACGCCGTGATCATCTCCGGATTCGGCTGAGCCGCAACAGAGTACGTCGGTCGTCAGCCGTGCACCCCGATCTCGTCGCAGATCGGCGGGATGATGATCAAGCCGCCGCGAGGGGTGCAGAACGGGTGCGGGGGTGGCGGCGGTGGCGGAGGTGGAGGGGTGAAGATCGGGGCTGGAACGTCCGCCAAAACGAAGCTGTCGTTGGCGGTTCCCCCAAAACGCACGTTGCCCTGGCCCATCGGAACGATATACCAGGTGTGACACACACCCATGTCCCATTCAATGCCGCGGTACGGTAAACCCTGTCCGGGACACCAGGAATGAGGCTGGGGAGAAAACGGGTCGGCCTGAGCTACTCCTGTCGCGAGTCCGGTGGCAGCGATGGTGCCGGCCAACAGCGCTCCGGCGATGGCGGTCTTGAGGGTGCGAGTGTTGTCCATAGCGGCGTCCTCTCACTTTTCTGCTCCGAAAACTAGCCGCTACCGCTTGATGGATTCTTAACGTCCGCGTCGCCGCCGACTGCGGAGCGCTGCCAGCGCCGCGGCTCGACCTCTGAGAGCAGCACAGTGTTTCGGCCGAACCGCATCGCGGCCTGCAAGGCACGTTCGGCAACACCGCCGCTCGCGTGTACGAAGCGCCGCGCGTAAGTGAAATCAACTATGTGCGAGCAACTTTCGGGAGTCGGCTACTCTCTGATCGAAATGGCCTGTCGCGGGCATTGACGAACCGCTTCGAGTACTCGCTCTTCGTTCTCGGGCGTGACTTCGTCCTGCAGCACGGTCAACGTGTCGTCATCCTCGAGTCGGAAGACCTCCGGGACGACGCCCATGCACACCCCGTTGCTCTCGCACAGACCCCAGTCGACTTCGATCTTCTTGGTCACTCAGTCCACCTCATCGCAACACCTTCACCGGGACATTCAGCCAGCCCGCGACGTTCTGCATGGTGACTCGTCGGCAGCCGTCCCAGTCGACCTCGTAGCGGGGCATGAAGTCGAGCAGCTTCTCCAGTGCGATGCGGCTTTCCATCCGGGCCAGCGCCGCGCCCAGGCAGCTGTGGATGCCGTATCCCAGACCGAGGTGCTGGGCCTCGGTGTGGTCGCGGTCGATGTCGAATGTCTCGGCGTCGGTGAAGGCGTCCGGGTCGCGGTTCGCCGCAGCGTTCATGACGAACACCGGCTTGCCCGCCGGAATCGTGCCGCCGCTGGTGTGCGCTTCTTTCAGGGTGTAGCGAACGTTGTACTGAACCGGACCTTCGTAGCGCAGAAGTTCCTCGACCGCACCCCCGAGCTTGCTGCGGTCTTGCAGCAGCTTCTCCCACTGTTCCGGGTTGCGGGCGAAGAGCACCGCCGCGCTGCCGACCAATTTGGTCACGGTCTCAGCGCCAGCACCGCCCAAAAGCGTCGCAAAACCGCAGATTTCGATGTCGTCCAGCCTGCGGGTCTGGCCGTCCTCGCAGGGGATTTCGGCGGCGATCAGCCGGCTGATCATGTCGTCCTGCGGTTCGGCGCGGCGCTCCTGCACCAAGCCGAAGTAATACATGGCGGTATCGATGTTTGCCTGCATCCCGGCTTCGCTGATGTCGATCTGCCCGGGTTCCCGGGACAGGCTGGTGTCGATCCAGTGCCGCACCTGCTGGCGGTATTCCTCCGGGACACCGGCCATCCGGGTGATGACCTCGACGGGGAAAGGTCCGGAGAAGTCTTGCACCACGTCGAAATCGTCGGGATCGACGGCGCCGAGATATTTGTCGATCACCTCGTGAACGGTCTCGGTCTGAGACTGCACGGCCCGCGGGGTGAAGGCCTTGTTGAGCAGGCTGCGCATGTGCCGGTGGTCCGGGGGATCCATGAAGATGATGGATCTCATCTCCTCGGAGATGCCCTTGCGTACCATCGACAGGTCGCAGCCACGGCTCGACGAGTAGGTCTCGAAGTCCTTGAGCGCGCCTGCCACGTCCTCGTGGCGGGTGATCGCGTAGAAGTCCTCCTTCTCGTCGTAGTAGAGCGGCGCGTCCTCACGCATTCGTCGGTAGATCTCGAAGGGGTTGTTGAAGAACTCCTCAGAGAACGGATGGAAGACGACCTTCGGTTTGGTCATAACACCCTCCTCAGCGCCGAATCAGCAGCTGGAAATCTTTACGACGGAATGCTCGACTGTAACGCTAACGGTAGACGCATCTTCGCGGACCGAAAAGACCTCATTTCGCCGCCACGCCCGCATTGATGGCGTCGTCGAGCACACCGAGGTCGCTGCCCAGTTCGGCGGCGATACCTCTGACCACGGCAATATCTTTGCCGACGAATTCGCCTGCGATGTCGATGAACGAGGCGACGGATCCGCCCGCGGCGACGATGTCGAGCACCCGGCTCGACGCGCTGCCATGAGGAAGAGCGCTGAGCAGCGCCGACTCGGTCACGCCTAGTTGCGCGCTCAGTTCGACGGCGTCGGCGAGCAGCCCGATGTGCGCCGCGAACAGGGCGTTGTTGACCAGCTTCACCTTCTGGCCCGCCCCCAGCGGGCCGACGTGCAGGACTGGGTCGCCGTAACAACTCAACACCGGTTGGACTCGTGCCACCGTCTCGTCGGCGCCGCCGACGAACAGCGTCAGTACACCGGCAGCGGCGTTGTGCGGGCCTCCGCTGACCGGTGCATCGAGTACCTCGACGCACCGGGGCCGCGCCTGCTCGGCGATGCTCTCGACGGTGCGTGGACTCCCGGTCGTGTGCACCACCAGAGCTGAGCCGGCAGGCATCGCCGCGACGACGCCGTCGTCCAGGCAGACCTCACGCACCTGTTCGTCGGTGAACACGCAGATCACCGCTACCTCCACGGCCGCGCACACGTCGGCTATCATGTCGACGGCGCGGGCGCCCAGTTGAGTTATGGCGGAACGCTTCTCGTCGGACCGGCCCAGGACACGAATGTCGTGGCCGGCCTCGACGAGGCGGGCCACAATCGGACGGCCCATTCGCCCGGCGCCGATGAATCCGATTCTCACCGTGGGTGTTTCATCAGGACCAGCGTGGCGTCGGCTGCGTCCAGCACTGCCCCGCCGGTAACGGCGGCCTGGTCCGTCAGGTCGGCGAGAAGGCGTGCGTCCTTGCGCAGCAGTGTCCCCGCCATGTCGGCAAGCCGATCCAGATCGGCGGTGTCACCGCCGAGCACGCTGAGAGCGAAGCTGTTTCCGCTGCCGCGCGAGATGACTTCGGTCAGGCGGTCGGGCAGGACGCCGAGCGACTCGCCGAGTGCCAGAGTGCTGGCCGCCGTTCCCAGGTTGGCGGTGAACAGCAGATTGTTCAGCAGCTTGGTGGTCTGTCCGGAGCCGAGCTCGCCCAGGTGCACGATCGGGTCGGCATAGCTCGCGAACACCGGGCGGCAGCGTTCGACGACGTCGGCCTCGCCGCCGACCATGACCAGCAGACGCCCTTCCGCGACGGCGGGCGCACCGCCGCTCACCGGCGCGTCGATCACCGAAACATGCTGAGCGGCTGCTATTTCCGCCAGCCGATGACATGTCTTGGGGTGCACGGTGCTATGCACGGCGATCACGCCTCCCGGCTCGAGCCCGCTCAGCACTCCGTGCTCGCCCGTTGCGACGTCTTCGATGTCAGCGTCGCCGACCACACACAGGCAGACGAGATCGCTGGCGGCCGCGAGCTCGGCCGGCGAATCGGCGACCGCGGCGGCAGTGTCGGCGAATGGTTCCAGCGAGGCCGGTCTGCGCGCCCACAACGTCATCGGGAAACCGGCGTCGATGATCCGTCCGGCCATCGGGCCGCCCTGGCTGCCCAGGCCGATGAATCCAACGCGCATCAACCGGCCCCCACATCCGTTTGCCTGGTTTGCGTTTGAGCGCCTACGCACGTGTCGGCGAACGAGAGAACTGTCCGATGGTAGTCCGCTGCGGTGTGACCGAGGCTGATGTTGTGCCCCGCCCCGGCGTGTTCGTTGACCTGGAAGCTGGGTGCCCCGGAAAACAGCGACTCGATCTCGGCCAACGCCGGCGGGTCGGACTGCCACACCTTCTCGTGCTCGGCGACGCTGAATTGGACTGGGACGCGCACGGCGGGTGCGATCGCCGGAAAGTCCTGACGGGCCCAGTTCGACACCATTTGGTCTTCGTACGTCGGAGCACCTTGGTAAACCGTTGCGCCGCTGAGTACTTCGGGAGGATATAACTCCGGCGGATGCCAAAGCAGTTCGCGCAGGCCGGTCGGGCGATGATCGCGGGTCGCCGTTTTGAGGATCTCCCGCGCCGCGGGGTGGTAACGCCGGCCGGTGCCGGCCAGTTCAACGCCGAGCAAGTCATCGCGCTGCATAACTGCGGCCATCCGCAGCGCCAGTTCGCAGCCACCGGAATGCGCCATCAGAAACAGTCCGGCACCGCGCGGCCGTTCACCGAGAACGCGATCCACTGCGCCGTACGCAAGCGCAACCCGCTGCTCGGGGCTGGCCATCGCCTCGGGGTAGGCGGCAGAGCTGCCATAACCGGGCCGGTCGAGCGCGATGACGGTGTATCCGTGCGCCGCACCCAACCGCAGCAGCGACGACTCAGGATGGCCCGGACAGTCGAAATACAGTGCGGTGGTGCCTCCGCCGTGAATTGCGACGATCACCGCACGCGGGTCCGGTGCCTCGGCGACGAGAGCGGACATCGGGACCCCGTCGACGATGACAAGCCTCGGCTGGATCATGCGCCGGCCCGCAGCAGCAGCACCCCACTCGGCGTCAGGCCGCCGCTGCTGACCACGCCGACGCGGGCGTCGGCGACCTGCCTCTCGCCGGCCTCGCCGCGCAACTGCGTGATCGCCTCGTGCAACAGACCCATGCCGTGCGTCCGACCGTGCGACAGTTGGCCGCCGTGGGTATTCAGCGGCAGTTGGCCGTCGCGGGCGATGTTCTTGCCGCCGTCCAGGAATTCCTTCGCCTCGCCGATCCTGCAGAAGCCCAGCGCCTCGATCCAGGACAGGCAGTTCATGGTGAACCCGTCGTACAACTCGGCGACGTCCACGTCCTGCGGCTTCAGCGAGGTGCGCGACCACAGGTGGGCGGATTGGCCGAGCACCTGGGGCTCGTGGGTCAATGTGCTTTGATCCCAATCGATTCGCTCGATGATCTGGGTGCCGACGGCGTCGACGAACACCGGTGGTTTGGCGGTGTCGCGCGCCGCATCGACGGCCGACACGATCACGGCGATCGCGCCGTCGCAGGGCACGTCACAGTCGTAGAGCCCGAACGGTGTGGTGATCGGGCGGGCGTTGAGATAGTCGTCCATGGTCATCGGCGACCGGTACACCGCAGTCGGGTTGAGCTCGGCGTTGGCGCGCTGGTTCAGCGCGATCCAGCCCAGCGTCTCCCTCGTCGTGCCGTAGCGGTGAAAGTGGCGTTGAGCGTTCTGCGCCAAGGTATGTGCCGCCGAGGTGGCACCGAACGGCAACAGCCAGTCGGCGCGGCGGCCGCCGGACGGAACGATCTTGCCTTGCTTCATCTGCTCGTTGAAGGTGGCTTCCCACAGCGTCCGGAAGCACAGCACATGACGGGCCAGCCCGCCGGCGACGGCGAGCATCGCCGCGATCACCGAGCCGCCGGGACCGAAGGTTTCGATCCCGCCGTTGTGCCATGTCGGCCGAATACCCAGCGCCGCTTCGAGTGCGGTGACTCCGCCTTCGCCGAAGCCGCCGAGGTTGCCGCCGCCAGGGTAGGTCGACAGGCCGTCGATGTCATCGAACGTCAGCCCGGCGTCGGCAACGGCGGCTTCGCAGGCGGCAACGGTCAGTGACAGGGGCGGCACCATCAGTCGTCGGCCGATCTCCGACATGCCGATGCCGGTGAGCGCCACCTTGTCTTCGAATTTCTCTGGCGTGAGCATCGGCCGGACGTATTCGCCGAAGCGTTCCGGCGCGATGTCGTCGATCGGCAGCGCGGCGGGGTCGGCGTCGGGCACGAGACGAAACAGCGGCAGCCAGACGTCCTCGTGCTGCTCGAAGACCACCTCGACCTGTTGGCCCAATTCCAATTGCTCAGGATCACATTCGACGATGTTGGTGGTCAGCCGCACCCGCGGGTCTTCGGCGATGGCGACCTGGGCGACGACATAAGTAGCGGGCAGGCCGGGCACGCTGAATCGATGGTTGACGGTGAATCCGGCCAGCGTGGCCCGGCCGGACACCGCCCGAACCGTCAGCTTGTGCGAGCGACAGTAGCGGCACACCGGTGCGGGTGGATGGATGAGTGCAGTGCAATCCGTACATTCCTGCAACCGCAGCTTGCCATCCGCACCTGACGTCCAGAAGAACTCGTTGTCCGCAGTGATCAGCGGCAGCGGGCGTCCAGTCAACGGGTGAACCCCCACTCGGCTTCGTTCGCTTCGGTTTTGAGATGCTCGGCCGGATCGTCTGAACTGCCCGACGTCAGATGCGGCTCGTTGAACCTATGCTCGCCCAGCTCGCTGATCGCGTGCACCGGGCAGTCCAGCAGCGCCCGCTTCACTGCGTCGCGGTCGCCGTCGGCGACTTCGCCGTTGCCTTCCAGCGACGCATAGCCCCAGTCGTCGAGCGAGAAGTATTCCGGCGCGTGCTTGGCGCATATACCGAAGCCGTCGCACACCGTGCGGTCGAGGCGGACTCTCATGCGTGGCTCACCGCCTCCACCTGGTAGGGGCGGTCGGCGATGAAAGCGCCGAGTTGGCATGTCTGGCAGCCATTGTCGAGATGGTGCTGGACGGGTTCGGCGAACTTCTCCAGCAGGCTCGCGGCGATGTTGGTCGCGGCGTCCAGCGTCGCGCAGGCGCCCCGTCCGCGAAGCACCACCGACCACCGGCGCAACCGGGCTACGTCCTCGTCGGTGGCGACGCCGTCCCGCAGGGCCGTGGCAACGGCGGCCATCGCCGCGGTCCCGTTGAAACACGAGCCGCACTGCCCGGCGTTTTCGCGGTCGAAATAAGCCAGCACCGAAGCGGCGACGGCGACCGGGCAGTCGTCGGTGATGACGGCGATCGCACCGTTGCCCAAACCGCAACCGAGCCCACGTAGCGTCTCGTGGTCCAGCGTCGCATCCAGCACGCTGCGATCGAGCAAACCGGCGAAGTAGCCGCCCAATAGCGCACCCCGGACTTCGTTTGGCGAAACACCATGCAGAGCAAGCAGATCAGTGAATGGCAGACCGTGCGGTACCTCGTAGAGGGCGGGCGCGCGACCGGCGCCGGTGAGCGTGACCAGGAAGCTGCCGGGCGACAGTGACGTACCCAGCGATCGGTATTCGGCTGACCCGTGACGCTGCAGATGCGGCAGGTTGGCCAGAGTCTCCACATTGCTCACCAGCGTGGGCAGACCCCGGACGCCCTGCTGGAAGGGCCGCGGTGGCTTGTCGGTCGGTTTGACCGGACCGCCGTTGATCGCTCGGACCGCCGCGGTTTCCTCGCCGGCGATGTACCCGGGCTCGACGTTCCACACGTCAACCGCGATGCCGCCGAACGTCTCTGGCCCAAGCTCGGCCAGAGCGGCTTCGACACTGGACGCGGAATCGGGGTCGGACACATAGATGTATGCACGGTCGGCGGCCACCATCGCTGTGGCAAGTCGCAGCCCGTCGAGAATCAGATGCGGCCGGTGCCGCAGCAGCCACCGGTCCTTGATCGAAGCCGGCTCTCCCTCTTCGCCGTTCGCCACAACGATGGCTCCGCCGGCGGCACGTCCATTGTCGCGCACCGCCCGCAACTTCACGGCCAGCGGGAAACCGGCCCCGCCTCGGCCGAGCAGGCGGCCGGATTCGACCTCGCCGAGCAGTTCGTCAGCTCCGGCAAGCTGCTGGTAACCACCGAGTCCGCGGTATGCGGCCAGATCTTCTCGGCCCCGCCCGGGCTGATCGCCGATCAGCCTGGGCGTGAGGCCGGGCGAGGCGGCAATGGTGATCGCCGGCGCGGCGCTGGTCTCCATCACTTTGCTCCCAATGCCACAGTTAGGCTTGTGCACATGCGGATCGCAGTCGTGCGCGTCAACGTCGACCCGGACAACGCGCTGGCGCCTGCACAACTAACGGAGGGCATGGCAGTGCTCCTCGGCAGTGCCGGCGACGTGGGCGGCGACGTCATCATGAAGGATCTCGGGGCGATGCCCGCCGGGCGTCGCGAGGTCGAGCTGTTGATCGCCTGCGCTGATGTCGATGCGGCCACGCAGACAGCGATTGATCTGTGCGCGAAGGCTTTTGCCACCAAAGCATGTCCAGGCGTGGTCACTTTCATCAGCCGGGGGACCGACGACGATGCGCACGGCGTGCTGGCCGGGTTCGGGCTCACCGGCGACATCGACCGCACGCCCGGCGATGACGGCTTCGACATCGTCCATGTGACGTTGCGTGAAGCCGACCTCGAGCACATTCCGGAAAGCCGGGTCTACACGGCGCTGGCTGCGTCGCTGAACTGCGAGATCCACATCCGCACGGTGTAAATCGTTGCGGTACATCACGACTTCAGGAACTTCAGGATCGCCGGAGCGGCCTGCACCCAGGTGTCGAACATGTTGAAGTGCTTCACTTTGCCCTGCGCCCGAGCTTCGGACGCGCGCTCCCACGCGTCCTCCGGCCAAGGGGGGTCGATCAGCTTGGATCCCTTGATCAAACAGCTGACTTCCAGCGATGTCCGCTTCGGATGATCCAGGTCGTTCTCGCCACCGCGAATGATCAACGCGGGGATCCTTATTCGATCGAACATCTCGTCGTCGACGCCCGGAATCGTCTGTCCCGGTTTGGAGACGAACGCGTTGAGCCAGCGCAGCATGAGCTTGAGAAATTCGTCGGCGTCGAAGTCGAGGAAGCGCTGCTTGTTGGCCGGGTTCTCCTCGATGCGCTCGCCCCACTCCGGCACCTTGATCACGCCGTCCATCCCGGTGCCGCGCACCGCGAGAATGCTGGGAACGATGTAGTAAGAGCCGAGCACGAATGAGCCGTAGATTCCGCCGACGATGTTCCACACCACGAGCTTCTCCACGAGTTCGGGGTAGAGCATCGTGGTCAGCATGGAATCCCTTGCCCCACCGGACCCGCCGGCGAGAATGCATCGGTCGAAGCCCAGCTGCGTCACGAGTTTGTGCAAGGTCTCGGCGCGCATGTGCGATTCGCTTTGCCCGTAGAACTGGACATCGGAGGCACCGCAATTGGGCCGGTCCCACAACAACACGCGGTAACCCCCGGCGGCCAGAGCCTCGGCCAGCGGGCGCAGCCCGGGTATCTCTTTGCTGAACCGGCCGCCGGGCGTCAGGGCGATGAGATCGCCTGACTCACCGAGGATTTCGTAGACGACGTTGCCACCGTTCACCTCGATCGAAGACACAGATTCTCCCTGTTCGTCAGGCCATCACCAGGACGTCGTTGCCGACGATTCGCACCGGGTAGGTGCGGATGCTCCATTCCGGCTTGACCGTGGTCGTGCCGGTCGCCAGCTCGAAACCCCATTGGTGCCAAGGGCAGTAGATGTACTCCATGTCGCGCACCATCACCGCATCGCCCGGCGCGGTCTCGTCCACGATGGTGCGTCCCCGGGGTCGTCCCGAACACAGCGGACCACCTTGGTGTGGGCAGTAATTGGCGATGGCGTAGAAGGTGCCATCGACGTTGTAGACGCCGACACCGTGGCGTCCGATCGGGACCAGTTTGTGCTTGCCCGGCGGGATTTCGTCAACTGTGGCGACAACGTGCTCGCGGCCCTGGGCGAGACGGGACTCGGGCCGTTTGGCGCCTGCCCCTTTTTCTTCAGCGGGCAACTCAGAGCACCCGGACTTGACCCTCGAGGACGGGGACCGTCTCGGGAAGGTGATAAGTCGCGATGCCGTTCTTGTACATCACCGCGTCGCGCGCGTGCTTTGGCAGGTGCTTGACCAACCAGCGCGGGTCGTCGAAGGTCCAGTGCGGGTAGTCCGAGGAGAAGAGCAGGATCTTCTCGCACTCCATCCACTCCAGCGCCCGGGTGAGTTCGGTCTTGTCATCGGGGTAATCCAGCGGCTGCGTGGTGAATTTGATGTGGTCCTTGACGTATTCCGATGGCTTGCGCTTGATGTCGACCCACGACTTGCGCGCTTCGTAGATCGCGTCCATGCGCCACATCAACGGCAGGATCCAGCTGAATGCGTGCTCGACGAAGACGATCCGCAGCGTCGGGAAGCGGTCGAAGACACCGTCGAAGATCAAGCTCATCACCTGGTTGGCGGCCAGCAGCGAGTAGGTGACCATGAAGTCGTGGTTGTAGCTGGGGTATCCCACCGGCGGCGCCGGCAGCTCGTCGAAATGGCTGCGCGACAGGTGGCAGCTCACGGTGATGTCGTGCTTGGTGGCCGCGGCCCAGATCGGGTCGTATTTCGGATCGCCCCACGACGGCCGCGGCTCGGCCTTGATCAAAATCTGTGCCATGAACGGGTGCCCGGCCCATTTCTCGATCTCGCGCACCGAATCCTCAGGCACCTGGATGGCGGTACAAATCGAACCGCGCCACCGCTCGTGCCAGTTGTTGTGGCTGTCCAACCAGTGATGGGCCTGCCAGTCGTTCAACGCGCTCGCCATCGCTTGCTCCGCGTCAGGTATGCGGGCCGGGTAGGCGGCGGGTTCCAGGATCGCGATGTCGGAGCCCGCTTCCATGATCAGCTGCCGGAACGCCATGTCCGGGTCGCTACAGGGAAACTCGCCATTGGCCGGGAAGGTGTCGACGCGCATCGCGTAGCTGTGCGCGTAGTCGGGGGCGTCGTAGTAGATCTGGTCGCCCACGTTGCGGGTGAGGAAGTACTTGCTGCGCCACGGCTCGGGGATATACGGGACGAGCTCGCCGCGTTTCGGGGCGGGGTGGACATCCGAGTCGACGCACCGGACGGCGATGCGCTCCGCTGCGGGAACACGCTCCTGTGAATGGGTCAGCGTCATCTCGTTCTCCTCGCTCTCCCTGGTTACCTTTTATTCTGCGACTAGCCGGCCGCGAGATCGACCGAAACGTCGATCCCGTACAGATTGGCTGCGTTACGCCAACACAGCTTCTCCCGTTGCCCGGTGGATAGTGCCTTGGGCAATTTCTTGATGTCACCGCACTGCCAGTGCGGGTAGCTGGAACCGAACATCACCATGTCGTCCTTGCCGGTGAAGCCGAACCATTCGCCGGCGAAGTCGGTGTCGCCGGGCCCGTCGAGGCTGCCCTGGACGAAGTACACGTGTCCGGGCAGGTAGTCGCTGGGGATCCGCGGCGCCCACGGAGTCTGCTCGAGGTGCGGCCGGCCGAAGGTGTCCATCCGCCACATGAACGGCGTGATGAAATCCGCGGCGCCGTCGCCCCAGACGAATTTCAGGCCGGGGAAACGCTCGAAGACTCCCTCGGCGATCATGTTCATCTGGTGGTAGAGGTAGTTCAGCGCCATGAAGCTGACGTACTGCTCGTAGGTGCGGGTGTTGCCGGACGGGGTCG
>JBAWAV010000084.1:0-1771 GCA_049589475.1 Mycobacterium sp.
CGCTGGTCAGCCAGGTTGGTGCGTTCTCATGCCGGACGCCGCGGAAGCTGGGTGAATCCAGGTGCCCCGGATCGCGATTGGCGCACGGCCCGTTGATGTTGAACAGCATCAGCTGTGGCTTGGCGTATTCGGCGTTCCAGTAGCGTTTGGCCATCTGCAAGAACCGCTCGCTGTAGAAGCAATCGTGCAGTTGCGGATAGAGCACCGCGCCGTAGTTGGCGAGGTAGCCACGGAAGGTCGGCGTGAGAAACAGGTCCAGCGACGGTGTGAATCCTTCGGGGAAGAGGCCGCTCATGGTGGCGATCAGTTCATCGGCCGACGCGAAGTGCTGGGCGATGATCAATTTCCACGGCCCTTCGGTGCGCACCACGTCAAGCAGACGTTCGTGTTGGTCTTCGGTGTAGACGTTGTCGATCTCATGAGGTGGTGCTGCCGGCCGCAGCACGTCGGAAAGCTCCATCCGGCGCTCGTCGGTGAGCATCTGCGATCTCCTTCTCCGAGTTTGGTCAGATTGTGTGCCGGGTGGGGATTCAACGGCTAGGCGATGTCCGGTCACCGGGACGTCAAAACCGAACCCCATGAGCGAATTTGGCCCGCAGCAACGCACCGATCTCTGCGATGGCCAGCCGGCCCCGGGCGGTGGCGTCGCACCGCATCAAAAAGCCGTGGTAAGTCCCGGGGTAGCGGGTGCAGGTGGTCTGCACGCCGGCGTCGCGCAGCCGGGCCGCGTACCGTTCGCCCCAGTCGCGGATCGGGTCGCAGCCCGCGGTCACCACGATCGCCGGCGGCAGCCCTGACAAATCAGTCGCGTAGGCCGGAACGAGGTAGGGATCATGGGGCGGGCCCGCGTCGCCGTCGACCAACGCGTGCATGTAATCGATGTCGTCACGGGCGAGCAACGGCGCATCGGCCAGCGCGCGGATCGACGGAGCGGACATGTCGCGATCCAGACCCGGATACAGCAGCACCTGCGCACAGATCGCCGGGCCGCCGCGGTCGCGCGCGGCCAGCGCCACCGCCGCCGCCAACGATCCGCCCGCGCTATCGCCGATCACGGCGAGCCGGCCGGCGTCGAGGCCTAACTCCTCGGTACTGCGTGACATCCATTCGGTTGCGGCGTAGGCGTCGTCGAACTGGGCGGGCGGCGGCGACTCGGGGGCCAGCCGGTAGTCCACGGCCACGACGGTGGCCGCCGACGCCGTGGCGAGCTCACGCGCCAGCGGCTCGAACGAGTGGTTAGAGCCCATCACCATCCCACCACCGTGCAAATACACCAGCACCGGACCACCGATATCGTTGTCCGAACGGTAGATTCGAGCCGGTATGTCGGTGTCGGGCCCGGGTATGACGATGTCGGTGATGCTGGCCATCTCGGGCATGTCGTCGGGCAGCGGTGCGGCTTCGAGACCGGCCCGCACCGCCGCCAAGCCTCGTTGACGCATCGGCGGAATCTGGCCGAATGACGCTACCCGCGCGGCGGCATCGGGATCCAGTGCTGAAGTGGTCATTTCAGCACCGGAGGTTGTTGCGCGGAAAGTACACTCGCCCGCGCTTTCATAGCCGTCCCGACGGACTGTTGGGTAAGCAAGTAGAACCGGCCTTCGGCGGCCTGTTCGAAGACCGTCTCCGCGGCCGCCGACGGGTCCATGGCTGCAGCCTTGATGTTAAGCATGGCAGCGCGCTGCGCCTCAGCTGCGGCGACATCGCCCGCGCTGGAGTCGACGCCGCCCGCTGACTCGAAGATGTTGGACACCACTGCGCCGGGCAGCAC
>JBAWAV010000085.1:0-7088 GCA_049589475.1 Mycobacterium sp.
ACGGCCCGAGCTCCACGCAAGCAACCGCTTGGTTGAGTGTAGGTCAGTGGGTGATCCCGGTCACCAGGGGAGCGGTACCCAATCACCAGATCGGCACCGGAGCCTGGCCGAGCGGGTAGTAGCCGGGCAGCTTCTCGCCGGCGATGCTGCGTTGGATCCGGTTCTGCATGCCGGTGCTCAGGTCACCGGACTCGATCAGGTTCGCGAACATCTTCGCGACGTGCCCGAAGTCGAAGAAGTCCCGCTGCCACTCGATGAGCTTGTCGTCGTTGAGTCGGAACCAGCTGCCGCCGATGCCGTAGATCTCGTCCTGGCTGCCGTCGTTCTTGTTGACGATCTGTTTCCAGAAGCCGACGATTTCGCCTTGCTTGTCGTCGATGAGCACCTTCTGGTACTCGTAGACCCAGTTCTCCAGGCCCTCCATCTCCATGCCGAGCGCGACGTCCCGGATCTCGTCGACGCCGACGCACATCACGTCTTCCTTGGGGCCGATGTTCCAGCCGTAGGTGGCCTCTGCGGCGTAGAAGTCTCCCAGCGGTCGCCAATCGCCGGCCTTTTCGCAGTCCTTGTTCGCCTGCAGCCAGCGATCGACCCATTGCTCGAGCTCAGCGCGTGAGTGTGACGCCATTGTCAATCCTCTTTCTCTTTGATGAATAAGGCTTGGGTTGGGCACATTTCGACCGCCCGCTCGACTTCGTCGCGGGCCTCCGCGGGTGGCTCGGGATCGAGGATCTCGACCTTTCCGCGTTTGGGCACCCGGAAGTAGTCCGGCGCCTCCAGCTCACACATGGCGTGGCCTTGGCACAAGTCCAAGTCGGCTTCGACCCGGTAACCCATCATCACTCCTTGTTGCGACGGCGATAGCGCACCTTGGCGGGCCGGGCCAACTGCACCACCATCTTGGAGTGGTCGTTGTGGTAGCTGTCGGCCGGCTGCGCCATCTCGAACTCATACTCGCGCAACAGAACCGAGAAGATCGCCTTGATCTGCATCTGGGCGAACGCGGCACCGACGCAGCGGTGGCGGCCCGCTCCGAACGGAATCCAGGTCCAGCGGTTGACGACGTCGGCCTGCTCGGGTTTGTTGTACCGGTCCGGGTTGAACGCGTCGGGGTCGGGGAAGTCCTCGGGAATCCGGTTCGAGATCGCCGGGGATGCCGCGACGAAGTCACCCTTGTGGATGGGGAAGCCCTCGACCTCGAACTCGCCCTGCGCCACACGCATCAGGATGATCAGCGGCGGATGCAAGCGCAGCGTTTCCTTGACCACGTTGTCCAGCTTCGGAATCTGGCGCAGCGCATGGAAGCTCACTTCTTGGCCGTCGGAGTACAGCTCCTCCAGCTCGGCCAGCACCTCGCCGTAGACCTCGGGGTGGCGGATCAACTCGATCAGCGTCCATGATGACGTACCGGCACTGGTGTGGTGCCCGGCGAACATCAGCGAGATAAACATCCCGGTGACCTCGTCGGCCGAGAACCGCGGATTGCCCTCTTCGTCTTTGATCGACACCAGGACATCGAGCATGTCCCGGTCTGCCTTGTCCTGCGGGGGATTGGCCAGGCGCTGATTCATGATTTCCTGGACCACCGCAACAAGTTTCACCCGCGCCTCGTCGCGGCGCTGGAAGCTCTCGATCGGGAGATACGGATCGACGTAGCACAGCGGGTCGGTGCCACGTTCCAGCTCGTGGTAGTACTCGGCGAAGCGGTGATCGAGCTGTTCCCGGAATTTCAGGCCGATCAGGCAGGCCGTCGACGTGTAGATGGTCAACTCGGAGAAGAAGTCGAGAAGCTCGATCTCACCTTCGTCGCCCCAGTCGGCGATCATCTTCTTGACTTCACCCTCGATGGTCGCGGCGTGGCCCTTCATCTGCTCGCCGCGCAGCGCGGAGTTGTGCAGCATCTCCTTACGCCGCTCCGGGCTGGCGTCGAAAACGACACCCTTGCCGAAGATCGGCGTCATGAACGGGTAGGCCTCGGCCTGGTCGAGATCTTCATCGGCCGAGCGGAAGAAGAACTCGTTGGCTTCGGCGCCCGACAGGAAGATGACGTGCTTGTCGACCAGCTGGAACCAGCCGACATCGCCGCACTCTTCGCGGATGCGCTGCATCAGACCGATTGGGTCGGTGCGGAACTCCTCGAGGTGACCGTGTTCCTCTTCGCCGCCGGAAACCCGGGGCACGATCGCCGTGGTCATCATGACGGCATCCCTTCTTCGCCGAGTGCAAGCTTCTGGCGATCTCTGTTGTCGGCCAATGGCGCTTCGGGCTGAAGCTCCATGTTTGCGATGAAGCCACCGCGCGGTGTCTCGGCGACGAACGCGATGGCCCGTCCCAGGTCCGCCGCGCGCAGGAAGTAGTCGTGTCGAGCCTGACCCCACTTGGCCCAGTCCTCCAGCGCGGGGCCGATCTTCTCGGCCGGCAGGCTCCACCCCATCGACGTCTTCGTCGGGCCGGGGTGCACGATCGAGGCCCGCACACCGGTGCCTTCGAGCTCCATCTGGAAGTTGGTGACCATCGCGACGAGCGCCGCCTTGGCGGCGCCATAGGCACCCATGTGCGGTCGCTGACGCAGGGCGACGTCGGAGCCGACGAAGATCAGGTCGCCGCGCTGCCGGTCGAGCATGCCCGGCAGCACCGCGGCAGCCAACCGGTTGGCGCCGATGACGTGGATCTGCAACTGCGACTCGAACTCGTCGGTGGTGATCTCCGCGAGCTTGCCGAAGTAGGTGTCGCCCGCGCCGGCCACCAGCACCTCGATGTCGCCGAGCGCGTCGATCGACTGGGCGACAAAGGATTTCACTGAATTCGGGTCGGTGACGTCCAGATGAAATCCGACCGCCTCGCCGCCATCGGCGTTGATCTTGCCGACGATGTCGTCGAGCTTCTCTACCCGGCGCGCCCCCAGGGCGACCGGGAAGCCGTGGGCGGCGAGCTCGATAGCGGTGGCCTCTCCGATGCCAGAGGAGGCGCCGGCCACGATCGCCGGTCGACGTTCTGGCAGAGGGGCAAAGCGGGGCATCTAGGAGACCTCCAAGGTCATCGGAAGGTGGGCGAACCCGCGCACGTTACTGGAATGGACACGAACCGAATTGGCCTCGTCGACCTGGTAGCCCTTGATCCGTTTGAATAATTCGGTGAGTGCCACCCGGGCTTCCATCCGGGCCAGATGGGCGCCGAGGCAGAAGTGTGCACCGCTGCCGAAACTCAAGAGCTTGGAACCGATGTCGCGACCGATGATGAAGTCGTCAGGATTGTCGAATGCGCGCTCGTCGCGGTGCCCCGAACCGGGCAGCAGCAACAGCACATCGCCGTCGGGGATCGTCGTGTCATAGAGGGTCAGTTCGCCGGCAACGGTGCGGGCCAGGATCTGGCTGGAGGTGTCGTAGCGCAAGGTTTCCTCTACCCACAGCGGCACCTGCGTGGGGTCGGCATAGACCGACGTCAGCTGGTCCGGGTTTCGGTGACCCCAAAAGGCGGCATTGGCAAGGAGTTTGGTGGTTGTCTCGTTACCGGCGATCACCATCAGGAACATGAAGCCGAGGATTTCGTCATCGGTGAGCCGGTCGCCGTCGATCTCGGCCTCCAGCAGCGCGGTGGTCAAGTCGTCGGTCGGCTCCTTGCGACGCTCGGCGACCATCGCCTGGTAGTAGACGATGAGGTTGAGGGAGGCCTCGATCGCTTCCGGCGGCACATCGGTCACGCCGTCGTCGCGGTGCATGACGCCGTCGGCCCAGGCACGTACCTGCGCCCGATCCGGTTCGGGAACTCCCATCAACTCGGAAATGACGTCCATCGGCAGCTTCCCGGCGAACTCGTCGACGTAGTCGACCGTTCCCGATGCCGCCTTCTCCAACATGGTGTCCAGGTGCCGCGTGGCGATCTCGGTGACGCGCGGCTCGAGCTCACGAATTCGCCTGGGTGTGAAGCCTTTTGACACCAGAGTCCGCAACCGCAGGTGAGCCGGATCGTCCATGGCCAGAAACGACATGGTCTTGGAGGCGTGCGGGCCTCTGGACGCAGGGTCAAGCGAAACGCCGAAGCGATTGGACAGCGTGGTGCTGTTGCGGAAGCCCTGGTGCACGTCGGCGTGCCGGGACAGCGCCCAAAAGCCAAGCTCCTCATTGCGATACAGCGGGGCTTCGTCACGCAGCTTCTTGTAGTAGGGATAGGGGTCTTCATGGAAGTCGTAGTCGTACGGATCCAACAGTGGCTTGTCGACCTGAAGGTTCATCGGTTTTCCCCCGTGTTGAGAATGAGGCCGACCGCGTAAGCGAGATGGTCGGCGATCTGGTGATAGCTGTAGGCCCCGCTGGCGGCGTTGACCAGTGCGCCGAAGAACGCCATCTCCAGCACCGACACGGTGCGGGGATCGGCGTCCGGGCCGATGGCTGAGGCGATGCGGCGGTGTATCTCTGCGCCGATCCGGTCGCGCGCGGTTCGGACCGCCGGGTCTCCGCCGCCGCCGAGCAGTGCCGTCGTGCATGCCGCGGCGACTTCGGGTTCGTCGGCGACGACCAGTGCGAGGTGGCGAAGTGCTTTGTCGACTCGAGTCGGCATGGGTTCGTTGACGTCGGTGAAGTAGGGGACCTGCCGCACCAGGTCCAGGTACACCTCAGCGATCAGGTGATTTTTCGACGAAAAGTAGGTGTAGGCGGTCGCCGGGGCCACTTTGGCCCGCGCGGCTACTGCGCGCACGGTCAGGTCGGCGTAGGACGTCTCGCGCAAGACGTCGACTCCCGCGGAGAGCACCTTGCGGAAGGTTTCTTCTTGTCGACGGTTGCGCGGTACGTCCCGGGCCGGAACGCTGGCGTCGGGAGTGATCGTGACCACTGGGTCGCTGGACACATGTCCAAGTTATCTGATGAGCCTGATGCGTGGCAAGCATCTCTGGGAAAACGTCATTTGAGCAGCGATGTCTCTCGATAGGCCTAGTTGGGTGCTTGCATTTTTCGTTTGGCGGCGACTATGTTCAACTGGATAATTCCGGACATGTGTCCACTCGACGACGCGCGGAGGCAGAGATGGCATTGCTGGCCGATGGTGTGAGCTCCCTGCTCATCGACGGCAAGCTGACGAGCGGCAGCCAAGGCACTTTCACCACGATCAATCCCGCCACCGAAGAAGTCCTGGGCGCCGCCGCCGATGCCGGTGCCGACGATATGGGCCAGGCCATCGAGGCGGCCCGGCGGGCTTTCGACGACACTGACTGGTCGCGCAATACCGAGCTGAGGGTGCGCTGCGTGCGCCAGCTCCGCGATGCGATGCAGCAGCACCTCGAGGAACTTCGCGACCTGACCATCGCCGAAGTCGGTGCGCCGCGGATGCTCACCGCGATCGCTCAGCTCGAGGTCCCCGTCAACGATTTGGCGTTTGTGGCCGATACCGCCGAATCGTATGAATACAGACAGGATCTCGGCCAGGCGTCGCCGATGGGCATCCCTACCCGGCGCACGATCGCCCGCGAGGCCGTGGGCGTCGTCGGCGCCATCACCCCGTGGAACTTTCCTCACCAGATCAACCTCGCCAAGATCGGACCTGCTCTGGCCGCGGGCAACACCGTGGTCCTCAAGCCCGCCCCGGACACACCCTGGTGTGCGGCCGTGCTCGGCGAGCTCATCACCGAGCACACCGACTTCCCGCCCGGCGTGATCAACATCGTCACCTCGAGCGATCACGGAGTGGGCGCGTTGTTGGCCAAAGACCCTCGGGTGGACATGGTTTCGTTCACCGGGTCAACGGCCACCGGTCGCGCCGTGATGGCCGACGGAGCCGCGACCATCAAGAAGGTGTTCCTCGAACTGGGCGGTAAGTCGGCGTTCATCGTGCTCGACGACGCTGACCTGGCCGGCGCGGTCAGTCTTGCGGGCTTCTCGGTGTGCATGCACGCCGGGCAGGGATGCGCGATCACCACCCGCCTGGTGGTGCCACGGGCGCGGTATGACGAAGCTGTTTCCCTTGCGGCCGCAGCGGTCGGTGGAATCAAGGCCGGCGACCCGACTGACCCGGGAACCATTTGCGGCCCATTGATTTCGGCGCGGCAACGCGATCGGGTGCAGGGCTATCTCGACTCGGCGATCGCCGAGGGCGGCACATTCGCGTGCGGAGGAGGCCGGCCGGCCGGCCGCGACGTCGGCTTCTTCATCGAGCCCACCGTCATCGCGGGGTTGGGTAACGACGCGCGCTGCGCCCGCGAGGAGATCTTCGGCCCGGTGCTGACGGTGATTCCACACGACGGCGACGACGACGCCGTGCGCATTGCCAACGACTCGCCATACGGCCTGTCCGGCACGGTATTCGGCGCCGATCCCGATCGGGCAGCGGGGATCGCCGCACGCGTGCGAGCGGGCACCATCAACGTCAACGGCGGGGTCTGGTATTCCGCCGACGCACCCTTCGGGGGTTACAAGCAGTCAGGAAACGGCCGCGAGATGGGTCTTGCCGGCTTCGAGGAATACCTGGAGACCAAAACCATTGCGACAGCGGTCTAGCCGCGGGCCAGGGAGGAACACCGTGAGATTCGAAAACAAGGTCGCCATCGTCACCGGGTCCGGTGGCGGCATCGGTCAGGCCTACGCCGAGGCGCTTGCTCGCGAAGGCGCGGCGGTCGTCATCGCCGACATCAATGCCGAGGCAGCCGAGGGCGTGGCCAAGCAGATCAGCGCCGACGGCGGCACGGCCATCAGCATTCCGGTCGACGTCTCCGACCCCGCGTCGGCCAAAGCGATGGCCGACCGCACGCTGGCCGAGTTCGGTGGTATCGACTACCTGGTCAACAACGCCGCGATCTTCGGCGGCATGAAACTGGACTTCCTTGTCACCGTCGACCCCGAGTACTACAAGAAGTTCATGAGCGTCAACCTCGACGGCGCGCTGGCGTGCACGCGCGCGGTGTACCGAAAGATGGCCAAGCGCGGCGGCGGGGCGATCGTCAACCAGTCGTCGACCGCGGCGTGGCTTTACTCCAACTTCTACGGCCTTGCGAAGGTCGGCATCAACGGCTGGACTCAACAGCTGGCGCCCGAACTCGGCGGTCAGAACATCCGGATCAACGCGATCGCGCCTGGTCCCATCGACACCGAGGCCAACCG
>JBAWAV010000086.1:0-5024 GCA_049589475.1 Mycobacterium sp.
CCCAGCGCATCGGCCGCCAGCCCGGTCAACGCGTCGCCGGCGGCCTCGGGAACGCCACCGGACAGTGTCAATGCGCGGCCGTCCCAGCCGCGCGCCAGGTCATGCCAGCCGAGCTGGCGCAGAAACGACGCGTGTGCGCTATGGGCCAGCGAGGCCGGCGCCCCGGACGGGGCGACCCGCAAGAGCGCCGCAAGGTCGCTGCGAGCTTGCGCGTAGCGCCCCTGCCCGGCGGCCGCGACCGCTCGTAACCAGAGCTGATGCGGTGTGCCGGCAGCCGGTAGCGGCCAGCGGCCGGGCTGGGCTCCGAATGCCGCTTCGGCGAGGTCCGCTTCGTCCGGTGGACCGGAAGAGATATCAATCACTTTCGATTCCAGTTAAAACTGCATGGTTTCTGCGTTACGTCGGTATTAAATCCGACAGTGATCATATTCGGCGTGCTCGCCGGGTAATCGGCGTGCGAGCTGGGAATTTCGTCATCGCGGGCGGTCACCATGGACTCCTTGGTCAACCGCACCGAGGACATCGATGAACTCGGGGTAAATTCCCAAGCCGCAGTGCAGCATTCGGGAGATTACAGCCTGTTGACGGGATTTCCCTAGCACCCCTACGTTTAGCTACGACGAGTAGTCACCGACGACCCGCTCGATTCAGTTGACGACTAACTGTTCGCGAACTGGCCTCAAGATGGGCGTGTAGAGAGGGACTTCAATGCCGCAACCGGAGCAACTTCCAGGCCCCAATGCCGATATTTGGGAATGGCAATTACAAGGCCTTTGCCGCGGGGTGGATTCGTCGGTGTTCTTTCACCCGGACGGCGAGCGTGGCCGGGCCCGGATGCAGCGTGAGCGTCGCGCCAAGGAAATGTGCCGGCAGTGCCCGGTGATGGCGCAGTGCCGGGCGCATGCCCTTGATGTCGGCGAGCCTTACGGCATCTGGGGCGGTCTGTCGGAGACCGAGCGAGAGCTGCTCCTCAAGCGGGAGATCGGGCGGACTCGGGGTATCCGCCGCAGCGCTTAAAGCACCGAGCCGTCCTGTTTGTACTGCTCGATCTTGTCCCAGTCGATCCCGGCGTCGAGCATGATCTCTTCGGTGTGTTGACCGTGCTCGGGGGCGCCGGTCGGCTGGACATGATGCCCGTCGAATTGAACCGGGTTGGTCGGCAAGATGTAGGGCTTACCGTTCATCGCCTTCACCTCGGGGATGTAGCCGTTGGCGATGACGGCGGGATCCTCGTGCAGCTCACTGGTTTTCTGCAGAACGGCCCAGGCACCGGACAGCGGCTTGAGGATCTCGCGCCACTGGTCGACGGTCTTTGACGCGAATTCCTCGTCCATGATGTCGATGAGCTCGCCGCGGTTCATAAAACGGGAATGACCGTCGGCGAACCGCTCGTCGGTGATCAGGTCGGTGCGGCCGATCACCGTCATGAACTCGGGGTAGAACTTGTCGCCCTGCAGCATCATCAGGGTGATGTAGCGGTCGTCTTTGGTCTTGTAGTTCCCGACCAGCGGATTGGGCATGTCGCGGTGGGTGAACGTCGGAATCGGGTCGCCGCCGTAGAGGTTCGCGGCGGTCACCTGCGGGGTCATCGCCCACGCCGCGAGGCCGAGCAGCGAGACGTCGACGATCGAGGTCTCCCCCGTCGCTTTGCGTTTGTACAGGGCGGCGGCGATGCCGCCGGCGATGGTCAGTCCGCCCATCAGGTCGCCGAATGCAGGGGTCTGCATCACCGGCTCCGGCAGTTCGCGGGTCAACGCGTCGGCGATCCCACCGCGTGACCAGAAGGAGACGCCGTCATAGCCGGGCCGGTCAGCGTCGGGACCCTGTGGCCCGTAACCGGATCCGCGGACGTAGACGATGTCGGGGTTGACGGCGCGGATCTGCTCGACCCCGATGCCGAAACGATCACGCCGACTTGGCAGATAGCTCGTGAGGAACACGTCGCTGCTCTTGGCGAGTTCGTGGACGACCTCTTGCCCGCCCGGCTTCAGCAGGTCGATGCCGATGGATTTCTTTCCGCGGTTGGGCATTTCGATCATGTAGTTGACAGCAGTCGGACCGCCCGGGATGAGGCCCATGGTGACCAGGCCGCGCTGTGGGTCGCCGCCCTCACGCGGTTCGACCTTGATGACGTCGGCCCCCCACTCGGCCAGCACCGCGCCGGCCGCGGGGACGAAAGTCCATGCCGCGACCTCTAATACGCGGATACCGCTCAATGGTTTGGCGTCAGTCATGCGAGTTCTCCGATCTCTTGGCGTTAATCGTCGATGAGCCCATACTTGCGATACGCGGCGCGGATGTCGATGCGCGCCTGTTCGGGCAATTTAGCCTGTGGGGGACGCGATTCCGGGTACGACCCGATGGGTAACCCGACCACCGACGCGGCGTACTTGAACGCCCCGCCCCAGTGGGTGAAGTAGTCGGGCCGTCCGGGATAGCGGGTGAACCAGCCGCGCATGTCGAGCTCGAACTGGTCGAGCCCGGACTCCTGGGCGTAGTCCATCGCCTCGAGGAGTTTGTCGTTCCAGATCAGCTCCCAATACTGAGACAGCGCACGCTTTTTCGGTGTCTCGAACAGGTAGCCGGTGGTACCCAGCTGACCGGGTCCGACGATGCCGGCTTTCAACCAGCCCGCCCGGTACACAGTCGTATCACATTCCCAGATCACCAGATCCGGCGCGAGCTCGTGCAGGAACCGGCTCTGATGCGGCCGGAACGATCCTTCTTTGGTGGCACACACCGCGGGAATCTCGTCGACGATCCGGGCGCCCTCTTGAGCGGAGAGAACGTAGCCCGAGCTGGGTGAGTTGAACATGCCCAGCGCAATGTCGGTGCGATCGGCGATGTATCTGAAGAAGTTCAAAGCCCCTTCGCCGCCGTGCAATTCCATCATCGGGGTCTGGATGTAGACGATGTCGGCGCCGGCGTCTTGCGCGTGCCTAGTCAGCTCGAGGCAGTCCTTGGCCGACATCGCGGCGGTACACGATTGGACGATCACGTTGGGGTCGATGCCGCGCGCTTCCTCGATCGCGATCTCCAGCAGCTTCTTTCTCTCTGCCATGGTCAGCGACCAGAATTCGGCGACACCACTGGTTACCCAGAGCATCGGGTGGCGCAGCGTTTCTACGCAGTGCCGGACCAGCGTGCGGTAGGCGTCCCAATCGATGTCGTCGCCGTCGGGACCGCTGAACGGGGTGTACAGCGAGTCACCGATGCCGTGCAGCGTGTTGCGTGCCCATTGCCGTGCATCCTTGGCGTTAGCCATCTTTCACTCCTCAGTCGACAACCTCGAACACGGCCGCAGCCGACGTCACCGCTTTGTCGCCGTTGCCCTCATCGTGCAGCAGCATGCGCACGCCGACCTTGCCGGTGCCGCCGACATGCGCGGTGCCGTCCACCCGGAACGGCCCGACCTTGCCGCGCGACATGAACATCACGTGCCAGCTCAGCACCTGCAGCTTGCGGGTTCCGACCGCGTCCGCGGCCAGGTCGATCGCGGCGGTCTCCAGTACCACGTGCTGCGGACCGATGTGCAGCGCGGCGTCCGGCGACGCTATCTCCAGGCTGAGCGCCGGCAGCTGCCAACGACCGTCAGGACGCTTGGCGGCACCGAACGCCTGCCAGAGCGGCGGCAGCTCAGGGGAATCCTCGATCACCAGCTCGGTGCCCGAAACATCCATCTTGCCAAGACCTTCGGGTGGGACGCCGATGATGGCGCCCTGTCCTTCGTTGAACGCGATGACGCGGTCGGGGTTGTCGGCGTCGACGATCTTGCATCGGCCGTAGCCCATCATCCGGCCCTGGTGGACGTTGCCCGACTCGACGACCTCGACCTTGGTCACGTCGTATCCGGGATCGACGATCTGCACCGAGGCGATCACCGGGTTGGGCACGGCCACCATGTCCGTCTGGCACCCCTCCGGTGATGCTATCGCCAACGGCGCCACCATGATTCCACCCGCTTCGTTACGCATGTCGCGGCGGATGACGACGGTGTCGTCGCTGTCGCCGATGTTCATCGACGAATGGTTGCGACCGATGTAGCGGTAGCTCAGCAGGCCCGTCCAGCGTTTGTACAGCTCGTCCCGGTAGGCGTCCGCGTCGTCCATCAACTCGCGTATGTCTCGCAGCGGTCCGGTCAACCTCGTCGTCCCTCCTGAGCGGCAAGTTGAGCAATCGCTCGGTTAGGACTTTACGGCTGCCTCTGTCAATGTAAAGGCGGTATCCGTGATCTACCGCGGGTCGAACAGCACCGGGACCGAGGTCGGCGACCGGAACACCTGCCCACGAACGTGCGGGTCGTCAGCGTCGGGATCGAGTCGCAGGTTGGGCAGTCGATCCAGCAGCAGGTTGATGGCGGTCCGCATTTCCAGCCGCGCCAGGTGCATGCCAAGGCAGACGTGAACGCCGTGTCCCCAGCCGAGATTCGCCTTGACCTGCCGGAAAATGTCGAATGCGTCCGGGTCCGGATAGCGGTCCTCCTGCCGGTTCGCCGAGCCCAGCATCGGCATCACCGTGCAACCGGCCGGAATGGACACCCCGCCGAGTTCGGTGTCGCGGGTCGTCACGCGGGTGATGGTCAGCAGCGGGGGCTCCCACCGCACACCCTCCTCGATCGCCTGCGGAATCAGCGAGCGGTCCGCGCGGACGGCGTCCAACTGCTTCGGGTCCGACAACAGTCCCAGCAGCAGACTGCCCAGCGACCGGTAGGTCGTCTCGACGCCGGCAGGCAGCAACAGCCGCAGGAAAGAGAAGATCTCCTCGTTGGTGAGCTTCTCCCCGTCGATCTCGGCAGCACCGAGGGCGCTGATCAGGTCATCTTTGGGCTCGGCGCGACGCGCCTCCAGGATCGGTTCGAAGTACTCGCACAGCGCGGCCGAGGCCGCAAGCCCGCGTTCGGGGTTCATCAACCAGCTCAACAGCGAGATCGACCAGCGCTGGAACTGCGGATAGTCCTTTTCCGGCAGACCCAGCAGCCCCGCGATGATCTGACTCGGGTAGTCGAAGGTGAATTCCTTGACCAG
>JBAWAV010000087.1:0-3457 GCA_049589475.1 Mycobacterium sp.
ACGACACCGCGTGCGCCTCGTCGCGGGCGGGCAGGCCGACGACGCCGTTACGCCGCTGCACGTCGATCGGCCCGATGTCCTCCGGGCGGTATTCGCCCAAACCGCCGCCCTCGATCATCGCCGGACCGCCCATGCCGATGTTGGCGTCCGGGGTCGCGATGATCACGTCGCAGGTGCCGGCCAGCGCCGCGTTGCCGGCGAAGCAACGCCCGGACACGATCGCCACCAGCGGCACCTTGCCACTGAGCGCACCGAGCGAACGGAACGTCATCAAGTCCAGACCCGCGATATTGGCCACGTCGGTGTCGCCGGGCCTGCCGCCGCCGCCTTCGGCGAACAGCACCACCGGCAGCTTGCGACGTGCGGCCAACTCGAAGACTCGATCGGTTTTGGCATGGTTGCGCATGCCCTGTGTGCCGGCCAGCACGGTGTAGTCGTAGGACAGCACGGCCGTCTCGACGCCGCCGATCTTCGCCACTCCGGCGACCAGACCGTCGGCCGGGGTGTTGGCGATCAGGTCCTCCTCCGACCGGCGGCTGCGCTGCGCTGCGACCGCGAGCGCACCGTATTCGACGAAACTCCCGGGGTCAACCAGGTCGGCGATGTTTTCTCGGGCGCTGCGCCGATTTTGCTTGTGCCGCTTGGCAATCGCCGCTGGGCGGCCCTCGTCGAGGGTGAGCTGGTGGCGTCGACGGACATCGTCGAGGTCGGCGCGCGGCCGGTCCAAGTCAACGTCGGCGACATCATTGGCCGTCGTGCTTTGCCCGGTCCGGACGAAGATCACCAGCGGGTCTCCGGTCCCGACGACCTGCCCCGGCGCCGTCAGCGTCCGCACGGCACGCACAGCGTCCGGGGCAGTCAGCACGTGCTGCATCTTCATCGCCTCGAGCACCACCAGTTGCGCGCCCGCAGCGAATTCTGCGTCTTCCGGCGCGATCTCGATCACGGTGCCGGCAAGCTGCGCGCGCAGCACTTCCTCACCCGCCCGCAGTTCGACCGGTGCGACTCGAATCTCCGGGCGGCGGCCCTGGGCGGCACGTGCGAAACCCTTGAGGTTCTCGTCGAGGAAAGCCGTTGTCACCGTGCCCGATTGCACCTGGCTGCTGGACAGCACTTCGCGCAGCAGCCCGATGTTGGTGCGGATGCCCTCGATGTGGAACTCCGCCAGCGCGGTCTGCGCTTTGCGCACCGCAGCGCCAAACGACGGTTCGCGTACCTGAGTGATCACCTTGGCCAGCAGCGAGTCGTAGCGCGGGCTCGGCGTCAAGCCCGGGCGGCCGTAGGTGTCGACGCGCACGCCGGGTCCGGTCGGCGGCGAGAACACACTCAGCGTGCCCGCCGTCGGCGAAATCGTTCCGTCGGCGCCGAGAGTCTCCATGTTGACCCGGGCCTGGATCGCGATACCGCGGGCCATCGCCGGTCCGCCGCTGACCTCCGTGCCGTCGTCGCTGATTCCGGCGGGCAGGGCGAGCTCGTCGAAGGTCGCGCCGCGGGCGATCGCCAACTGCACGGCCACCAGGTCGAGCCCGGTGGTCTCTTCGGTGACGGTGTGTTCGACCTGGATTCGTGGGTTGACTTCGAGGAACACGAATCGATCACCGGCGACCAGGAATTCGACGGTCGCCAGCCCGCGGTAGTCGGCCAGCGCGCACAACCGGACCGCAGCGCTATGCAGCCCACGTCGTAGCGCCTCGGAAAGGCCTTGCGCGGGCGCGATTTCGATCAGCTTCTGATGCCGACGCTGGATGCTGCAGTCACGGTCGCCGAGTGCCAGCGCGCGGGACGCCGGTCCCGACGGCGCCGCGACAATCTGCACCTCGATGTGCCGGGCGTCCACAAGACGGGCTTCGGCGAACAGTGACTGGTCGCCGAAACCCAACTCCGCCTCGCCTGCGCATTGCCGGTAGGCGTCGTCGATCTGATCGGCCCTGCGGACGATTCGCATCCCGCGGCCACCGCCACCGGCCAGCGCCTTGATCACGATGCCACCCTCATGCTCCGCGGCGAACGCGCGAATGTCCTCGACGCTGCTGGGCCCGTCGGTGGCGGGAAGCACCGGCACATCGAAGGCGACGGCGGCGCGACGGGCCGAGGATTTGTTGCCGAACAGCTCCAGCGCTGCGGCGTCCGGCCCGACGAACGTGTAACCCGCCGCCGCGCACGCCCGAGCGAATTCGCTGTGCTCGCTCAGAAACCCGTATCCGGGATGGATCAGCTCGGCGCCGGATTCCTTGGCCGCTGACAGAATCGCAGCGTGATCGAGGTAGGCGGGCGGCCCGGAGCCGGGCAGGCCGATCGCTTCGTCGGCTGCGTGCACGTGCGGGCTGTCCGCATCGTCCTCGGCGTACACGGCGACCGTGCCGAGCCCCAACTCGATTGCGGTGCGGATGATCCGGAGTGCGATTTCGCCGCGGTTCGCGATCAGCAGGCGCGTCACAACCGGCCCTTCGTTGGGTTGGTCTTTTCTCATCCGGATCACATCATGCCGCTACCGCGTTTTCTCACATTCACCGGATCACACGCGCTAACTTCATTCCATGAAGCTTCACCTCCTCGCGGGTCTGGCTGCCGTCGTGACCGCAGGCGGGATCGTCGCCGCCGCACCGCCTTCGCGCGCGGGTTGTATCGATCCTGGGGAGGCGGGACACCCGTTTGCCAAGATGTGCGACGGCCCCATCGACGATGGCATGTGGGAACGCTGCCTGACGTCCTTCCCCAACGGGCCGTTGCAGCCCGCCGAAACCGACTGCGACACGATGAGCGTTGGTGACCCGCCCAAAGAAGCCGACCCGATATTCAGCACACCGCCGACGCATATCGACCCTTAAAGCAAAGCCTCCGGCGGGGGCGAAAAAAGGCTCTATCATCCTTCTGGGGCGGCCGGTACGCCAGCGTCAGCTGGTCCCGGCCGGAGGCATCGGGGCTTCGACCGCGAAAGGCCAACCGTGAGCGATAAGCCGAATGTCCTGATCATCTGGGGCGACGACATCGGGCAGAGCAACCTCAGTTGCTACAGCAACGGGCTGATGGGATACCGGACCCCCAACATCGACCGCGTCGCCGCCGAAGGGGTGCTGTTCACCGACTATTACGCGGAGCAGAGTTGCACCGCTGGACGTGCGGCGTTCATCACCGGCCAGAACCCGTACCGCACCGGCCTGACCAAGGTGGGCCTGCCCGGGGCGCCGCTGGGCCTGCAGGCCCAGGACCCGACGATCGCGACGGCGCTCAAGGCGCAGGGCTATGCCACTGGCCAGTTCGGCAAGAACCACCTCGGCGACCGCGACGAGCATCTGCCCACGATGCACGGCTTCGACGAGTTCTTCGGCAATCTGTATCACCTCAACGCCGAAGAGGAACCCGAACTGCCGGACTATCCGAAGGACCCGGAGTTCCGCAAGAAGTTCGGGCCCCGCGGCGTGCTGCACACCTGGGCCAACGGCGACGGCACCCAGCG
>JBAWAV010000088.1:0-9451 GCA_049589475.1 Mycobacterium sp.
GCGCGCAGCAAGGCCCGGGCCAAGGCCCGCGGCTAGCGAGCCGCATTGACCGTCGACGGGCGCACCGGTCCCGATACCCTGTTGGGCGTGCCGAAACCAGCCCGCCGCGTCTACGCGACCGCCGGGCTGCTGGTCTCGCTGCTGGCGTTCGCCGGCTGCACCGTCAGCCCGCCGCCGGCCCCGCAGAGCACTGAGACCTCGCGCAGCACCGCACCGCCGCCGCAGCGCAAGACGCAGATCATCATGGGCATCGACTCGATCGGCGCCGGGTTCAATCCGCATCTGCTGTCTGACCTGTCCGCGGTCAACGCCGCGATCAGCGCGCTGGTGCTGCCCAGCGCCTTTCGCCCGGTGGCCGATGCGGGCACGCCGACCGGATCGCGCTGGGAAATCGATCCCACGCTGTTGACGTCGGCAGAGGTGACCAACCAGAGCCCGTTCACGGTGACCTACAAGATCCGGCCGGAGGCGCAGTGGACCGACAACGCGCCGATCGCTGCCGACGACTTCTGGTACCTGTGGCGGCAGATGGTCGGCCAACCCGGCGTTGTCGATCCGGCCGGGTACGACCGGATCACCGGGGTGCAGTCGATCGACGGCGGCAAGCAGGCCGTCGTCACGTTCTCGCAGCCCTACCCGGCGTGGCGCGAATTGTTCAGCAACATCCTTCCGGCCCACATCGTCAAGGACGTGCCGGGCGGCTTCCCGGCGGGACTGGCGCGGGCACTGCCCGTGACCGGCGGACAGTTCCGCGTCGAATCCATTGACCCGCAACGCGACGAGATCCTGCTGGCCCGCAACGACCGCTACTGGGGACCGCCCGCCAAACCGGACCTGATCCTGTTCCGCCGGGCCGGGGCACCGGCCGCGCTGGCCGACTCGGTACGCAACGGCGACACCCAGGTGGCCCAAGTACACGGTGGCTCAGCGGCTTTCGCGCAGTTGTCGGCGATCCCCGATGTGCGGACCGCCCGGATCATGACGCCCCGGGTCATGCAGCTCACGCTGCGCGCCAACGAGCCGAAGCTGGCCGACGCGCAAGTGCGCAAGGCCATTCTCGGACTGCTCGACGTGGACCTGCTCGCCGCGGTGGGCGCCGGCAGCGACAACACCGTCAGCTTGGATCAGGCGCAGATCCGCTCGCCCAGCGACCCCGGCTACGTGCCGACCGCGCCGCCGGCACTGACCAGAACGGCGGCCCTCGGACTGCTGGAGTCGGCGGGCTATCAGATCGACACCGAGACCGAAGGTCCCCAGGAGAGCACCCACGGCCGGGTCAGCAAGGACGGTAAGCAACTGACGCTGGCGCTCGGTGTCGCGGCCAACGACCCGACCTCTCTTGCGGTGGCCAACACCGCCGCCGACCAGTTGCGCAATGTCGGTGTCGCGGCGACCGTGCTGGCCCTCGACCCGGTGGCGATGTACCGCGATGCGCTGGTCAACAACACGGTGGACGCGCTGGTGGGCTGGCGCGAGGCCGGTGGCAACCTCGCGACGCTGCTGGCGTCGCGCTACAGCTGCCCGGCGTTGGAGGCGACGGCGGTGTCGACCGCGGCTCCCGCAGGCAAACCGCCGGCCGCACCTAATCCGTCGCTGCCGGCCAAGCCGGACCCAGTTACCACGACACCGACCTCGACGCCGGCCGCCCGTGCGCAGGAGCCCGGCGCGCTGGTGCAGGCGCCGTCGAACCTGACCGGTATCTGCGATCACAGCATTCAGGCCGATATCGACGCCGTGCTCACCGGCAGCAGAGACATCAACGAGGTGGTCAATGCGGTGGAGCCGCGGCTGTGGGAGATGTCCACCGTGCTGCCGATCCTGCAGGACACCACGATCGTCGGTGCCGGGCCGAGCGTGCGGAACGTCAGTCTCTCCGGCGTGGTGCCGGTCGGTATCGTCGGTGACGCCGGACAGTGGGTCAAGACCGGACAGTGACCGTCGGTAACGATTCGGTATCTGTCGAACAAAAGCCGGCGATCTCCTCTCCCTAAGGGTTTTCTCAGGTAGTGTTCGATTCATCGGTTTAATGGGAAGCCGGGCATCCATTCTTCGCACGTTCTCTCCGATTGAAGATCTCCAGGCATCGCCGGAGTCTTCGACCACCCATACGCCGAAGGCGGACCGACCAGGGGGCGGCCCGCCTTTGGCTTTTTCCCGGCTCGGTCCATCACTGCGCTGAGCGTGAAAAACGCTGCGCGGCTTGAAGATAACGTCAGTCAGACGTTGATTTTGAGAGCACGGTGTCGACGATCTGGGCGAGCTGACGCTTGCTCGGTGGCGCACCGGTGAGCAGGACCTGCTGGTTGATCAGCGCGGTGCCGACCCGAGCGGTGTACGACGTCATTGTGGTCGCCTCGATCTCGCCGTTGGCCGCGCCGGCCTGCAGGACCGCTTCGATGGCCGCCAGCCGGGGTCCCACCACCGCGTCGGCGAAGATCGCCCGCAACTCCGGTTCGTGCAGGAGTTGGTTGATGCTTCCCAGGCCGGGGAACGCCGTCTTGCCCGCGACGACGTCACTGTGGGTGGCGAAGATGGCCAGCAGATTGTCCCGCGCCGACCGGTCGGCCCGCGGCTCGGGCAACGGCGGTAGCGCGTATTGCAGCGTCGCGTGCACCAGATCGTGCTTGCAGGACCACCGGCGATACAGGGCGGCCTTGCCGGTGCGGGCGCGGGCGGCGATGCCCTCCATGGTCAGTGCCCCGTACCCGACCGCGGCCAACTCGGCCAGCGTCGCATCGTAGAGAGCGTCAACCAGTTCTTTGCCCCGGCGACGGGTGCGAACCGATGCCGTCTCCTGTGCCATCCGACGATAGTAGCCATCGGCGTTTCTTTTGGCAGTGCAGGGCTTTGCCGAATCACCGACTATCGCTGCGGCTCAGGCGTTTAGAGCAGCGAAATCCTTTGCCGCGCAGCACAGCGGTATGGTGCGACCATGCAGGAAGCACCGCGGCTGTTGTTCGTGCATGCCCATCCCGACGACGAGAGCATCACCAACGGCGTCACCATCGCCCACTACATCGCACGTGGAGCCCAGGTGCAGGTCGTGACCTGCACGCTCGGCGAGGAGGGCGAGGTGATCGGCGACCAGTGGGCACAGCTCGCCGTCGACCACGCCGATCAACTCGGTGGCTATCGCATCGGCGAACTCACTGCGGCGCTGCGCGCGCTGGGCGTCGACGGCCCGGCTTACCTTGGCGGCCCTGGCCGTTGGCGTGACTCGGGCATGGTCGGCACCGAACCGCGCGGCAGGCGGCGGTTCGTCGACGCCGACCAACGCGAGGCCGTCGGCGCGCTCGTCGACATCATCCGCACGATGCGCCCACACGTCGTGGTGACCTACGACCCCAACGGGGGCTATGGGCATCCCGACCACATCCAGACGCACGTCGTCACCACTGCCGCGGTGGCCGCGGCCGGCGACGGTGGTGACTATCCCGGCCAGCCGTGGCAGGTGCCGAAGTTCTATTGGACGGTCATCGCGCGAAGCGCGTTCGTCGCCGGCTGGGAGGCACTCGAACCCGGCGATCTGCGGCCGGACTGGATGATCCCGCCGCCCGACGGCGATTTCGGCGGGCTGGGCTTTCCCGACGACGCGATCGACGCCGTCGTCGACGATCCGAACGCCTTGCCGGCCAAGATCGCGGCGCTGGCCGCGCACGCCACCCAGTTGACCCTCGGGCCGACCGCGCGGGCGTTGGCGTTGTCGAACAATCTGGCCCTGCCCGTCGTGGCGCAGGAGCACTACATTCTGACCGCGGGCGTCGCGGGTGATCGCGACGAGCGCGGCTGGGAGACCGACCTGCTTGCCGGACTCGGCCTTGACGGGTCCATCGCGGGGTAGGCTTTTCCCGATCAGGCAGCCATGGAAGGAGCCCGATGGACCCGGATCTGGACCAGAACCAGCAGCACTGGCAGGACCGACTGGACAGCTTCCAGTGGGTGATCATGTCCATCGCGTCGCAGTTGGACAGCGTTCCGAACTGACCGCCACCACGCCGCGCGCCAGCCGTATCGACGAGACCGGCGCGACGGACCCCGTCATCCGAGTCGTTGTTCTGACGTTGTTCGCGGTCGACGGTGTCTTGTCGGCAATCGCCGGCGCTCTAATGCTGCCCTCCTACATCGGTGCGATCCCATTTCCCATCAGCGCGTTGATCAGCGGCCTGGTCAATGCCGCCCTGGTGTGGGCGGCCGGGCGGTGGACCGCGTCGGTGCGACTGGCCGCACTGCCGCTGTGGACCTGGCTGCTGACCGTCGCCGCCATGTGCCTGGGCGGGCCGGGCCACGACATCATCTTCGGCGGCCGCGGCGTGCTGGCCTACAGCCCGTTGCTGCTGCTGGTGGCGGGCGCCGGACCACCATTCTGGGTGCTTCTGCAGCGCCGCGCCGCACGCTGACGGGCGATCCGACCAGGCATTTCTGTGTCACCAGGGCAGGGACCCGCTACCGCACGGCCGGAGGCTACTGTTGTCGCTCATGGCACGTGTCGGGGTCGGCAAGTAGTGAGGACGTGCGGATGAAATTCGGATGGCGGGAAGTTACACCAACGTGCCACTGACTCCGGGCGAAGAGCCGACCCTGCTGCCCAGCCCGTCGGTACCCACTCGAACCAGCGCATCCGCGATGCGCCGGGTGTTGCGACGTGCCCGTGACGGGGTGGTGCTGAACGTCGACGAAGCGGCCGTCGCGATGACGGCCCGCGGCGAGGATCTCGCCGACCTGTGCCGCAGTGCCGCCCGGGTGCGCGACGCCGGTCTGACGTCGGCGGGCCGGCGGGGCGCTTCCGGTCGACTGCCGGTCAGCTACTCCCGCAAGGTGTTCATCCCGGTGACGCATCTGTGCCGGGACAGCTGCCGCTACTGCACTTTCGTCACTGTCCCGGGCAAGTTGCGCGCCCAGGGCGCCGGGATGTACCTGGAGCCCGACGAGATCCTCGACATCGCCCGCCGCGGCGCCGAACTCGGTTGCAAAGAAGCGTTGTTCACCCTCGGCGACCGCCCCGAAGATCGGTGGCCCGAGGCACGCGAGTGGCTGGACGAGCGCGGCTATGACTCCACGTTGTCGTATCTGCGCGCGATGGCGATCCGGGTGCTGGAGGAAACCGGACTGCTGCCGCATCTGAATCCGGGCGTGATGAGTTGGTCGGAGTTGTCGCGGCTCAAGCCGGTGGCGCCGTCGATGGGCATGATGCTGGAGACGACGTCGCGGCGGCTGTTCGAGACGAAGGGCCTGGCCCATTACGGCAGCCCGGACAAAGACCCCGAAGTTCGGCTGCGGACGTTGACCGACGCCGGCCGGCTGTCCATTCCGTTCACCACCGGCTTGCTGGTCGGCATCGGCGAGACGCTCACCGAGCGGGCCGAGACGCTGCATGCGATTCGCAAGTCGCACAAGGAGTTCGGTCACGTCCAGGAAGTCATCGTGCAGAACTTCCGGGCCAAAGAGCACACCGCGATGGCCTCGACGCCCGACGCCGCCATCGACGAATTCCTGGCCACGATCGCGGTGGCACGACTGGTTCTGGGCCCGGCCATGCGCATCCAGGCGCCGCCCAACCTGGTGTCGGCCGACGAATGCCTGGCGCTGATCGCCGCGGGTGTCGACGATTGGGGCGGTGTCTCGCCGCTCACCCCGGACCACGTCAACCCCGAGCGGCCGTGGCCCGCGCTCGACGACCTCGCCGCCGTGACCGCCGACGCGGGCTACGACTTGGTGGAGCGGCTCACTGCGCAGCCCAAGTATGTGCAGGCGGGATCGGCGTGGATCGACCCGCGGGTGCGTGGCCATGTTGTCGCGCTGGCCGATCCGGCCACCGGATTGGCCCGTGATGTGAACCCGGTCGGCATGCCGTGGCAGGAGCCCGACGATGTCGCGTCGTCGGGACGGGTGGACCTGCACGCGGCGATCGACACCGAAGGTCGCCACACCGAGGCCCGCAGCGATCTGGACAGCGCATTCGGCGACTGGGACTCGATCCGCGCCCAAGTGCACGATCTGGCCGCCCGCGCACCCGAGCGGATCGACACCGATGTGCTCGCGGCGCTGCGCTCGGCCGAACGCGACCCCGCCGGCTGCACCGACGGGGAATACCTCGCGCTGGCCAGTGCCGATGGCCCTGCGATGGATGCCGTTGCCGCACTGGCCGATTCGCTACGTCGTGACGTGGTCGGCGACGACGTGACGTTCGTGGTGAACCGCAATATCAACTTCACCAACATCTGCTACACGGGTTGCCGGTTCTGCGCGTTCGCGCAGCGCAAGGACGACGCGGACGCCTACTCGCTGTCAGCGGACGAGGTCGCCGAGCGTGCGTGGGAGGCACACGTCGCCGGCGCTACCGAGGTGTGCATGCAGGGCGGCATCGACCCCGAGTTGCCGGTTACCGGCTATGCCGACCTGGTACGCGCGGTCAAGGCGCGAGTGCCGTCGATGCACGTGCACGCCTTCTCGCCGATGGAGGTCGCCAACGGAGTGACCAAGAGCGGCTTGAGCGTTCGCGAATGGCTGATCAGTTTGCGGGAAGCCGGTTTGGACACCATCCCGGGCACGGCGGCGGAGATTCTCGACGACGAAGTCCGTTGGGTGCTCACCAAAGGCAAGCTGCCCACCTCGATGTGGGTCGAGATCGTGACGACGGCGCACGAGGTCGGGCTGCGGTCGTCCTCGACGATGATGTACGGCCATGTCGACGACCCGCGGCACTGGATCGGCCACCTCAACGTGTTGCGCGGCATCCAGGACCGCACCGGCGGTTTCACCGAGTTCGTCCCGCTGCCGTTCGTGCATCAGAACTCGCCGCTGTACCTCGCCGGCGCGGCGCGACCGGGGCCGACCCACCGCGACAACCGTGCGGTGCACGCGTTAGCGCGAATCATGTTGCACGGTCGCATCTCTCAGATCCAGACCAGCTGGGTCAAGCTCGGCACCGAGCGCACCCAGGCGATGCTCAACGGCGGGGCCAACGACTTGGGCGGCACGTTGATGGAGGAGACCATCTCGCGGATGGCCGGCTCCGAATTCGGCTCGGCGAAGACAGTCGCCGAGTTGCGCGCGATCGCCGAGGGCATCGGCCGTCCGGCACGTCAGCGCACCACCGATTACACGCCGTTGGCCGCCTAGCTCACAGCCGGGCCGCCAGCTCGGTGCCCTGCTTGATCGCGCGCTTGGCGTCCAACTCGGCGGCGAACGCGGCACCACCGATGATGTGCGGGTCGATTCCGTTGCGCCGCAAGTCTTCTTCCAGCTCGCGCACCGGCTCCTGACCGGCACAGACGACGACGTTGTCCACCGCGAGCAGCCGCGGGCGCTCTCGCTTCGGTCCGAAGCTGATGTGCAACCCGTCGTCGGTGATCCGCTCGTAGTTGACCCCGGACAGTTGTTGCACGCCTTTGGCTTTCAAGGACGCCCGATGCACCCAGCCGCTGGTCTTGCCGAGCTTGCGGCCCTGCGCGCCGTTGGTGCGTTGCAGCAGATACACCTCGCGCGCCGGCGGCGCCGGGATCGGAGTGGTCAACGCGCCCGGGGCATCCCACGGATCGGCGACGCCCCACTCGGCCTTCCATTCCTTGAGGTTCAGCGTCGGCGAGTTGGCGGTGACCAGGAATTCGCTGACGTCGAAACCGATTCCGCCGGCGCCGATCACGGCGACGCTGCTGCCGATCGGCTTGGCGCCGGTGATGGCCTCGGCGTAGGTCAACACTATCGGATTGTCGATCCCGGGGATGGCCGGGATTCGCGGTACGACTCCGGTGGCGAGCACGACGTGGTCGTAACCGGCCAGTGCGGCGGCCGACACCCGGGTGTTCAGCCGTACCTCGACGCCGTTGGTGGTCAGCATCGTCGTGAAATACCGGATGGTTGCGTTGAATTCCTCTTTGCCCGGTATCCGCCGAGCCATGTCGAACTGGCCACCGATGACGTCATTGGCCTCGAACAGCGTCACCTGGTGGCCGCGCGCGGCGGCGTTGACCGCGGTGGCCAGCCCCGCCGGGCCGGCACCGACGACCGCGATCGAGCGCGCGTACCGCGTCGGCGACAACATCAGCTCGGTTTCGTGGCCGGCCCGCGGATTGAGCAGACACGACACCGTCTTCTTCACGAACGCATGGTCCAAGCAGGCCTGATTGCAGGCGATGCAGGTGTTGATCTCGTCGTCGCGATCGGCCTGCGCCTTGAGCACCCACTCCGGGTCGGCCAACAGCGGCCGCGCCATCGACACCAGTTGGACTCCGGTGTCGGCCAAGATCTGCTCGGCGGCCTGTGGCATGTTGATCCGATTCGAGGCCACCACCGGGATGTCGACGTGCCCGGCGACGGCATGGCTGATGTCGACGAAGGCGCTGCCCGGTACCGAGGTGACGATCGTCGGCACCCGCGCCTCGTGCCAGCCGAAGCCGGAGTTGATCATGGTTGCGCCTGCGTCCTCGACTTCGGTCGCCAGCGCCAGGATTTCGTCCCAGCTCTGGCCGCCCTCGACATAGTCGGCCATCGACATCCGGTAGCAGATGATGAAGTCGGAGCCGACGGCCGCGCGGGCGCGGCGCACGATCTCGACGGGGAAACGGCGGCGCTTCTCCGCGGTGCCGCCCCAGTCGTCGGTGCGCTTGTTGGTTCGCTCCGCCAGGAACTGATTGAGCAGATACCCTTCGCTGCCCATGATTTCGACGCCGTCGTAGCCGGCCTCGCGGGCAAGCAGCGCGCAACGCGCGAAATCGTCGATGGTGTTCCGAACGCCGCCCGCGGAGAGCCGCCGTGGGCGAAACGGGTTGATGGGCGCCTTGATCGACGACGCGCTTACGGACAGCGGATGGTAGGCATACCGGCCGGCGTGCAGGATCTGCAGCAGAATCTTGCCGCCCGCGTCGTGCACCGCGCCGGTCACACGACGATGCCTGCGCGCCTGCGCGGACGAGGTCAGCTCCGAGGCGAACGGCAGCAACCAGCCGGTGCGGTTCGGTGCATAACCGCCGGTGATGATCAGGCCGACGCCGCCGCGCGCGCGTTCGGCGAAATACTCGGCGAGCCGGTCGATATGGCGGGCTCGATCTTCCAGACCAGTGTGCATCGAACCCATCACCACCCGGTTGCGCAGCGTGGTGAATCCGAGGTCCAACGGCGACAACAGGTTTGGATAGTTCATCGGTTCTCCTGCTTCGAGTTCGTCAGCCGGTCGCTCACTTCGTCGAGCCAGTCGATGGTGCTTTCCTCGGCGCGGATTCCGCCGCGCAGCACCAGATACTGGTGTAGCGCGCTGCCGTCGAGCGCCGCCGGATCGGGGAACTGTGTCCTCTCGAAACCCCGGTAGCTGTCCAGCAATTGGGCGCGCTCGCGGCGCAGGGCGGCTATCTGGGTGCGCAGCGCGGCGGTGTCGCCGTACGCGGCGCCGCGCAGCTTGACCGCGATCTCGCGGGTGCGGTTGTCGCTGAGCGCCCCGCCGCGGCCGGTGCCGCCG
>JBAWAV010000089.1:0-4845 GCA_049589475.1 Mycobacterium sp.
AGATTGCTGGACCCAACATACGCGGTATGGAAACCAGTATTGCGCCGCAGCAGCCAGGCTTTAGCGTGCAATCGCGTGCGATCGGTTTCATAGTTGATGCGGACGTCGGCCCCGAATTCGTTGACTAAAGCGTCAAGAGCGCGAGCGTCCGTGGCGCCGAGGTAGGTCGTTGTAATGACACGGAGCGTGACGTCGCGCCGGCGCAGTTCGTTGAGCTGCTCCTCGAGTAGGCGGAGGCCCTGCCATTTGACGAAAGCACATAGCAGGTCGACGTGATCGGCGCTCGCGAGCTCGGTACGAAGCTCGGCGGCCAGCGTGGGTTCGTTGCGCGCGTTTGTCATCAGCGCGGCGTCGGAGAACGGAGTGGCGGGTCGTGGGAGACGAGGCTTAGCAACGCCGACCACGCTCGCGACCTCGTCGAGCCGGGTGATCTTGCCCGGGTCGACCTGGTGTAGCGCCTCGCTGACCGCGTGAGCGTCAGGCAGGGCCTCGAGGATCCGCCGAACGAGTTCTACGCGGTCCTCGGCAGTGCCGGCGCCACGCATGGCGCGTTCGATGATTGGCGCGAGATGGCGCGCGATCGTCAGCGCCTGCTCGGCCTCGTCAACACTGCCGTACTCGGCCTTTAGGTCGTTCTGTTGCTCGAGCTGCTGATTGAGCTGATCCGTCAGCAGCGACTCGTATATCCCCCTGTGCACGAACCGGACGTTAGCCGATCGCAGGGACAGTTTAAGAAATTCTCACCGAGATCGCGTGATCCAACGGCGGGGTCGCGCGGGCGACGACTCGATCGTCCGCGGAACAGGCCTGATACGCCAGGCGGCATGCAGCGGACGTCGGGATCGCGCATAACCGAATTTTGCGGTGGATTCGAGACCACCTTGTCCTAGCATGATTTCTGCGGTCCGACGGACTTCCTCGGTGACCTTTAGCCGGTTCGGATATGTCCCCACCCGCACGACTGTGTTCGTGCTGCCTTGGGGAACTCGACGTGACACTCATCCGGACGACCGCGGATCGTCTTGTTGGTATGACGCCCGAGTCATTGGTTGAGCAGATGCTGGAGCAAATGCTTTACCGAACTGGCCGGCGTGCGGCGCCCGCCGAGCAGTCCTCTTGGAAGCGCAGCCTCCCAGTCTTGGCTTCGGACCTTGCCGATGCCGGCCTCGGCGACGTCGAGATGCTCGTCGAATATCATCTGCCGCTCACATCACAGCGCGCCGACGTTGTCCTCGCCGGCACCCACCCGCGAACCGGCGAGGCGTCATACGTCATCGTCGAGTTGAAGCAGTGGTCAGCCGCCTACACGTTTGAAGGCGACCCGGAGATCGTCGAAGTTCCGGGTGTCCCAGGGGGACCGCGGCTGCATCCCGTGATTCAGGTGCGAGGCTACTGCGAGTACCTTCTCGACTTCGCCCGAGTGATAGCGGACCGGCCTGATTCGGTGGCCGGAATCGCCTATCTGCACAACGCATCCGATCCTGCTCTCGTCAAGGAGCTGCTCGCCGTACCGGTCTCCATGACGGGCCGACTCTTCACTGCCGCCGACAAGGGAGCCTTGTTCGACTTCCTTCGGTCGAGGCTTGCTCCGGTCCCCGGGCGTCAGGCGGCTGATTTGTTGATCAACTCTCCCGTGGCACCGTCGAAACAGCTGCTGAAGCTTGCGGCTGCGGAGATCCGCGACCGCTCGCAGTTCCGGTTGATCGGAAACCAGCAGCTAGCGGTGGACTTGGTTATGCACGCAGTGGAACACGCGCGCGCCGGGAACGCTAAGCGAGTGATCGCGGTCACCGGTGGGCCCGGCAGTGGCAAGAGCGTCATCGCGCTGTCTCTGGTCGGCGAGCTTGCCCGGCGGGGTCGTACCGTCATCCATGCGACGGGGTCACGCTCGTTCACTCAGACGCTCAGGAAAGTCGCGGCTGTCAGAGCCCCGAAGGTCCGAGCGCTATTTAAGTATTTCAACCAGTTCATGACGGCCGATCCCAACGGCTTGGACGTTCTGGTCATGGATGAGGCGCATCGCATCCGGCAAACGTCGGTCGACCGGTACACCCGCGCGGAGTTTCGGACCGATCGCCTGCAGATCGACGAACTCATTGCCGCTGCCCGGGTTCCGGTCTTTCTGCTCGATGAGCACCAGGTGGTACGTCCCGGTGAAATGGGAACCCTTGCGCAGATCGAGCACCACGCTCAGGACCTCGGACTCGACTTTCAGCACATTGCGCTCGGCGAGCAGTTTCGGTGCGGCGGGAGCGAGGAGTACGTGCACTGGGTGGTCCGACTGCTGGGACTCGACGGCGATGATCCACCAACGGTGTGGTCCGGTGATCCGCAGTTCCATGTCAGCCTAGCTGAGACGCCCGAGGAGATGGAACGCTATCTGGTAGCCCAGATGCAGAAGGGATACACGGCGCGTATCACCGCTGGGTATTGCTGGCCGTGGAGCGATGCACGCAAGGACGGAACCCTCGTTCCTGACGTTCAGATTGGGGCGTGGTCACGTCCGTGGAACAGCAAGAGCGACAGGCGAATCGGAGATGCACCACCCAGTGCGCTGTGGGCCACCGACGAGGGCGGATTCGAGCAGGTGGGCTGCGTCTATACCGCACAGGGGTTCGAGTACGACTGGAACGGCGTTATCCTCGGACCGGACCTCGTGTGGCGCGACGGGCGGTTCGTGACGATCCGCGGTTCCAACCGGGATCCTGATTTCCGCAACCCGAAGACTGTTCCCGACAACAGATTCAACGTTCTTGTGCGTCATGTCTACAAGGTCCTGCTGACTCGCGGGATGATCGGCACGGTCATCTATTCGACCGACCCCGAGACACGGGAGGCGCTACGCTCGCTTGTCGGTTCTCGTCGAGGTAGGGAAGGCCGTCCCATCGATGTCCAGCCGCAGGATGTCGAGACTTTCATAGCAGATGACCGGGCGAGCGCTGGGCGATGAGGGTACAAGTCGCTCCCATTGTCAGCTCGCCGAGAGTCTGCGTAGCGGCCTGTGCCAGAGCCTCATTCCTCCCTATCGTTCAAATGCTGGATTTTTTCCAGCTCGGGTGAAATCACTCCTTTAAGCGCAGCCGCAACCCTGTTGCCCGCGTGGCCCGTCGGTCGATCGCCGCCCGGACGGACGCCCCCAGCCCAACGACCCGAACCTTCTTCTTCGCCCGCGTCACCGCCGTGTAGAACAACTCCCGCGTCAACAGCCGCGAATCCTCCCCCGGCAGAAGGACTGTCACTTCGTCGGCCTGGCTGCCCTGAGATTTGTGAATCGTCGTCGCATGCATGGTCTCGACGTCAGATAGCCTGCTGGTCGCGAAGTCCAGCGGTCCGCCGGCGCCCGCGATGACGGCCCGAAGACCGTCGGCGCGGGCGGTGACCACACCGGTGTCGCCGTTGTAGATGTGCAGCCCGTAGTCGTTGGCGGTCACGAGCAGCGGGCGCCCGGGGTACCACTCAGTCCACGGCGGCTGGCCCGACTCCTCGGACAGCCATTTCTCGACCTGACGGTTCCAGTGCCGGACACCGTACGGACCTTCCCGGTGGGCACATAGCAACCGGTGCTCATCCAGCGTCGCCAACGCGACATCGTCAGCGCCGAACAACGCGGCCTCGCGCAGCCGCAACGCATGCGGCAGCAGGACCGAACGCAGCGCATCAGAGTCGGCGTCGATGAAGTCGATGTGTTCGCCGCCGGACTTCAACAGCCCCAGCGCACGATCCGCGTCACCGACTCGGATCGCCTCGGCGAGGAGGCCGATTGTCTTGCCGAAACGGTGCGATGTTTTCAGCGTTGCGACCCGCATATCGGTTCGCGCCGAAATGCCCTCGACCAAGTCGGCCAGCACCGCGCCCGCTTCGACCGACGCCAGCTGATCGGCATCGCCGACCAAGATCAGCCGGGCATCCGGGCGCACCGCCTCGAGCAGTCGCGCCATCATCGTTAGCGACACCATTGACGTCTCGTCGACGACAATTACGTCGTGCGGCAACCGGTTTCCGCGATCGTGCCGAAACCGCGACGACGTGTCGGGGCGGCTGCCCAGCAGTCGATGCAGCGTCATCGCCTGCAGTCCGCCGAGCCGCACACGATCGGGCTCCTCCAGTCTGGCCACTTCGAGTTGCACGGCTTCGGCCAGTCGGGCCGCGGCCTTTCCCGTTGGCGCAGCCAGTGCGATTCTCAGTCGGGATGCACCAGCTTGCTCGGCGAGCAGCGCCAGCAACCGCGCAACTGTGGTGGTCTTCCCAGTCCCGGGTCCACCGGTCAGCACCGTGACCGCTTGCGCCAGAGCAATTTCCGCAGCCTCGCGCTGTTCTTCGAAACCGGCCGGAAAAAGTCGCTCAGAGGCGGGCACATCGCCTACCGGTTTGGACACCTGCAGCGCCAACAAGTCGTCGCAGACTTGCTTCTCCTCGCGCCAATACCGGTCCAGATACAGCAATCGCTCGTCGTAAAGATGTAGAACCTGGCCAAGCAGTGCACTGTCCCGCACCGCCGCGAGCCACCCCTCCGGTTCGGGCCACGGCACGTCGTCGACGCCGATGTCGGAAGCGATGGTCCCCAATTCGATGCAGACCGATCCGCCGCGAAGGCCACGTACCAGCAGCGCGACAGCCAAAGCCACGCGTTCGTCAGACTCCCTGCCGAGGTGGCAGATCCGATCCGCTACGCGAACGTCCGAAACGTCCAGCACGCCGCCCTCGTTGAATGTCTGCAGCAGGCCGGTCGCATTAACGGCAAGCTCGATGGTCACGCTGCCTGCCTTCCCGCGTCGAGCAGATCCGAGAGCGCGACCACCAGCCCAGCGGGCGGCTGCCAACTGAACACGCCGCACGGTTGCCCGT
>JBAWAV010000090.1:0-6811 GCA_049589475.1 Mycobacterium sp.
CCATGAACAGCATGATCATCACGGTGCTCACCGACCGGTAGACGAACAGCAGCATCACGATGATCACCAGAAGGGTGACCAGGGTGACTTTCGCGACGCCCTTCTCACCCGCGTGGGACTGATCGGCGAACAGCGGACCCGCCCCGGTGACGTAGGCCTTGATCCCCGGTGGCGCCGGCACCGAGTCCACGATCTTGCGGACGGCTTCGGTGGATTCGGTGGACTGGCCGCTGCCCATGTTGCCGGCGAGATAGACCTGGACGTAGGCGGCCTTTTGGTCGTGGCTCTGGGAGCCTGCCGCGGTGAGCGGATCACTCCAGAAATCCTGGATGTGCTGAACGTGCTTGGTGTCTTGCTCTAGCCGCTTGACGATCTCGTCGTAATAGCGGTGCGCCCCCGCCCCTAGCGGCTTGTCACCCTCCAGCAGGATCATTGCCGAGCTGTCGGAATCGAACTCTTTGAACGTCTTTCCGACGCGCATCATCGACTGAAACGATGCCGCGCTTGTCGGACTCATCGATACCGAGTGGTTCTTGGCGACCTCCTCGAGCTGTGGCGCCACGGTATTGGTGACGAAGACGATGCCCAGCCAGATCAGAACGATCGGCAGCGCGAGGCGATGGATCCACTTCGGCAGGAACGGCGGGATCAGCGGCTGGGAGATCGCCGGTGCGGGCCGTTCGACCTCGGTTTCGCTCATGCGGACTTGTCCAGGCAATAGACGAAGGCATTCACTGATTCGTTAGGGGGCGACTGATTCGCACCCTTGATGACAGCACCGCGCCCGTCGTGGTTGTCCACGACGAACCGGCAGGCGATCCAACTGCCGTCTCCTTGCGCTACCAGGTTGGCCGGGATGCCGGGCTTCGTTGAACTCAATACTGTGTTCCAGGGCAAGGGCACGTTGAGAGCCTGCTGCGGGTGGGAGTTTTCATCGAGGTAGTTGATTGTTGCCGTGCTGCCCGGTGAGCCCCAGACCTCGAGTGTGATCGTCTTGGCGTTGAACTGGTCGATGACGTCAGCGGTTGTGCCACCACCGAACGAACCCTTGTGAACGCCGAAGACACCGTGCAGTCGGTGGACGACGAATCCGGACAGCGCGACGACAGCCGCGATCAGCAGAACGAGCCAGAATCGGGTGAGCAGACTAGCCAGTGGCCTCCGTTTGACCGGCCGGGGGGCGACCTTTTTTCCCGCGTTACCGGCGGATCCTTGGGTCTTCAGTGGCTCGGTCCTTGGCTCAGTGGTCGTCATACGCGCGTCATTCCTTAACCAGGGGCGAAGGCTGCTCAACTAATTAGCCTGTGTGTAACCTTAGCTACTCTAATCTGAATTGGCGACTAGAAAGAAACCGGGCAGTGCGGCTGTTGAAGACCGTAGCGCGAGTCCGGAGCGACGGCTTGGCGAGTCGAGGAGGATCGATGACTAAGTGCATACGGAGAGTCAACGTGGGTACGATCCAGCGCATGAAGGCATTGAGGTCCGCGGGCATTGCGGCCATCGCGGTCGCCGCCGCGTTCGGATTGTCGGCGCCGGCGTTCGCCGACCCGGACACAGATTTCGACAACCAGCTCGGCAGGTTCGGCATCTACGGCGCACACGACTACAACCCGTATTTGGGCAAGATCGTCTGCCACCGGCTGGGTGTGGGTGTCGATCCGGACGCCGCGGCGGCGGCTCACTTTCTCTCGATCAACCTGCCCCGCGGGACTTCGCAGGTGCAGACCTATCAGTTCCTCGGCACCGCGATCGCCCAGTACTGCCCTGACCTCCAAGGCAAGCTGCAGAACATCCCGGCCCGCTAGATCGGCACCACGCCGCGCGGCAACGTCAGCGGCAGATCGGTGTAGGTCGCGATCCCCGGCGCGGCGGCGACTACCGCCGGAATCGCGTGGAGCGTTGGCAACGACGTCATGATGTGCCCGAGGTCCATGAACTCCTCGATGGTGGTGGCCTCGAAATACGGCGGCGGCAGGAAGCCGACCTTGGTGGTCACCGTCGGCTGGCCGTCGACCTGAATGACCCAGCCGTCGCCGTCGATCTTCCAGTCCGGGTCGAGCGTCTGCCCTTTGCGCCACCGGACGTTGAGGTCGATGACGGTCCGGTCGCCGATGATGCCCTGCCAGCTGATGTAGACCCCGGCGACGCAGCCCGCCGGGATGGTCCACGACGCCATCTCGAGATCTGCTGTGGTCTGGGCGAATTCGGCTTCGCAGCGCACGTCGTCGAGTTCGACGCCCAGCGCGTCGGCCACCAGCCGAACGGCCTCGGCGAAGATCGCGGTGCCCTTGGCGGCCATCGCCTGCAGGTCCGGATGGTCGATCGGCTGGCCGAAGCCCACCGGCTTCTCGGTCTCCGGTGAGTCGTAGAAGGTGGTGTCGGCGGCTTCGTTGACGGTGACCTTGTCGACTCGGTTGCACACCATGGCCGAGACGATGGCCAGCAGTTCCGCGAAGCCCGGGCTCACGCCGGAGCCGAACATCGTCGAGCCACCCTTCTCGCAGGCCTCGACGATCCGGTCGCGGCCGGCTCCGAGGTTGCCTCCGGTGATGAACGACGCCGTGGTGACCACGTTGACGCCTGCCGACAGGATGCGGACCAACTCGTCGACATCGATCCACATCGGGTTGTAGACCACGCAGTCGGGCTTCAACGCGAGCAGTGCGTCGACATCGTTGGTTGCGGCGACCCCAAGCGGCGCGATGCCGACAAGTTCGCCGGCGTCACGGCCGACCTTCTCCGGCGACCAGGCGTAGCACCCCACCAATTCCAGCAGGGGATTCGTGGCGATCGACTTCAGCGAGCTCTTGCCGACGTTTCCGGTGTTCCACTGAACTACTCGATATGTGTTGGGCACGCGCTCAGCATAGGGAAGCGCGGCCGAGCCGGAAACGGGATTCGCCAAACCGGAAACGGGATTCTCAGAGTTGGCCGGGCGACGCTGCGGCGCCGTTGAGCGCCAACTCGACCAACCGCTCGGCGAGGCTGTCGTCGACCGGTTCACCGGTGAGCAGGAGCCGCCCGTGAATCGGCGCGACGAGAATCTCCAGCAGCAACCGGGCGTCGGTATCGGCACGCAGGTCGCCGCGCTCGATGCCGCGCTGGACCACCGGCGACAATGCGTCCAGTCGATGCGCCCAAAAGTCTTTGCGGGCATCGGCATACGCGTCGTCGACCGGTAGCAGTGCCGCCCGCAACAGCGCCATACCTGCGGGGGAGCCGGCGTAGCCGACGACTTCCCGGACGAGCGCGAGCAGATCGCTGCGGGTCGACCCGGTGTCGGGGACGGGGATAGCGTCGGCGCTGCGCTCGAGCAGGGCCGCCACGAAGAGGTTCTCCCGGGTCACCCACCGCCGGTAGACAGTGGTCTCGTGCACACCCGATCGCTTGGCCACTCCGGCAACCGTCGCCCCGTCGAACCCGTGGGCGGCGAGCTCCCCGGCCGCGGCGGCCAGCACCGCCTGGCGGACATGCTCACCGCGACGATGCGTTGCGGCGGAGGACATGCCGACAGCGTATCGCAACTTCACTTGCAATATGGCCGGCAGCGGCGCATGCTATTGCAAGATAACTTGCGATAGGAGCTCACCATGGATGCGTCCGCACCCCGTCTCGACTGCACCGGCGCAACCCCGCCGATCGGCTACCGGCGCTTTCACCCTGACATCAGCGTGAACTTTCAGTTCAATCGCTGGGTGCAGTGGATCGGCCCGTCGGCGATCGACGAGGTCGCCGAGTTGGCCACCCGCCGCACCTACCCGGAATTGATCGACGGGTTCCTCGCCCTGGCGCAGCAAGCCCGCGAGGACGATCGCGTCATCGCCGCTGCCTACTACGACCGTGCGGCGGAGTTCTTCATGCTGGCGACCGACTCGCGTCGTCCGGCGAGCCGCGCCCGGTTTCTGACTGCGATGCGCACCGCCTACGGCGTGACTCCCGAACTCATCGCGTTCGGTTCGGGCAACATGCCGGCCTACGACCTGCGACCGGAACGTCAGATCGGTTCCACCGTCGTGATGTTCGGCGGATTCGACAGCTACATCGAAGAGTTCTTTCCGATGATCGCCAGCATGGTCGACGCGGGCCGGCGCATCGTGCTATTCGAGGGCCCGGGGCAGGGAAGTGCACTCGAGGACTACGGCCTCACGATGATCTCCGAATGGGAAAAACCGGTGGCCGCTGTTCTGGATCACTTTCAGCTGAAAGACGTCGCCGCCATAGGTATCTCGTTGGGTGGTGGTCTGGTCATCCGCGCAGCTGCGTTCGAGCCGCGGATCGCCCGCGCGGTGGCGTTCGACATTCTCGACGACGAATTCGAGGTCATCGCCGGCCAGATCGGCCGAGGTGTCCGAATTCCGTTGCGCGCGTTACTGAACCTGCGTGCGCGCCGGTTTGTCGATGCCATCGCCGACCGCGCCGCCGCTCGCAAGCCGGTTTCCGAATGGGGATTACAGCAGGGCATGCACATCACCGGCACCGCGACGCCGTATGACTTCCTGCGCGCGACAACCACAATGAGCACCAGGAAGATCTCGGACCGAGTTCGCGCCGACGTGCTGTTGCTCGCGGGCGCCGACGACCACTATGTGCCGCTCCGGCAGTTACGCCGGCAGGCGGACGCTTTGATCAACGCGCGGTCGGTGACCACCCGGGTTTTCACCGCCGCAGAGCAGGCGAGCAACCACTGTCAGCTCGGCAATATCGGCGCGGTCAGCAGACTGATCGAGTCGTGGCTAGATGTGACCGAATCAGTCGTCGACCGCGACGCCGCGGCGCGAACGGCGGCGCCGGTGCGTACCTGACCCCTTGCCGGTCGGACGCCGGTTGCGCAGACCGCCGGCCGACGAGTCGGTGTCGTCGGCCGCGGTCTCTTCGGCTTCGTTGTCGTCGGGCTCGGTCTGTTCGGCAGTGGGGGGCTCGTCGGCGGTCGCGTCGGGTTCCACCGCCGTCGACTCCGTCTCCACTTCGGGGCTGTCGTCGGATTCGTCGGCTGTCTCGGTGGCGTCGTCAGCGGTTTCGGCCGCATCAACATTGGCCGCGGCGCTCTCGTCGGCTTCGGTGTCTTTTCTGCCGCGGCGCCGTTTCGTCTTGTCCTTCTTCGGCTTGAGCGGCTTCGGCGGAGGAGGCGGCAGCTCGGCGACGAACGACAGGTAGAACCCGAAGATGCCGAGCACCGCGATCGCGGCCGCCGCGCCGTAGACGCCGAACAGCCACTGGCCGACGCGGTCCAGGCTCAACCAGATCTCGCTGATGGCCGTACCGGCAATCAGCACACCCGCCGACACGTGTGCCACGACCGACGCAGTCAACAGCGTCAATGCCAGTGCGGGCGTGCCGAATTCCGGCTTACGCGATCGCAGCAGCGTGAATACCACCGGCAAGGCTGCCAGCGCGATCAGCACGCCGGCCGCAATGCGGGCCGCCGTGCCCAGCGCATGTGAGGTGTCGCCCATCAGCTCGGGCCAGCGCGGTAGCACGAAGAAGAAGTAGAGGACGCCGGCGGCGAGCGAGAACGTCGCGTGCCAGAGTGTGGCGACTCTGCGTCCCATGCTCCTCCTCGAGCTTCGTGATCCGGAAGCGACCAGACCCTATCAATAGAGCCTGGTCATCCCCCGGACTTTGCGCGGAGGATGCGGGATTTGAACCCGCGAGGGCGTTAACCCAACCCGCGTTCCAGGCGAGCGCCATAGGCCACTAGGCGAATCCTCCGTCGGCAATGGTAGCCGAGCCCAGGTCGGCGACGATGCAGGCCGGAACGGCCTGAGCAGGAGGCGGGCGGTTAAGCCGAGGTCAGGGTCTTCGGGCGATCGCGTCCCGCCCGGGTACTAGACTCTCGGTGGACCCCGCGCGGCGTCTATCCTGTGAACTCCCCCAGGGCCGGAAGGCAGCAAGGGTCAATGGGCTCTGGCGGGTGCGCGGGGTCCCCAATCACACTTCAGAGTGAAGGGCGGACAGTGTCGTACGGCTCGTTCAGTTCCCTAGGCCGTACCGACCTCACGGCGCTGCACGAACGCCACCGGCAGGACTACACCGACCTGCAAGCCAAGAAGCTGTCCCTCGACCTCACCCGCGGCAAGCCGTGCAGCGAACAACTCGACTTGTCCAACGCCTTGCTGAGTCTGCCGGGGTCTGACTACCGCGACGGCGAGGGCACCGATACCCGCAACTACGGCGGACAGCACGGACTGCCCGAACTGCGGGCCATCTTCGGCGAGTTGCTAGGCATTCCGGTGCCGAACCTGATCGCCGGCAACAACGCCAGTCTCGAGTTGATGCACGACGTCGTCGCGTTCTCGATGCTGTACGGCGGCGTGGATTCGCCGCGGCCCTGGGTGCAGGAGCCGGACAGGGTCAAGTTCTTGTGCCCGGTTCCCGGTTACGACCGCCACTTCGCCATCACCGAGACCATGGGCATCGAGATGATCCCGGTCTCGATGCACGAGGACGGTCCAGACGTCGACATGATCGAAGAGCTGGTCGCCGTCGACCCCGCGATCAGAGGCTTGTGGGCGGTCCCGGTGTTCGCCAACCCCACCGGCCTGAGTTATTCGTGGGAGACGGTCCGCCGGCTTGTTCAAATGCGGACGGCCGCCAATGACTTCCGATTGTTCTGGGACAACGCCTACGCGGTGCACACTCTGACGCTGGACTTCCCTCGTCCGATCGACGTGCTGGGGCTGGCCGCCGCCGCGGGAAATCCGAACCGCCCGTACGTGTTCGCATCGACCTCGAAGATCACCTTCGCCGGTGCGGGCGTCAGCTTCTTCGGCGGATCGCTGGGCAACATCGCCTGGTACCTGCAGTACGCCGG
>JBAWAV010000091.1:0-13382 GCA_049589475.1 Mycobacterium sp.
TGGCGTAATCAACGTCAGGGCCAGCAGGTCGGCGCCGATAGCCACCAGCGCGCCGCGGTCGTGCGCCTCGGTCACCAGCGACGACCAGTCGGTGACCCGGCCGCTGGCGCCGGGCAGCTGTGCGATCACGCCGAAGAAATCGCCGTCGGGCAATCCGTCACGGAGGTCGGCGGTCACGATCTCGATGCCCAGCGGCTCGGCGCGGGTGGCCAGCACCGCGGCGGTCTGAGCGAACACGTCGACGTCGACAGCCAGTTTGTTGGCCTTTCCTCGCACGGCGCGGTGCATCAGCGTCATCGCCTCGGCGGCCGCGGTGCCCTCGTCGAGCATCGACGCGTTGGCCACCTCGAGACCGGTGAGGTCGGCCACCATGGTCTGGAAGTTCAGCAGCGCCTCGAGCCGGCCCTGGCTGATTTCCGGCTGGTAGGGCGTGTAGGCGGTGTACCAGGCGGGGTTCTCCAAGATATTGCGGAGCAGCACCGGCGGTGTGTACGTGTCGTAGTAACCCTGGCCGATCATCGACACCGCGACGGTGTTCGCGTCGGCCAGCGCGCGCAGTTCAGCAAGCGCTTCGGCCTCGCTGGCCGCCGGTGGCAAGTGATCAAGACCCGGCGCGGACCCCGAATCGGTCAAGCCGTCGAGGATTCCCGCGGGCAGAGCGCGGCGCGCCAACTCTTCCAGGGAATCGACCCCGATGACCTCGAGCATCGCTGCGATGGCGTCGCTGTCCGGGCCGATGTGCCGGTCGGCGAAAAGCGGGTTGGTGTAGTCGGACACTGGCGAACTCCTGACAGAGGCAAAGGAACACAGGTCCTCCCCCTCTGTCGTCTACCCGAACCGGGCGCCTGAGAGATTCGACATCCGAATGTCTTTCCCCATGGGCGGGTGGTCCGCGTGGGGCCACCGCTTTCCAGAGGCATCGGGGTCCGGCGCGGTCCGGGTGCCTGAGAGGTTGACGGAGAGGTATTGCTCCTTCGGCGTCCGTGGCTGGCAGCCACGAAACTCTCCCGCGCTAGAACGATGCGGTGTCGAGTTTACCCACTTGCCGCGGCCAGAGGGGCCGGCGGCGCAGAAGTTCTCCGGTCAGCCGATCTTGCGGTCGCGGTGCTTGCGCCGGGACGCCAGCTCGTCTTCCGGCGCGGCGATCGCCTCGCCGCCGTCGGCGCGCTCGCCCGGGAAGTCGGCGATAGCGCCGGTAAGTTCACGCATCGCTCCGGACACTGCGATACCGAACACGCCCTGGCCGCCCTGCAGCAGGTCGACGACCTCTTCGGCCGAAGTGCATTCGTACACCGTTGTCCCGTCGGAGAACAGCGTGATGTTGGCCAGGTCCTGCACGCCGCGCTGGCGCAGATGATCGACGGCAACCCGGATGTTGTGCAACGAGATCCCGGTGTCCAGCAGTCGCTTGACGATCTTGAGGACCAAGATGTCTTTGAACGAGTACAGCCGCTGGCTGCCCGAGCCGGCTGCGCTGCGGATCGATGGCACGACCAGCGACGTGCGTGCCCAGTAGTCCAGTTGGCGATAGGTGATGCCGGCGATTTGGCACGCGCTCGGGCCGCGGTAACCGACCAGTTCATCGGGAACGGAGTCGTCGGGGAACAGACCACCCTGTACGGGCTCGCTCGCTGCGTGGATGGCCTGATCGGCGTGGGTTGCTGGACTGTCGTCTAGCGCGGTTACCGACTCGAGATCCAGTTCATCCTGACGTGGTTGATCTCCCACGGTGCTTCCTCTCGCCGATCGCGCTCGTGACGGGCTGCCGATCTCCGCGTTTGCTCAATCGAGTGCTTGTGAGCATACGCTTTTCGACACGTTGTGGTGTTTTTGCAACTAACTACGAACTAATCAGTCGAATCAAAGTATGGCGGTCGGGGCGATTACTCCACGCTATCCAACGGGCGTGTCGAGGTCGAACTCGCAGATGAGACGCATCCGTGATGTCGCCGATCCGGGGCTGTCCCACTACCCGAGAGGCAGCCCCCGACTAGCGCCGTGCCGACGTCAGGTCGCCTTGAAATCGTCGGGTGAGACGCTGTCCAGAAACTCTTTGAACTTCTCGACTTCGTCCTCGCGGACGGCGGTTGAGGGTTCTTCGTCGCTCTCGTCAGGGATGAGCAGTCCGGCCTCGGCAAGCACCGCTTCCTCGACGTAAATCGGCACCCCTACACGTAAAGCAATGGCCACCGAATCCGATGGCCGCGCCGAGACAGTGATATTGCGATCGAAGATCAGGTCGGCGTAGAACGTGCCCTCCTGCAGATCGACAATTCGCACCTCTTTGAGCGAATGACCAAGTGCGGCAATCAGATCCCGAATCAGGTCATGCGTCAAGGGGCGCGGCGGCTCAACTCCCTGCTGCTCGAGGGCGATCGCCGCGGCTTCGGACTGGCCGATCCAGATCGGCAGGTAGCGGTCACCGTTGGCCTCACGCAGTAGCAGCACCGGCTGGTTCTGCGGCTGCTCGACGCGAATGCCGACGACGCGAACTTCACCCATCTGTGTCTGCCTTCCGCACCTGCTGCCGTGTCCAATCACACCTGCTCCGACGCCGCGGCGCAAAGGTCAAGCCGCCGAACGCAAGCTGTGGTTCGAAGTCTAGTCCTTCAGCGATGCAGTACGTCGCGCACTGCTGACTTGATCAGCGAGGTGTGCAGCGTGATGGCGAGTGCGGCGACTTCGCGTGCGAGGTCGTCGGCGCGGTCGCGGGCGCCGGTCTTGCCGGCCTTGCCCGCGTTGACGAGGGGCGCGGCGATCTGCGCGATCAGGTCGGATTGCCGGTCGGCGGCCGAGCGGAATGCCCGCAGGTGACGTGGTTCGACCCCGTACTCGGCGAGCGCCCGCGCGCACTGCAGGATCACGGGCGCGTGTTCGTCGAAAAAGCCGCCCGGCCCGGTGGTGACCACGCCGGCCTTGAGCAGCGCCGTCAGCAGGTCACTGTCGACCCCGGAACGTTCCAGCAGGTCTTCTCGGCTCAGCCGGACGCGGGCGGAGGACACCGCCGCCGAGTCCGCGGCGGCTCCGTCGTCGCCGACCGACACCAATCGCGGTACGCCGTAAGGAGATCCGGCGAGTGGCAACTCGCCGTCAGGCTGGGCGTCGAGCTGCGCCTTGATCACCTTGAGCGGCAGATACTGATCCCGCTGGGCGGTCAGGATGAACCGCAGGCGCGCACAGTCGTAGGCGGTGAACCGGCGATAGCCCGACGCCGCGCGCTGCGGCGTGACGAGACCCTCGGCCTCCAAGAAGCGGATCTTGGAGATCGTCACATCCGGGAAGTCCGGCCGTAGCAGGTCGAGGACCGCTCCGATAGACATCCCGCTCAGTGCGGGGGTCTCGGGCGCGGTCACTAGCTTCCCGGCCCTCCGTTATCGTCACCGACCTTGGGGCCGGTCAGGAACACCAGGCGGAATTTGCCGATCTGTACCTCGTCGCCGTTTGCCAGCACGGCCGAATCGACCGGCTCACGATTGACGTAGGTGCCGTTGAGGCTGCCGACATCGACGACGTGGAACTCGTCACTGTCCAAGCGGAATTCGGCATGCCGGCGGCTGACGGTGACGTCGTCGAGGAAGATGTCGCTGTCGGGGTGGCGACCGGCCGAGGTGGTCGGCTGGTCGAGCAGGAAACGAGAGCCGGCGTTCGGTCCCCTTTTGACGACGAGCAATGCCGAACCGACCGGCAGCCCTTCGACTCCAGACACCGAGGTCTCGGCGCCCGTCTGGGCGGGAGCGTCCAGCTCATTGAGGAAGTCGGCGCGGAAGACAGATGTCGTCTCCACGGTGACTTCATCAGAGGTCTGGTCGTTGTCCTTGTCCGTCACCCGCTGCTCCTCACTGGCCGCTGCTGCGCTGTCTGGTTGGGTCTGCTCGACCGGCTTCCCACCCGCTCTGACCGTCGATGTGACGACCGTACCGCGCACAGGAGCTCAATGTGCCGTCCCCCGCCGGATCGGCGGCGACATCTGATCGTCCCTTGGCCCGGCGCGCATCGTCGCCGAGCGAAGGAACCATAACAAGGATCACTCGGCCAGCGTGCCGCGGTAGGTCTCGGCGTCCAGCAGCTCGTCGAAGGCTTTTTGCAGGGTGTCACCGTCGACCTGAAGGTCGATCAGCCAGCCGGCGCCGTAGGGATCGGAGTTCACCAGCTCAGGGCTGGAATCCAGATCGTCGTTCACAGCAACGACTTTCGCCGAAACCGGTGCATACAAATCCGAGACTGACTTGGTCGACTCCACCTCGCCGAACGCCTCTCCCGAAGTCAGGTCGGCGCCCAGCTCGGGCAGTCGGACGAACACCACGTCGCCGAGCGCTTCCTGGGCGAAGTCCGTGATCCCGACCCGGACGGTGTCGTCTCCGGTTCGCCGAATCCACTCGTGTTCGGCGGTGTAGTGCAAATCGGGCGGGGTTTCGCTCACGGTTTTCCTGTTCTGCTCGGTGACTACTTGACGGGCTGAGCGTATTGGCGCTGTTTTGGTTGCCGCAAGGCGGTGATGTAGACCTTGTCGCCCTGCTGCACGGTCATGGTGCCGCCGACGCGTTTGACGCTATCCACCGCGCCGCCGGGGATGTTCATCGCCGCCGCCAGCGTCGGTGGATCGCCTATGGCGACAAGCGAATACGGCGGTGTGAGGGTTCTGCCGTCGACGGTCAACGAGCCGGGGGTGCCGACGATCCAGGTGTCGACACCGGCGCGCACCGCCTGGTGCACGTCGCTGATCTGGATCGCCTCGGCTCCGGCGGCCCGCAGCTCGTCCAGCACATCGAGCATGGCCTGCGGTGCGACGCCCGGCCCCGGGTCCGCGATCTGAACCGTGACACCGGGCCCGGTGGCGCCGACGGTGCCGATCAGGATCGACAGCGCCGCGAGCCGGGACTGGGCGTTCTGGATGGCGGCCTGGTCGCTGCTGCCCGAAGCTTGCAGGGCGTTCAACGACCGCTGCAGTTCGGCGACCTCGGTGCTCAGCGTGGCTTCGCGTTGGCGCAGCGAGTCCAGCAGCACCAGCAGGTCGGCGGGGCGGGCGGTATCCAGCGAGTCGCCGGTGCTGGTCTGGCGGACCTGGGTTGCGATGGCCACGCCGAGCAGCAGGCACAGCATCACCGCCAGCGTGCCGAATACGGTTCGGCCGCGGCGCAGCACGCCGAGAAAACCGCGGGGCGCCAACTCGCCGATCGCGGGTCGCGGCTGGTGCGGCGCCAGTTCGTGGCGGCCGTGCTGCGCAGTGTCGTCGTCGTGGCGATCGTCGTCGCTCATGTCGGCCTCATCCGCGTCAAGCCCCGAACAGCCGGCGCCGCAGCGCGGCCGCGTTACCGAAGATGCGGATACCGAGGACGACGATGATCGCGGTCGACAACTGTGTGCCGACGCCTAGCTGGTCACCGACATAGACCACCAGCGCCGCGACCAGCACGTTGAAGACGAACGACACCACGAACACCTTCGGGTCGAAAATCCGCTCCAGGTAAGCCCGTAACCCGCCGAACACCGCGTCGAGCGCGGCGACCACCGCAATCGGCAGGTAAGGCTGGACGACCTCCGGCACACTGGGGTGGAATACCAGGCCCAGCACGATGCCGACGACCAGCGCTGCGATACCGATCATCGGTGTTCCGCTCCCATCATCTCGACTCTCCGCATGTGCATTGTCTGAGCTAAGGCCCAATCTGCTTGGCGAACTTGACATCTCGGACCGCGCCCGCGGGAATCGTGAGCTTGTCCCCGGCGCTGACGCTGACGCCGACGCCGTATGACGTCTCCAGCAGCCGCAGCCGGCGCAGGCCCGGACTATTGCCGAACAGATCCTGCATCGAATGCGGCGGCCCGACCGCAAGAACTGTGTACGGGCTGCTGATCGGATTGTTGTCGACCAGGATCGCGCCACCTGCTTGCCGGATCGTCACGTTCGGGCCTACCCGGACCCCGCCGACAGAGATGGCCTCAGCGCCGCAGGCCCACAGTGAATTCACCACGAGCTGCAGATCCCGGTCGAGGATGATCTGCCGGCTGCCGCCGACTCGCTGCTTGGACACGTCGGACAGGTTCGGTCCGACGCCGGGGTCGGTGATCTTCACGCTCAGACCCGGACCGATGACAGGGGTGCTCGCGGCGGCCAGGCTCAGCCGGTCGAGTTGGCTCAGCAGCTGCCGGCCCTCGGAGTCTTCGGCCAACGCCCGTCGCTGGACGTCGTCTCGCTGCGTCGTCAGCGAGTTGCGCCGAGCGGTCAGCTGACCCGTCGCGGCCTCCTCCGAACGCACCCCGGCGGTCAAGACCCGTTGGGCCGCACTGACCCCCGGCGCGACGAGCCGTGCCTGGGCGACCGCCGCGGCGAACACCGTGGCGACCAAGAACGCGGCCAGGGCCTGCCAGACCCAGCCGGCAGCCCTGGCGCGGCCGTTCTGCGGGCCATCGGAGTCAGCCCGCTTGGCCGCCGCGGCCGCGTAACCCGGATCCAGGTGCTCGGAAAGCAAGGCCCGCAGCAGCGAGGGCACCGGGATCCGCTGCGGTTGCCCGGCATCATGCGCACTCAGACCCGCGTAGGGGTCGTAGCCGCCGAGCGCCTGGTCAGCCATCGGTGTCCGCCCTTATCTGCGAACGCTTTTCGCGAGGGTTCACCGGTGGCATGCGGCGCAGGACCAGCACCACCTGTACCGCGTAGACAACGAAGGACCATAGGTACATGTAGAGGCCCCAGATCAAAAACGCCCAGCCGCAAGCCAATACGACCCGACTCCACAACGAATCGAACTGGCCCAGCAGGATCAGCGGGAAGGCGGACATCAGAGCGAACGTCGCGGCCTTGCCGACGTAGATCACCGGCAGCGCGGTGATGCCACGAGTCCGCAGCAACGGCAGTTCGGCGGCCAGCAACACATCACGCGCCAGCAGGATCGCGATGATCCACCAGGGCACGATGCCGCGCAGTCCGAACGCGATCGGCGTCGTCACCATGTAGAGCCGGTCGACGGCGGGATCCAGGTACTCCCCCAGCCTCGACGACTGGTTCATCAGGCGGGCGACCTTGCCGTCCGCCCAGTCCGATGCACCGCTGAACATCAGGATGGCCACCGCCCACCCGTCGGCATGCGCGACCAGCAAGAGGTAGAGGAAGACCGGGATCAGAGCCAGCCGAATCGCGCTCAACACGTTGGGCACGGTGAGAAGCCGGTCGTGTGCATGCGGCCGGTTCATGGGCGGTGACCTTATCTGAAGATGCCGGGCAGGCTCAGCGCGGAAAGTGAATCGTCGGACAGCGGGTTGTCGTGGACCATGTAAGTCCACGTCGATGTCGGACGGGCCAACTTGGACAGATCAACGCCGGGCTCGTCTTCGATCGCCGGCGAGGTTTCGAACGTCTGCTGGGCGGCCTCGATCGCGTCGGCGGCCAGCGACGCGAACGCGTCGACGGCCATCCGGTGGAATTCGTCCAGCGGATTCTGGCGTCCCAGGGCACGCAGGTGGATGCTTTCCCGGATGTCGGCCAGGTAGGCGAGGTGATCGGCCCAGCCCCGGTCGAGGTGATACAGCATGATCAACCGGCAGATCTTCTCCAGGTGATCTTCGGAGATGTTCACTGGATCTCCAGCCAGCTCTGCGTACCTGTCAGGTGCCAGCTCGGCGAGCTCTTCACGGGCCGCGGCCGTGCTCAGCAGCGTGTTGCGGCGGTCGACCAGGATGGCTCGTTGCTGAGCGGTCAACTGGTTGTAGCGCCAGGTGTTCGCATGCACATCCAGCAGCCGGCCCTCGGCGACGCGCTGGGCGTGCTCGAGCAGTCCGGCAACCTTCGGGCTGACGACGCGGCCGTCATCGTCGGTCTGGGTCGGCAGCTTGTTGGGCTCGAGATTCGACGCGGCGACGTCGTCCTCCCAGCTGGAGAAGAACACTGACGAACCCGGATCGCCCTGGCGTCCGGCGCGACCGCGCAGCTGATTGTCCAGCCGTTCGGTCTGGTGTCGGCCGGTGCCGACCACGTGCAGGCCGCCGAGCTCGACCACTTCTTTTTTCTCAGCGTCGTCTTCGCTCACATCGGAACCGCCGAGCCGGATGTCGGTGCCGCGGCCAGCCATCTGCGTCGATACCGTGACGGCGCCGAGCTTGCCGGCTTCGGCGATCACCGCGGCCTCTTCGGCGTCGTTCTTTGCGTTGAGCACCACGGCCGGAACGCCGCGGCGTTGCAACCGCTCGTGCAGCTCTTCGGATTCGGCGACGTCGTGGGTGCCGACCAGGACCGGCTGTCCGGTCTCATGCACCTCGATGATGTGCGCCAGGATCGCGTCGATCTTCGACGCCGCGGTGATGTAGACGCGGTCGGTCTCGTCTTCGCGGATGTTGGGGGTGTTCGGCGGGATCGGGGACACCCCGAGCTTGTAGAACTGCCGCAGCTGCTCACCCGCGGCCAGCGCGGTTCCGGTCATCCCGCACACCGTCGGATACCGGTTGACCAGCGCCTGCACGGTGATCGTGTCGAGCACCTCGCCGGTTTCGGTGGTCTCGATGCCTTCTTTGGCCTCGACGGCGGCCTGCAAACCGTCCGGCCAGCGCTGCAGCTGGGCGATGCGGCCACGCGAGGCGTTGATCAAGTGCACGGCATCGTCGCGCACGATGTAGTGCACATCGCGGTGCAGCAGGACGTGTGCGTGCAGCGCGACATTGACCTCGGTGAGCGTCGTACCGACGTGCTCCTCGGAGTAGAGATCGATTCCGCCAAGCTGCTTTTCGAGCTTGTGGGCGCCGGCCTCGGTCAGGTGCACGTTGCGGCTGTCGGCGTCGGTGTCGTAATCGGTGCCGGCCTGCAATTCACCGACGAGCCGAATGACCTCCAGCCGTGGCTGCTCGCGGTGACTGGTTCCGGCCAGCACCAGCGGTACCAGTGCCTCGTCGACGAGCACCGAGTCGGCCTCGTCGATCAAGGCCACGTCCGGGTTGGGCGACACCAGGTCAGCGACGTCGGTCACCAGCTGATCGCGGAGCACGTCGAAGCCGATCTCGTTGATCGACGCGTACGTGACGTCGCACTTGTACGCCGCGCGACGCTCGCCGGCGCTGGATTCACCGGTCACCCAGCCGACGGTGACGCCAAGCAACTGCAGCAGCGGGCTCATCCACTCGGCGTCGCGACGGGCCAGGTAGTCGTTGATGGTCACGACGTGAACGTGCCGGCCGGCCAGCGCGTAGCCGGCGGCGGCGATCGCGCCGGCCAGAGTTTTTCCTTCGCCCGTTGCCATTTCGATCACGTCGCCGGCCAGCATCCGCAGCGCGCCGAGCAGCTGCACGTCGAACGGCCTCAGCTCGGTGGCCCGTTCGGCGGCTTCCCGGGCGATCGCGAGGAACTGCGGAATGTCGTCGGATTCGGCAAGGTCATCGAGGTTGAGCAGGCCGGCGGCCTTGCGCAGCTGTTCATCGTCGAGGCCGGCGGCTTTCTCGTCGTACTCCGCGGCGGCTTTCACCTGGGCCAGCGAACGGCTTTGATTCTTGTCCGTGCTGGCGCCGAGCAGCCGCCAGAAGCGGTTGCTCACGCGGCTTGACTGCGAGCTGGTGGTCTTCGACACAGCTCAACGGTACCGGCCGGTGGCGTTCCAGCCGAGGTGGGTCACGCCAGATTGGATCGGCGTGGATACGCGACGTCGGGGTCGGTCAAGACGTTGACGACGGCGGGTTGTCCGCAGCCCAGGGCGCGCGTCAGGGCAGGCCGAAGCTCGCCGGGCGCGCGAACCAATTCGCCATGTGCACCGAGCGCGCGCGCCACCTCGTCGTAGCGGGTGCCGGGCCGCAGATCGGCCACCACCGAGTAGCCGTACAAGGCCTCCATCGGATGTTTCTCGAGCGCCCAGATCCCGTTGTTGCCGATCACCGATACGACGGGGACGTCGTGCCGGGCCAGGGTGTCCCACTCCATGCCGCTGAAGCCGAAGGCGCCGTCGCCTTGCAGCAACACCACCTGCCGGTCCGGCCGGGCCAGTTTGGCGGCCAGCGCGTAGCCGGGGCCCGAGCCCAGGCATCCGAACGGGCCGCTGTCCAGCCACGCACCGGGGACGTAGCTGTCGATCACCCGGCCCGCGTAGGAGCCGAAGTCACCGGCGTCGACGACGACGATCGCATCGCGATCCAGCAGCGGCGCCAGTTCGGCGTAGACCCGCATCGGGTGCAGCGGGCTGCGGTCGTCGGCCAGCTCGCCGTGCTCACGCTCGCGGGCGGCGGTCTCAGTGACACGCAGGCCGGCGATCCAGTCTTCGTGGCCGGCCGGCTCGGCTCGAGGTGTCTCGCTCAGCACGGTCAGAGTTGCCGACACATCGCCGTAGAGTGCGGCGGCGACCGGCCTGGGATGTTGGCGGTCGGGCTGGGCGCGGTCGGCGACGATCAGCTGGGTGTCCGGTCCGAACACCGCACCGAACCCGAGCCGGAAGTCCATCGGCACCCCGACCACCAGTGCAACGTCGGCTTCGCCCAACGCTTTTGAGCGTGCACGGGAGAAGGCCAGCGGATGGTCCGCCGGCACGACACCGCGGGCCATGCCGTTCATCAGCACCGGGATTCGCCGTTGCTCGGCCAGTCGGAGCAGGGCCGCCTCGGCATGACCCCACCAGACGTTGGTACCCGCCATGATCACCGGGCGCTGTGCGGCGGCCAGCAGACCCAGCGCCTGATCCAGCGCGTCGCCGTCGGCCAGCAACGGCGGTGGCGGCGTCGTCAGCGCGCCCGGTTTTCCGTCGTCGGCGGCGACGGAAAAGATGTGGTCCATCGGGAAGTCGATGAATGCCACGCCCGACGGCGCACCGACGGTGGCTTGCAGCGCCTCGTCGATCAGCCCGCAGACCGCATCGGCCGATGGCGCTGTTTCGGCGAATCTCGTCAGCGGCGCCACGAATGGCACGTGGTCGATCTCCTGCAGCGACCCCATTCCCCAGCGTCCCGCGGGCGCCCGACCGCCGAGCACCAGCAGCGGCGACGAGTTCTGCTGCGCGGCGGCCATCGCACTCATCCCGTTGGTCACGCCCGGGCCCGCGGTCAACGCGGCCACCCCCGGTTGGCGGGTCACTTTCGACCAGCCTTCGGCCGCGAACGCGGCGGTCTGCTCGTGACGGGTGTCGATCAGCCGGATACCCTCGCTGCGACAGCCGTCGTAGATCGAGAACAGATGGCCGCCCGACAACGTGAAGACGGTGTCGATCCCGCTGGCTTTGAGCCGACGGGCGACCAGCCGGCCGGCATGGAAGGTGTTCTCGGCGTCGTTGCCCATGGGCGCAGCCTATCGGCCGTCCTGGGGTACTTTCGCGGAGAAGTATCGACTGCGACGCGCCGCGTCGACAGCCTCGCTAGCAAGGAGACGCGACCTTGGAGCCAAAGCCGTTCAAGCCGTCCATCGACTGGTCGGCTGCAGCCGTGGATACGGTCGGGTGGGTGGCCAAAGGCTGGGTGATCGCCGCGGTCTGCGTGCTGGTGGTGTTGGTGTTGTTGCGCTTCCTCACCGGGTGGGGCCGGCAGTACTGGCGGATCACTGGCGGCTATTTCACTGGGCGGCATGCCGTTCCGGTCTGGTTGCAGTTGGCGGCCTTGCTGTTGTTGGTCCTGCTGTCGGTGCGGCTGACGGTTCTGCTGAGTTATCAGAGCAACGACATGTTCAGCTCGCTTCAGTCGGCGTTCGTGGGCACAGCGTCCGGCGATGCCGCCGTGAGGCAGTCCGGAATCCACGGTTTCTACACGTCGCTGGTGCATTTCGGGCTGCTCGCATCGCTGTGGATCGCCCGGGTGCTGTTCGACATCTATCTGACTCAGCGGTTCATGATCTCCTGGCGAATGTGGCTGACCGGGAACCTGACCGACGACTGGCTACGCGGCCGGGCATATTACCGGGATCTGTTCATCGACAACACGATTGACAACCCGGACCAGCGTATCCAGCAAGACGTCGACATCTTCACCGCAGGAGTCGGGGCCACGCCGAACATCCCGTCGAACGAGACCGCGAACACCTTGCTGTTCGGCGCCGTTCGTGCGGTTGTCTCGGTGATCTCGTTCGCGGCGATCCTGTGGAATCTATCTGGACCGCTGGACCTGTTCGGTCTCTCGTTGCCGCGCGCGATGTTCTGGATCGTCATTGTCTTCGTGCTGATTTCGACCGTGGTCGCATTCTGGCTCGGACGTCCGTTGATCTGGCTCAGCTTCGACAACGAGAAGCTCAACGCCGCGTTCCGGTATGCGCTGGTGCGACTTCGCGACGCCGCCGAGGCGGTGGGCTTCTACCGGGGTGAGCGGGTCGAGCGAACACAGCTCTGGAACCGCTTCACGCCGATCATCGACAACTACCGCCGCTTCGTCCGCCGGACGATCATCTTCAACGGCTGGAACTGGTCGATGACACAGGTGATTGTCCCGCTGCCGTGGATCATTCAGGCGCCGCGGCTGTTCGCCGGGCAGATCGCCTTCGGCGATGTCACGCAAACGGCGACCGCGTTCGGCGAGATCCACGATTCGCTGTCGTTCTTCCGCAATCAATACGATGCGTTCGCGGCCCTGCGCGCGGCGATCATCCGGCTGCACGGGCTGGTCGACGCCAACGACAAGGGCCGGGACCTGCCCGCGGTGCTGACCTGGCCGAGCGACGACGGGTCAGTCGAGTTCGACGGCGTCGAGGTCCGGACCCCGGACGGCGACCCGTTGGTCGACCCGCTGGATGTGCGCCTGGAATCCGGTCAGTCACTGGTGATCACGGGGCAGTCGGGCGCCGGCAAGACCACGCTGCTGCGTAGCCTCGCCGAATTGTGGCCGTATGCATCGGGGACTCTGCGTTGCCCGGACGGTGACAACGAGACGATGTTCTTGTCGCAGTTGCCGTATGTCCCGCTGGGCACGCTGCGGACCGTGGTGTGCTACCCGAAGGCGCCAGGTGATGTCTCCGACGAGACGTTGCAGGAGACGCTGACACTGGTCGCGCTCGCCCCGCTGGCCGACCGGCTCGACGAAGTCCGTGACTGGGCCAAGGTGCTGTCGCCCGGAGAGCAGCAGCGGGTGGCCTTCGCGCGCATCCTGCTGACCAAACCCAAGGCGGTCTTCCTCGACGAGAGCACCTCGGCGCTGGACCAGGGGTTGGAGCATGCGCTGTATCAGTTGCTGCGCAACGAATTACCGGACACCGTCGTGGTCAGCGTCAGCCACCGGCCGGCGGTCGAGCGGTTTCATGATCAACAGCTCGAGCTGCTCGGCGGCGGCCCGTGGCGGCTGGGCCCGGTGCGCAAGGAGCCCGTACCGGTCTAACGCGCCTGCGCGCCCTCGGCCTTGGCGGCCGCGTGCGCTCCGGCGCGGCGCCCGAAGAACGAGCCCTCACCAAGCTGCGTTCCGCTGGCGTAACCCTTGCCGTCTTGCGCGATGTTGGATGCGCAGGCGCC
>JBAWAV010000092.1:0-2480 GCA_049589475.1 Mycobacterium sp.
CTCCTGATCAAGGACGCCGCCGGCGCCACCTCCTCGAAGTCCCGCAAGTCCGCAGCTAAGTCCTCCGGCACACGATCCGCAGGCAGCACAAAATCAGCCGCCAAGCGCGAAGCTCCCAGCTTCACCCCAGCGCAGAAGGACCTCGAAGCTCGCCTCCGCGAGTGGCGCAAGGCCGAGGCCGCCAAGACCCGCAAGCCCCCCTTCCTCATCTTCTCCGACAGCAGCCTCGAAAACATCGTCGTAGCCGCGCCCCGCAACATCTCTTCCCTACTCCAGGTCAACGGCATCGGCCCGGAGAAAGCCGACCGCTACGGCGCCGCCATCATCGCCCTCTGCAGCAACGACAACCAGACCGTCCCCGGCGAGTACGGCGCCCCCGCGCCGAAGCCGTCCGCCTCGCGTCCAGCCGCAAAGCGCGCCAAACAGGAGGCTCCCTCCACCCGCTCTGCCAAGCCCCGGCAAGACTCATTCCCCACCCTCGCCGCCGCGCCCTCGGAGCAACCCAGCCGCCCGAGCCGCCCACGCGTCATCGACGAAGGCCCCACCTACACGCGCCCCCGCGCCGCCACGCCCGAGCCCGCCGACTCCCTCACCCCCGAGCAGCAGCTCCTCGACCAGCGACTCCGCGACTGGCGCAAGGAGGAGGCCGAGCGCCTCGGCCTGCCGCAGTTCTTCGTCCTCGGCTCCTCCGCCCTGCGCAGCATCGTCCTCGAGCGCCCCCGCACCCTCGCCCAGCTGCAGAAGATCAACGGCATCGGCCTCGAAAAGGTGGAAAAGTACGGCCCCGGCATCCTTCAGGTCTGCAACCCCTGATCGCCCTCACCCCCGCCGCGCGGGAAGCCAAGCGCCGAAAGGCATCCGGTCGCCCTAGATTTCTGCCCTGCCCAACGACTTCAGCGTCACAATGAACCCATGAGCAATTCCACCGACAACCAGGCCAGCTCCGCCGCCGACCACGCGCTCCACTCCACCACGCACTACTGCTTCGGCTGCGGGCCGGACAATCCCAACGGCCTGCACCTGCACTTCCTTCTCGACCGTGAGGCGCACACCGCCTCCGCCCACGTCCATCTCACACGCCTCTTCGAGGGCCCGCCCGGCCACATTCACGGCGGCATCATCGCCACCCTCATGGACGAGGCCATGAGCAAGCTCAACCGCCTCTTCGACGTCGTCGCCATGACCCGCCACATGGAGGTTGACTACCTGCGCCCCGCCCCGCTCCACCAGGATCTCCGCCTCATTGGCCACCACTCCCGCCGCGAGGGCCGCAAGCTTTACCACCGCGCCGAGCTCCTCAGCCACGACGGCGTCGTGCTCGCCCAAGCCAAGGGCCTCTTCGTCGCCCTCGACCCCGCGCTGATCGCAGCCGCCAAAGCCTCCGGCCGCTTCTAGCCGCGCTTACGCCCGCGAAAAACTACTTCGCCTCGCCCCAGTACCCCTGGTCTTCGAGGAAGTACTCCTCGTCCCAGGTATGCATCATGGTCTTGAAGAACATCCAGATCATCCGCCCATGCCCGATCTTGCGGAACCGTCGGTTGGTCGTCAGCACCCGCCCACGCACGATGCGGAACTTCAGCCGCGAGACCCCCTTCGACAGCAGGTAGTCCTCCGCGAACAGCGCCCGCTCGTTGAAGCCACCCAGCTTCCAGAACGCCTCCCGCTCGAACAGCATGAACATCCCAGTCGCAAACGGCTTGGTCCGCGATCCGATGTACTGCATCACGTTGTTGCCCGCGTACAGAAGATCGTCGAAGAACCCACCCTGCTTGCAGCCGATGCTCACCGTCGTCAGGTGCAGGTTCCGCCGCCGCATCGCAGCCATCGCCCGCCGCAGCAGCGTCGGATCGGCGATCTCCACATCCGCGTCCATGAACAACACATACCGCGATCGCGCCAGCTTCGCCCCGGCGTTCCTGCCCACCGAAGGAAGTCCCCCAGGCACAATCTCCACCTGCAATCGGTCGCGAAAGCGCAACGCGGCATCCACCGTGCCGTCCGTCGACCCGGCATCCGCCACCAGAATGCGCGTGTCCGCGATGCCCGCGTAGTCCTGCCGCGCCAGCGACGCCAGCAGCTTCGGCAGCATCGTGACCTCATTCTTGGCCGGAATGACGATCGTCAACTCGCCCGCCGTCACACGCTCGCTCGCCTTTACCGCCTCTTTGCGCAACGCCCAACGAGCCAACAATTTCGCCTTCAACGGCAATCCTCCCTGCATCCTGTCCGTCTGTACACCAAGACCCAGCCGCCACCCGCGACCACTCGTACCATCATGCGCCGCATTCTACCCGCTTCGATCAACCGGCGTTGAATTTTCGTACCGCGCACCTGCCCCGGTTCCCCATAACGCACGCTATAAACTGATAAACTGACACTTCAGGGACACCATGCCATCGCCTCGGCCTGTCTGAGCAGCGCCTGCGTCGCACAGCCCCCCGCAAAATTAGATAAGCCTCGAGCCTCGAAGGAGATCCACC
>JBAWAV010000093.1:0-17884 GCA_049589475.1 Mycobacterium sp.
GGCGTCCGGGTCGTGTTGATCGACCCTACTGGGGTCCGAACACCTTTTGTCACATCGCAATTCGACACCGTGCACTCCTACCCCGACGACGATCCCTACGGCGAGTTCAAGATTCGCTACTCCGAGACCACCCGCCGACTGGCCAAAACTCCAGGGGCAACTGTCGATCCCGACACCGTGGCACGCACGGTGGTGCGGGTGATCAAGGCGCGAAACCCGAAACCCCGCTATGTCGTTGGGTTTTCCGGCAAAGCGTCCGTGTTGGCCCGAACGATGCTCAGCGACCGGATGTGGGACCGCGTCATGTCGACCGGCCTCAAGTAGCTCGTCGAACTCAGAACAGGCTGAGCAGAGACTGCGGGACGAAGGCGGCCAGATCCGTCGTGAGCTGAGTACTCAGCTCGGACAGCGCCTGGCTCAACGCGTCTGCGCCCGCGCTCGTGCCCAGGCTCGCCACCAGAGTGCTGAGATCCGATGACAGCGACGGGTCGAGGCCGCTCAGGGTCGAGGCCGCTGAGGCCGCCGACAGCGCACCCGTGGTGACGTTTTGAGACGCCGGATCGAAGAGGTAGTACAAAGTGGCGGGGTTGCTGAAGTCGTTGGCCAGAGCGGTGTAGTTCCACTCGTTGTTGGTGAGCAGGTTGTAGTAATCGCCGAGCTCGGCGTAGGGGTTGTAGCCGCCGTAGGTGGGGTTGAAGGCCGCCGTACCGTCCACGAACGCGACGTAGTTCGGGTCGGTCACAATCCCGGAGTTGGTGAAGAGCACCGGCAGCTCGGGGTTGATCTGGGCCAGCAGCGCGTCGTAATTCAACAAGTTCTCATACGACAGGTTGTATTCGCCCGCCTGCAACAGCGCGACGGATTCCTCGGCTTGGAGAGTGGTCGCATTGTTGTCGGGGTAAGCGGCCACCCATTGGGCAATGTTCGCGTTACTCGGGTCAAGTGCGAGGATGTCCTGCATCAGCCCCAGCTGGGTGTCACCGGCGGGCAGATCGCACGTCGCCGGGCACACGGGGCTTCCCTCGACGAACGGGTCGAAGGCGACGACTAATCCGCCGGCGAAGTTCTGGAAGGACTGGGTGATGTCCGTCAGAGCAGGAAGCTCGATGCCGGTGCCGCCGATGCCACCCGTCACGGGCTGGAACAAGCTGTTGTAAAAGTTTTCGAACGGCCCGAACAGGTTCAGCTGGAAGGTGTGACCGGCCCACGGCATGTCGCCGGCGGTAGCGCCCGTGCCGGTGGTGCCGGGGAAGCCGAACTCGCTGAGCACCCCACCGCCGGCGCCGGCGTTGGGGCTGGGGTCGACGATCCCGGTGTCGTTGCTGCCGAATGTGTATCCGCTCGAGCTGGTCAGAGTCGAGAGCGGCACCTTAAACCAGTCCGAAAACAGCGAGAAAGGTTGCCCTTGCGAGTTAGTAGCCGTTCCGCCCAAGGCCTGAAGGAAGCCGATGTCGCGGTCAAAGGCCGTGCTGCCGGTGATGATGTTCGGCGGAGTCATCGGGAAACAGCCTTGCGCGTCGCAGGAGGAACTCACCGGGAGCTCAGCAGCGGCCAACAATCCGATCTGCTGCGCCAGTCCTGCCGTGCCGTTCGCCATCGCCGTCGGATCAACTTCGGGTTGGTTAAGGCCGGAGATCTGCGGAAACGGGATCAACACGTCGAGCAGACCCATGTAGTGGCCCAGGTCGCCCGGGTCGGTACCCCACAGGTTCGTCGCGCTGGGTACCCACCAGTCTCCGCTGAACAACAGCGAATTCCCCAACACGTCGAAGCCCTGGATCTCGGTGGACGGAATGTTCACGATGTCGTCGAACAGGTTGATCGGAACGTTGAGTAAGTCCGCGCCGCTGTCGACCAGCCGCGTCTCCATGTGCCGGACAGGAATCTGAGAAGGCCGCGATGCGGCCTGGGTGACGACGACGGCGCTGGTCGCCGCAAGCGCAGCTGCTGCCAAGACATACCCACGCGAGGCAGCCTGCACGGCGCCCCCTTCCACCCGTTGGACCGATGCCTGCTGAACCTACCGGTAAGGCGTTCCTACGTTCCACCCGAGGTGGTTACTGTCACCGCAGAAATTCCGTGAGGTCCGCTGGCAAGTATGGGCGAATTGGGCCGATCTCTCAGATTCGGCTTAGATGTAGTTCGACAATTTGGCTGTCACAGTATTCGGCGTGTAAATGACTGATTCGCATTCGTATCCATAAAACAATCGGACCCCCAAGCATTTTGCTGGGGGTCCGATTGTGTGTTCGGAATGGCTGCTTAGAACAAGCTCAGCAGTGACTGCGGCACAAAGTTCGCGAGGTCCGCGCTTATCTGTGCTGAAAGCTCGGCGAGCGCCGCGCTTAGGGCATCTGCGCCCGCGGTGGTGCCGAAGCTCGCCAGCAGGGTGCTCAGATCCGCCGACAGCGAGGTGTCGAGGTTGACCAAGCCGCTCACATCGGGGGCCGCCGAGGCCGCCGACAGCGAACCCGTGGTGACGTTTTCAGATGCCGGGTCGAAGAAGTAGTACAACGTGTTGATGTTCTCCAGCGGAGTGAAGTCCCATTTGTTGTTGGTGAGCAGGGTCAGCAGATCTTGCCCGACAAGGTTGGGGTCGTAGCCGCCGTACACCGGGTCGAATGCCGGCAGTGAGTCGCCGTTCACGAGTGCGTCCGAGTACGCCACGTAGTTGGGGTCGGTGATGATCCCGTCGTTGGTGAAGTACGCGGGCAGTTCGGGATTGATTTGGGCCAGCAGCGCGTCGTAGTTCAGCAGGTTGTCGTACGACAGGTTGTACTCACCCGTCTGCAACAGTGCGACGGACGCTTGGGCTTCCGCGACAGTGGCGTTATTGTCGGGGTAATTCGCCACCCACGTCGCAACATCCTTGTTGGTCGGATCCCAGGCGAGGATGTCTTGCACCAGCGCCAACTGAGTCTCGTTGGCGGGTAGGTCGCATGCCGCCGGGCAGGCGGGGCTTCCCTCGACATACGGGTCGAAGGCGACGACCAACCCCGCGGCGAAGGTCTGGAAGGACTGTCCGAGCTCCGTGAGGGTAGGTATCGCCTCGACACCGGTGCCGCCGACACCGTCGGTCGCGGGCGTCGCCAACAAGCTGTTGTAAAAGTTCTCGAAGGGCCCGAACAGATTGAACGTGTACGGGTCGCCGTTCCACGGCATATACCCGGCGGTGTCGCCGGTTCCGATTGTGCCGGGGAACCCGAACTCGCCGAGTACCCCACCGTCGGCGGAGGCGTTGGGACTGGGGTCCACAATGCCCGGGTCGCCACTACCGAAGACGTAGTGACCGCTGGTCAGGTCCGATAGCGGCACCTTGAACCAGTCCGAGAAGAGTGTGAAGTTTTTGTCTTGGCCGGTGAAGGCCTGGAAGAAGCCGATGTCGCGGTCCAAGCCTGTGCTGCCGGTGATGATGTTGGGCGGCGTCATCGGGAAGCAGGTTTGGGCGTCGCAGGAGGCACTCACCGGAAGCTCGGCTGCCGCCAGCAGCCCGATCTGCTGTGCCAGCCCTTCCAGGCCGGCCGCGTCGAGCGTGGGGTCGACTTCAGGCTGGCCGAGCCCGGAGATCTCCTTGAACGGGATCAACACGTCGAGCAGACCCATGTAGTGCCCCAGGTCACCGGGGTCCGTGCCCCAGAGGTTCGTGGCGCTCGGGACCCACCAGTCACCGCTGAACAGCAGCGAATCCCCGAGGACGCCGAAGCCCTGGAGTTCGGTGGACGGAATGTTCAGGATGTCGTCGAACAGGTTGATCGGGATGTTGTCGATGCCGACATCGACGAGCTTGGTCTCCAGACTGCGTACGGCCAGCGGAACCTGACGCGCCACCAGCGGCGTGACGGCAAAGCCACCGGTAGCGACAAGCAACGCGGCAGCCAGGGCATACGGACGCGACACAGCCTGCACGGCTCCCCCTAAGAAGTCGAACAACTCAACAGGGACTGAACATACACTAAGAGTTTCTAAGTTGTGCCGAGAACTGAAGAAATTCGCAGCAAGATCCGGCGACTCAGCTCACACCTAAATAGGACGTCTTTCTTATAGAGAAAAAGTTTCAAAGACAAACAAATGATCCAAGATTCCGGACTAATTGGCCGACAAAGTAGCCGTGGCTGGTTACCGACGTTCTCAGCTTCGGGTCGAAGCCGCAGCGAGGCCGTCAGAACATCGTCAGCGCAGATGCCGCCAGGTCGGGGACGAACGCCGCGGTGAAGCCTTCCATCAGGTTGGCCCACTCGGTCGACAGCGCGGCGGGATCGAACCCACCCAACATCGCGGCCCAGTCAACCGAGAACGCTGCCGGATCAAACGTGCCTAATAGATCGCTCAGGTTCTCCGAGATTTCCGCGGAATCCAATCCGCCGAGTAGCGCGCTCAGGTCCGCTGTCCATGCGGAGGGGTCGACCAACTCGCCGACGCCCGATGCGCCGGTGTCGACACCGAACAGTTGCAGGATGTCCGGCCAGATCAGCGCGGGGTTATAGCCGCCGTAGACCGGATCGAAGTCGGCGCGGGGATCGGTCACGTAGACCAGGTAGCCCGGGTCGGTAATGAAGCCGGCGTTGACAGCCAATGCCGGCAGCGCCGGATTGATGTCTTCGAGTTGCCCGATGACCCCGTCGAGTTGGTCTGCAGGGAGATTGAACATCCCGGTCTGCAGCAGTGCGATCGCCGCATTGACCTGGTCGGGCGTCGCATTGTTATTGGGTATGTCCGCGTTCAGCCAGGCTTGGATCATCGGGTTGGAATCGTTCGGGTCCAGCATGTCGACGAGCGCGCGGGTGGTCAGGCCCTCCGGTAGGTCGCACATCGCCGGGCAGGCGGGGCTTCCCACTGTATAGGGATTGAAGGCCACGATCAGCGATGCCGCGACCGATTGCAGCGATTGGCCGAAACCTTCCAGTGTGGGGAGCTGAATACCGGTGCCCGGAATGTCGCCGTCGGTCGCCGTATTCTCCAGCAGGGTTTGCCAGTAATTGTCGAGCGGCTGGAAAAGATTGAAATAAAAGGTGTGGCCATTCCACGGCATTTCGTCGGCGCCGACCGTGCCGCCTTCGAACGGGTTCTCGCCGCCGTTCGGGAAGCCGAACACCGGATCGGCGTATGCCGGCCCGCTGGGACTGGTGGCGTCGTTGAACGTGTAGCCGCTGATCAGGTCCTGAAACGGCACCCTGAACCAGTTCTGGAAGAGGCCGAAGTTCTCCCCACTGCCCTGGCCGGTGAGGGCGTTGACGAAGCCGATGGCACGGTCGAGCGAGGTGCTGCCGGTGATGACCGCTGGCGGGGTCATCGGGAAGCAGGTCTCAGCGTCACACGAATCACTGACCGGGAGTTCGGCGGCCAGAAAACCGTCGAGTTGGTACTGCAACCCGCCCAGGCCTTCGTTCAGATCCGAGAACGGCGCGAACAGATTTGTCAACAGCGCAACGTGCGTCGGGTCGCCGGGGTCGATGCCCCACAGATTCGTCGAACTCGGCACCCACCAGTTGCCGCCGAAGAACAGCGATCCGGCAACCGAGTTGAGCGCCTCGACCTCGTTGAAAGGGATGCTCGCGATGTCGTAGAGCAGGTTGATCGGAACGTTGAACAAAGACTCGTCGACCAGCCGGGTTTCGATGCTCCGCATCGGGAGCGTGAGAGCTCGTTGCGCGACGGGAGTGACGGCGACGAGATTGGCCGCCGCGAGAACCGCACCCGCCATGGCAAATGGACGCGCAGCAATCTGCATGGCAGTCCCCCTTTTTCGGTTGCGCGAAGCTTTAGGCGTCCCCGAAACTAAACTCGGAGAACCTCAGCTCGCGCCCCTCAGGCGTGGACTCTTGTGAATCTCATATCTGGGTGTCTAACCACCCGCCGTCAAATGTCCGCTCTGACAGGCGGTATCGACGTCAGTGACCTGACGTGAGCCAGGCGCGGTTGCCGTAGGCGTCGAGGTGAACCACCTGCTCAACCGGCATGCGGGTGGTGGGGCCGTAGCGGCCGCGCGGCCAGCCAAGGGCTACAACGCAACACGGTGTCACCGCGCGTGGCAGACCGAGAATCTTGCGCGCCCGCGACACCCCCCACAGTGGCAGGGTGATCAGCGAGGCGCCCAAACCCATTGCGCGGGCAGCCAGTAGCAGGTTCTGCACGCTGGGGTATATCGATCCCCAGTATCCGGACAGGGCGGCGTGCGGCATCAGCGAATACGGCGCGCGGCCCTCACGGACTGTCAAGCGAAGACACGCCACCACCAGGACCGGGATCTCGTTGAAGTGGTCGACCTGCCACTGCGCCGCGCGGATCACCTTCGCCAGCGACTCGTCGTTGTCTCCCGCGCTGCTGAGCAGCCCGCCGTAGGAGAACTTCCAGCCTTTGCGATAACGGCCGGCGAGTTTTTTGATGACACTTCGGTCTTTGACGACGATGAATTCCCAGTTCTGGCCGTTGGCACCGGTCGGTGCGTGCAGCGCTAACTCGATGCACTTCAACACCACCGCGTCGTCGACCGGTTCGGGATGTACGCGCCGCACCGCCCGCTGGGTCAGCATCGCGTCCGCCAGCGGCATGCTCAGGCCGGCGAGCGCGTCGGTGGTATTGGGCGCGACCCGGAATCGGTCGGCGTACTGGGAGTCGTCGGTCATGCGTTCTCGGTGACCCACCTCGCGGTGAAATCTCGGAGATCCGGTACGCCATTGGCAAATTCGCGCGCGATGAAGCTCTCGACCGTCCCGCCGACCAACGGCACTTTGAATTCCACGGTCCCGTTCACCGTCAGCACCGAACCGTTCTCAGTCGGCGCGACGGACGCGGTCGCCGAACCAGAACCCGGCGCCCCCGACACCGCGACGCTGATCTCTCCCCGCAGTTGATCGCCCGCCGGCGTCCACGTCTCGGTGTGCCGGATTTTGATGTCACGTCGATAGAACTTGGCCACGATCCCGGGTAACAGGTCGGGGCCGAGGTCCTGCTCTGTCGTCACCCGCACTGTCTGGCCGTCCTCGACCAAAACGGATTCAAGCGCGGAGTGGCCACTCTGGGTCGCGATCCGGGCGAGCCAATAGTCCTCAGAACTGAACGCGGCGAACACCTGGTCGACGCTGGCGGGCGAGTCGACAGCGACGTCGAACGAACGCGGCATGCTAGATCGTTTCCTGGCCCGGCGCCGCCGAACTCGTGGACAACAACCGGTCCGCCAAGCGGGACGCGAAAATCCGCGCCTGCTCCAACTGTTCGGGCTGCACGTTCGTCGGCGGAAGCTTGAGACCCAGTGACCTCTTGCGGTACTCCCCCGTGCCGAGGTAACTGGTCAGCGCCAGCATGGAACGGAGATTGTCGCCGGGATACGTGAAGTGGATTTCGTCGACGTAGCGCCCACCCTGCTCCTCGGCGAGTTCGCGCACCCCTTCGAGGTTCTCCCGCCAGAACGTACGGCAGACGACGAACACCGCAAACGGCTTGCCGAACAGCAATTTTCGCGCTTCATCCGACTTCAGGAAGGAGCGCAACGGCATGCTGACGTTGTCCCACCAAGTCGGCGAGCCGATGAGGATCAAGTCATAATCGCCGTCGCGCACGGTGTCCGGGGTTTGGATCTCGCCGGTCTCGTTACGTTTCTGCGCGCCCAGCACGCTGAGCATGTCAGGCCACACCCGGCGCATCGGGAACCGCGAGAACTTTTCGGCGTAGCGCGAGTCGGTGAACGTGATCTCGGCCGTGTGCACATCGCAGCCTCGGCCGCGGAACACTTCACCCGCGGTGTCGAGCACTTTCTGTGACTGCCCAGTGTAGGAGTAGTACAGCAGCAAGACCCGCGGCGGGCGTCCGCCGCCGGCGTTGGTCGTATCCGTCATGGCACCTCCATCATCAAATCTCGCACACTAAGCTGTGGCGTCGTGACCGACAAAGTATCCGTCGACCTCAGCGGTCCCTCGCAGACAATGCTGACCACGTTGTACTGCAAGGCGCTCGACGCCGACTGGGACCGGCCCATCCTGGGTGACATCTTTGCCAAAGAAGCGGTGGCCCGTATCGACTACGACTGGGGCGCCCTGAAGGTCACCGACCGCTGGACGCCGTTGGTGACGGTACGGACGGCGCAGTTCGACGTCTGGGCAGGTCAATTTCTGGCCGCTCACCCCGAGGCCACGGTCATTCATCTGGGTTGTGGGTTGGACAGTCGGGTGTTCAGGTTGAATCCCGGCCCAGGCGTCGAGTGGTACGACGTCGACTACCCGGCGGTAATCTCGCTGCGTGAGAAGGTTTTTCCGAGCCGGCCCAACTACCACCTCGTCGCCACGCCGGCGACCGATCCGTCCTGGCTCGATCAGATCCCGGCCGACCGCCCGACATTGCTGTTGGCCGAAGGCATCAGCATGTACCTGACCGAAGACGACGGCATCGCGTTGCTGCAACACGTCGTCGACCGATTCGGCTCCGGCGAGATCCAGATCGACTACTACAGCCGGCTCGTCGTCCGGTCGCAGAAGGCGCATCGGCTGCAGCGGCAGTCCGGTTCGCAGTTGTACTGGGCGGTCAACAATGCTTCCGACGTTGTTGGCCGACTGACCGGCGTCCGGTTGCTGAGCGCCGTAACGTTCTTCGACGCAAGCACTTTCGGCCGTGCATCCGGCGTCTTCCGATTGATGCGGCAGCTGGTCCGCCCGCTGCCGCCGCTGCGCCGCACATTCCAGTACCACCGCTACGCCTTCGGGCCGGTCAGCTGACACCGGTTGTGGCGTGTTGCTCGGCGACGGTAACGAGCTGCGCGTGGATGGCCGCGATCGACTTCTCCGGCTCTGGCCCATGCGAGTTGTACTCGATGTTGAGCTGGTCGGCATAGATCTGGGTGAAGTAGATCTCGATTCCCGCACTGACGGCGAAGTAGAGCTCACCGTGGGTGGCGGTCACGTCCACACCCGAAGGTGTGCGCACGGGCGGCACCAAACCGTTGTCGGACAGCAAGACGACATCGGGCATTCCCGGTGCGTTGCCGACGTATTGCGGACTGAAATGCAGCCGGGACTGCTGGATGACACCCTCGTCGAGGTCTGCCTTGAATGTCGCGGCGATGTCGCGGGCCAGGTCGACAACCGTTGTCTTGTGGTTGATCTCGGCGAGATACGTTCCCAGGCCCACCGGGTTGGTGCAGCCGGTCGCCGAGACCGGCGGCGACAAGAAGTAGCGCAGGTCGACGGTGTAGATGAACGGGACCGGAATGTTGAGCTTGCCTCGAATCTCCCACTCCCCGATCAGGATCGCGGCCGACAGCACCGAGTGCAGCCCGAGCTTCTCCGCACGGCACAGCTCGACGAGGGCATGGGTGTGGGTCTCGCTCAGCCGGCACGACACCATCGGAACACGTACGGGTTCAGAAGGTTTGACGCCGGTGTCAGCGCGCCGCGACGGCGGGAGGTCGTAGGCGAACAGCGCCGGCATGAAACGTTCGATACCTGAGCGCGCCCCCTTCTCGATGCCCCGGTCGGCGAGCACGGTTTCGATCGAGTCCGGCGCCGGCTGGGCGGTGACGGGACCGGTACGTCCGGTGCTGACCAGATCGGTGTAGAAGGACAGCAACTCCTCGATCAACCCGTACATGTGGTGCCCGTCGGCCAGGGCGTGATGCACGTACAGCGTTGGGTGCGCCTGCCCGTCGCGGATGGTCAGCCGCAGGTGGACCAGCGCCTCGCTCTGGTCGAAATGCGGTGCGGGCCCTTCATCGTCCGGGCCATCGACCTCCACGACCTCGATGCCCGAGTGCAGCAGGTCGTCGGCGACCAGCTCATGCCGGCCGTCCGCACCGCGCTCGAGACGCGCGGTGAGCACCGGGTGCGCTTCGAGCAACGTCTCGAAGGCCTCCGACAGCGCGTCGATGTCGATCGGACCTTCCATTTGTGCGGCAAGGCCCACGAAGTTGTGCGTCTCGGCGAGCATTTCTTCGCTGAGCGCCAGCTTGCGGATGACCGACGATGGAAACACGTTGCGCCTCTCTGGAATTGCCGATCTACGACAAGTCCACCAGTTCGAGTTCGTCGCTGCCGGAGTCCATCTCGTCCTGTGCGAGCGCTTCCCGGATCAGCTCCAACAATGTCTGGGAGAACCCGCTGGCAAGTGACTGCACGGTGGCCGCGTCGACCCGGCGGCTGTCGTACCACCAGTCCAGGTGCAACACACCGGCCGTACGGAACACCCGCAACTCTATAGCGTGGCCGAGGCCCGGAATCGCCTCGCGCACCGGCAATGCCGTGTCGGAGTCGAATCGGACTGCGACATCGTCTGCCAACGGCGGCAGATCGGGGATCGTGCCGACATAGGAAAAGAAGATGTCGGCCGGCGCGGTGGCGCCGAGCTGCCGCGCCGTCGGGGCATACAGGTAGCGCAGCAACCCATAGCCGATTCCGTAGTGCGGGACGGCGGTCAGCGTGTTGTGCACGCCGTCGAGCAGCTGCTTGGCGCCGTCTTCCTTGGCGCACGCGAGCGCGATCGGATAGACCGTGTTGAACCAGCCGACGGTGCGGCGAAGGTCGACGTCGGGTTTGAGCACCGACCGCCCCTCGCCGCTGAGGTCCACGGCGATCGTCCCGTCACCGACCTGGTGAGCGATCGTCCGACCCAAAGCGGCCAACAGCATTTCGTCGATCGGCACCCGCAGTCGTCGCCGCGCGTCGTCGATCTCGGTCGTCGCCGCGACGGTCAGCGACGACGCGATGCGGGCCAGATCCGCCAGGCCCGGCGCCCCGGCGGCCTGCTCGCCTGCCACCTTCAGCGTCGACGCCGTCGCCGTCTTCAGCCAGAAGTCGCGGCTCTCCACGACCGCCGGGTGAACGGCCAATGCCGCGCAGCGCTGGGACCACTCGGTCCACGGCGTCGCTACCGGTTGCAGCGCGATCTCCTCACCGGCCAGTTGTTGGCCGAACGCGGTGAAGATGTCGGTCAGCAGGATGTCACGCGACCCGTTGTCGGCCGCGGTCGCCCGCACACTGATCGCGAGATAGCACGAGCCGCCCGGCACCCCGCGGACGTAGGTCGCGATCATCGGGTTGGACGGGTCCTGTTGGCGGACAACGTCTATCAGAGTCGACAACAAAGCATCGCGCTCCTGCGGCGTGCCCGGTTTGATGTCTTCCGGCAGCGAGCGGGTGGCCAGCTCGGCGAAATCACCGGGCGCAGCGATCACCTGCTCCCACGTACCCGCGCGTTCGACCAGTCGCAGACGCAGCGCTTCGTGGTGATTGCTCAGCGCGGTCAGCACCGCGCAAACGTCGTCGACCTGCACGTCGGAGCGAAGCTGCAAGATCAGCGGAACACGCCACAGGTCGTGCTCGCGCAGCCCGTGCTCGAGGAAGTACGAGATGTTGGGCGGCACCGGCGGATGCGTCACGTCGGCCGGCGACTGGCGGGCCAGGCCGCCGGCCGCGTAGCGGGCCGTCAGCGCCCTGGCCAGTGCGGCGACCGTCTGGTTCTCGTAGAGATCCTGCGGGGTGAGGTCCAGACCTTCGTTGGAGGCGGTCATCGCCACGCTGATCGCGACCAGCGAGTCACCGCCCAGCTCAAAGAAGTTCGCGTTGCGTTCGACAGCGGGCAGGCCAAGGCACTGGCCCCAGATACGCTGCAGCGTCGCTTCCATGGACGACTTGCCGCTCGTGGCTGCCTGGCCCTCGGCGCCACCGGTCGACGCGACGGCCGCCCCGTTGGTCGCCGCGGGCTCGCCCGTCCAGGTCGTCTGCCGGTGCTCGATCCAATGTCGTTGGCGCTCAAAGGGGTAACCGGGAAGTGTGCGGAGCTGGCCGGACTGCCCACCGCGCAGCGGCGTCCAGTCGATGTCGACCCCCGCTGCCCAGAGCTGACCCAGCGCCAGCAGGAACGCGTCGTGGTCGTCGCGGTTCTGGGCGTGGTGGCGCATCAGCCGGACCGCGTGGTGTCCGCTCGACCACTTGGGGTGCCGCGTCGCCGACGCGGTCAGCGTGCCGCCCGGGCCGACCTCCACCAGGATGCGCCGCGGTTCGCCGAGCAGCACGTCGATTTCGTCGGCGAACCGCACCGTCGACCGCACCTGCCGCGCCCAGGTTGCCGGGTTGGTGGCCTCGCTGGCGGCCAGCCACGTGCCGGTGACGTTGGACAGCAACGGGATCTGCGGCTCGTGAAGCGTCTGACGGGACAGGAAGCCGGTGAATTCCGGGATCATCGAATCCATCAACCGCGAATGGAACGCGTGCGAGGTGCGGACCCGCCGCGCGACCACTCCCTTGTCCTTGAGCCGATCGCTGAATTCCTTGATGCTCGCCTCGGTTCCGGCCACCACGCAGCCGCCCGGTTCGTTGATCGCGGCAATGTCGACGTCACCGGTCAGGTGCTCGGCCAGGGCATCGGGGCCCAACGCCACCGCGACCATCGCTCCGCGCGGCGCGGCGTGCATCAGCCGCGCGCGCATCGAGACCACCTTGACGGCCGTCTCGATGTCGAAGACGCCGGCGATGGTGCCCGCGACGTATTCGCCGATGCTGTGCCCGACCATCGCTGCCGGGCGAACGCCGTAGCTCTCGATCAGCTTGGCGAGTGCGTATTCGACGGTGAACAGCGCGGGCTGGGTGCGGTCGGTGCGTTCCAGATTGCGCGCGGTTCCCTCGAAGATCTCCGCGCGCAGATCGACACCCAACTCCTTGCCGAAGCCCGCGGCGCACTGATCGAAGTGCTCGGCGAATACCGGCTCGGCGTCATAGAGGCCGCGCGCCATCCCGGCGTGCTGCGCTCCCTGTCCCGGAAACAGAAAGACGACCTGATCCGAATTATCACTGTTACCGGCGAATTCGCCGACGAACACGCTTTCGCTCTCGGCGGTCTCCAGGACGGTCTTCGCGTCCTGCCGGTCCCTGACCACCGCCGCCATCCGGATCTTCTCTTTGCGGCGACGCCCCAGGGTGTAGGCGACATCGGACAGGCTCAGCTCGTCGTCACCGGAGATTTCGGCGGCCAGCGCCGTGCGCGACTGCTGCAGCGCCTCGGTGCTTCGAGCCGACATCAGCAGCACCTGGGGGCCGGGCTTCGGGGTCGACACCGGCACCGGTGGCGCCTCTTCGAGGACCACGTGCGCGTTGGTGCCGCCGACACCGAACGAGCTCACCCCGGCGCGCAGCACGCCGTCCCATTCCCAGGGGCCGTGTTGGCTGCGAACCTTGAAAGGTCCACGGTCGAGGTGTAATTCGGGGTTCGGGCTGGTGTAGTGCAGAGTCGCCGGAATAGCCCGGTGCTTGAGGCACAGGATCGCCTTGATCAGGCTGGCGATACCGGCGGCGGATTCCAGGTGACCGATGTTGGATTTGACCGAGCCGACGTAGCAAGGGCCGGAGCGGGTTTCCTCGGAAACCTCGAAAGCCTGTCGCAGGCCTTCGATTTCGATCGGGTCACCCAGCGGCGTGCCCGTGCCGTGCGTCTCGACGTAGCTGATCTCCGACGCGTCGACTTCGGCGATCGCGTGCGCCTCGGCGATCACGTCGGCCTGGCCGGCCGCGGTGGGGGCAGCGTAGGTCATCTTCGTCGAGCCGTCGTTGTTCAACGCGGAACCGCGGATCACGGCGTGGATGCGGTCGCCGTCGTCGACGGCATCCTGCAGCGCCTTGAGCACCACGACCCCGACACCGCTGCCGAAGATCGTGCCGTCCGAGCGGGCGTCGAATGGCCGGCAGTGGCCGGTCGGCGACACCATCGAGCCCGGGGCGTACCAGTATCCGACGTGATGCGGGATGCGCAGCGACGCACCACCGGCCAGCGCCAGCTCGCACTCGCCGTTCAGGATGCTCTGGCAGGCCAGGTGCACCGCGACCAACGCCGAGGAGCACGCCGTCTGCACCGACATCGCGGGACCGCGCAGATTCAGCGCATAGGCCACCTTGGTGGCCAGGTAGTCCTTGTCGTTCTGCATCGACAGGTTGACCATGTCGAACGTGATGCCTTGTCCCATAACCACATTGGGGTCATAGTTGGACATGATGTTATGCAGCAGGTACCCGCTGGTGGTGCTCGTCGCGTAGACGCCGACCGTGCCCTCGATCTCGGCGGGGTCGTAGCCGGCATCCTCGATCGCGTGAAACGCGGTCTGCAGGAACAGCCGGTGCTGCGGATCGGTCGAGCGCGCCACCTGCGGAGTGAAGCCGAAGAAGTCGGCGTCGAATTCGTCGATTCCGTCCATCAATGCGGCGCGCCGCACATAGGCGGAATTCGCCAGCGCCTTCTCGGGAATGCCCTCGGCCAGCAGGTCGTCCTCGGAGAGCGTGACGATGGACTCCTCACCACGAACCAGGTTGTCCCAGAACGCCGACAGCGTGTTGGCGCCGGGCAACCTGGCCGCCATGCCGACAACCGCAATCGCGTTGGGCGGCAACTCGCTGTTGCTGGTCACACTCGGTCTCCTACCTTTCGCCGCGCGGCGGCGCGCTGCCGGGCTGCGGCACGCTGCTTGGCTCGATCACGAACTCCGCCTGCGCTTTCGGCCTTGTCTACTTCTTCCAGGCCGAGCTGGCGGATGAGGTCGGTGGTCAACGCGGCCAGCGAGGCACCCTGCAGCAGCAGGGCTACCGGCGGCTCGACACCGAAGTCGCCGCGGACTGTATTCCGAATTCGCACGGCCATCAGCGAATCCATGCCCAGTTCGGTCAGCGGCTGATCGCCGTCGATCGTGCTGTCTTTCGGGTAACCCATGATGGCCAGGATGCGTGTGGCGAGTCGACCGATGACGACCCGGTTGGCTTCGGCGGCCCCGAGTTCGCGCAACGCCTCGGGACCGGCCCAGTCGTCGTCCTCGCTGTCGATGTCGAGTTCCTCGGCCAGCTTGGCGAAGTAGCCGAGTTGCTGGATCTCCGGGAACGCCGCCGCGGCGCGGTCGAGCCGCAGCCGGGCCACACCGATATTGACGGGCCGGCTGGCCAGGATGGCTTCCAGCGCCTCGATGCCCTCGGCCGGCGAAATGGGGTCCAGCGCACTGAACGTCAATGTGCGTGCTACGCCGATCTCGGACCACTGACCCCAGTTGATCGTCGTGGCAGGCAAGCCCGACGCCCGTCGCCAGTCGACCAGACCGTCCAGCCAGGCGCTGGCGGCGGCGTAGGCGCCCTGCCCGGGCGCCCCCAGCAGCGACGACGTCGAGGAGAAGCCGACCCACCAGTCGAGTTCTTTGCCGACGGTTGCGGCGTGCAACCGCAGCGCGCCAATGGCTTTCGGCGCCCACACCCGCTCCAGGCTGTCCCGGCTCAGGCCGGCGACGATCTGGTCGTCGAGCACGACAGCGCTGTGCATCAGGCCGCGCAAGGTCAGCCCGGTCTCCTCAGCCGCGTTCACCAGCTTCTCGGCGACGCCGGGCTCGGCGATATCGCCCAGTACGACGGCGATTTGCGCCCGCTGCTGCAATTCGTCGACCAGCGCCTGCGCCTCTTCGGACGGTGTGGACCGGCCGTTGAGCACCACGCGTCCGGCGCCGCTGTCGACCAGCCAGCGGGCCATGGCCAAGCCGAGCCCACGGAGGCCACCGGTGATGATGTAGGAACCGTCCGGCCGCACGACCGTCTCGGCCTTGGCGGTACTCAGCGTCGCGCGGGCAAGCCGTTTGGCGTAACGCTTTTCGTCGCGCCAGGCGATGACGTCGTCACCGGTCAGGCCGAACTCGCCTGCCAGCGCGGCGACGGCGTCACCGGGCAGGTCGACCAACGTGGTGCGTAGGTCCGGGTGCTCGTAGGCCAGCACGCGGATCAGCCCGGTCAGTGCGCTGATCGACGGATCGCCAGATTCGCCGTCGCGGACTGCCAGTCCGTCGCGGGACACCACCCACAGTCGCGGCGGTTTGCCGTGCCAGCCGGTGAGGATCGTGCGAACCGCCGACGCGACCCCCCATGTCAGGTCGCGACCGCGGCCCGCAGCGTCATCGGACTCCGAGCCGTCGAACGACTGCCGGCCCGCGAAGATGACCACGCCCACCGGGGGTAGTTCGGCGTCTCCTGCGGCTTGCGAGAACGCTTCCAGCACCGCCGATTCGCGTGCCAGGTCAGCGGTGACGACCCGTCGGGTCGGTGAGCCGAACGCGGCGGTGAATTCCTGCGCGACCGCCTCGGCGTCGGCGCCGTCGGTCAACACCAGCCAGCTGCCGTCGGCCGGCTGTGACGCCGAGTCGACCGCGGTGTGCACCCATTCGGTGTCGAAGATCTTCTGCTCCAACGGCATCGGCACGGTGCGGCGCTGCACGCGTTGCAGGTAGATACCGCTGATCTCGGCGGTGGGCCTACCTGTGTCGTCGGTGATCAGGACGCGGCCCATGATGCCTGCCCCGTCTCCGTCGGGGTTGACCAACTCGGCGCGGCACCGGGCGCGACGCCCGACCTCGCCGAACACCCGGATCTTCTCGAAGGACACCGGCAGATAGGTCGCCTCGTCGGAATCGGCCAACGATTCGCTCGACAGCGCGGCAGCAAGGCCCTGCAGCGCCGCGTCGAGCAGCACCGGGTGGATGCGGTATCCGCGATGACCAGTTGCCTCGTCAGGCAGGACGATCTCAGTCTCCGAGGTGCCGTTGGGCCTGCGCACGATGCGGGTCAGTGCGGCGAACGCCTGCCCATGGTGCAGGCCGGTGGCGCGCAGCGCGGAATACAGGTCCGCGGGCGAGAGTACCGTGCCGGGCTCCGACGAAGCGGGCGGCACAGTCGGTGCTTCCGACTGCCCCACTTCAACTTTCGCGACGGCGTGGCGAATCCAGGCGCCGGTCGCTGAGCGCGAATGGATTTCGACGCGGATCTCGTCGCCGTCCTTCTCGCCGCGGGTCAGCTGAGTGGTGAGCTGGGTAGACTCGCCGAGCGGCAGCATCTGCTCGACCTCGACGCCGACGGACACCGACTGCGCCGGCAAGCCAAGGGCCTCACTGGCCGCCGCCAACGCGATCTCGCCGAAGCCGGTGCCGGGCATGACCGCCTGGCCGTGCACTTTGTGGTCGAGCAGGTAGGGGACGAGGTCGGTCCCGACATCGGCGGTGAAGACATGCTCGCGACCGGAGGGCAACTCGACGTGCGTACCCAACAGCGGGTGCGCGCTGGCCGGTTGCCGGTTGGTCGCCGTCGGCGCCGCCCAGTACCGGACATGCAGCCACGGTGTCGGCGGCAGATCGGCGATTCTCTTGACGCCGTCGTCGGCCGCGGCAAGCGACGGTGGCCGCACCGTCGCCAGTTGGGTGTGGAACGTGAGCGTTTCCGGGTTGTCCCGGGTCAGCGTCGCGGCCACCTGGACGCCGCCGCGCGGGCGGGCCGCTTCGAGCGTGCCGGTGATGGCGTGACCGAGCAGTGGGTGTGGGCTGACTTCGACGAAGGTGGCATGTGTCTCAGCGGCGGTGGCGACGGCCTGGCTGAACCGCACCGGGTTGCGCAGGTTCACCACCCAGTAGTCGGCGTCAAACAACGGCGCCCGGCCGTCCTGACCGACCGTGCTGATCAACGGAATCTTCGGCGCCCTCGGCTTCAGATCGGCCAGCGCCGTGCGCAACTCGTCGAGAATCGGGTCGACCGTGGGGTGGTGCGAGGCCACGTCCACTTCGACGCGCCGGGCGAGTCGGCCGCGGGCGTCGACGACCGCGACGGCCGCGTCGACCTGGTCGGGCGGCCCGGCGATCACCGTCTGCTGCGGCGCCGCATACACCGCGATGGTGATGTCCGGGTAGTCGCCGACCAGTTTTTCAGCTTCCTCAGCACCGAGCTCCAGCAGCGCCATCGCGCCCTGACCCGACAGCCGCGACATCAACTTCGACCGCGACGCAATGACTTTCAAGCCATCAGCCGGGCTCAACGCCCCGGCCACCACCGCCGCAGTCACCTCGCCCATCGAATGACCGATCACCGCGTCGGGCTCCACACCATAGGAGCGCCACAACGCCGTCAAC
>JBAWAV010000094.1:0-1968 GCA_049589475.1 Mycobacterium sp.
GCCCGCTTCCTGGTGGTCGTGCTGCAAGGTCTGCACGTCTACGACCGTGCGATGGCCGATCCCCGACGAACCCGCGACACGGTCGAGGTCGCGATGTCCGCGATACGCTCCGGCGCTGTCGTTGAGAGCGACACCTAGGTGTGATGTCCAGGAAGGTTGGTCAGTCGGGTGACCGGTGGCTGGCCTCCGAGGGCGGAGTGGGCTCGGTGGACTCTTCTACGTCCCTGGACATCACACCTAGGGGGCCTCAACTGGGCCGCCGACAGCGGTAAGTAAATGATCCCCTAACCACGTCGGTCGATCCAGCGCGGTGCGGATGCGCCACAGCGGCGACGTCCCGGCAATCATCACGTAGGCCCGGTTCAGCGGCTGGCTGCGACCTATCAAGTGAGAACATTGGAATACACCAACTTCGGCGCGCGAGGTACTGATATCTGAGGCCGTAGGCCCGCGGCAGAACCTCGACCAAGGGTGGTCATCGTGTCATGGTCTTGATAACGGACGGACTAAATGGGTCGTTCAGTTGTCTCACATCCATGTCCTATTGGACATCGAGTGGACATTTCATATGAGAATTGGACACGGGATTTGAGAACCTACAGGCGCCGCCGTGGTCCCAAACTGTCGAGATGCAGCGAAGATTGACAGGAATCGCCGGGCCACTTTGACAAGACTTCGGTGTGTCGCGGGAGCTTGTCAATCTAGGCTGCACGGGCCAGTGGTCAGCAATCGCGCGGGGCTCGGTACGCCCGCTCAGCGAAGGCGCTGATGTATCTCGAAGGCCAGGCATAGTTCAGCCAATTCGTGCGGCACGGTGATCGAGCGGCCGCTGAGTTCCTGGATCCGGTGCAAGCGGTGCCGGAGGGTGTTGGGGTGGCAGAACATCTCGGTGGCGGTTTGCTGGACCGATCCGCGATTGTGTATCCAGGTTCGGAAGGTGTCGAACAGCACGTCCCGGTCGTCGTTGCCGAGCTCGTCGAATGCGCCGAGAACGATCGTCGCCAGCTTCTGGGTGACCTCCGGTGTGCTGACGGCGGCGACGCCGAGCACTGAATCGTCGAAGACAGTCAGGTTGTCGCCGTCGCGGTCGCGTGCGGTGAGTGCGATGCGCGCATACCGCAGCGCCTGCGCGGTGTCGCTGAGGTCGTCGAATGGCGCGCTCACGCCGACTGCGGTGGTCGCCGTCCGGCGGAGCAATCCGAGCAGTGCTGCGCGGCTGGATTGCGTTGGCAAATGGGCTATTCCAATCTCAACGTCTGGTAGTAGTCGCCATGCCGAATAGATGTTCACGCTGCGCAGCTTGGCGGACATGCCGGGCAGGGCTTGCTTGCCGACCGCGGGTGACGTCGCCGCGACGACCACATACGGTCCGCGATGCGGGATTCCGAGTAGTTGAGCGATGTCCCATACGGTTCTGTCGTCGAAGATGTGGCCGTCGAACAGTGCTTCTGTCATCGCTGCGCGTTCGGCTTCGGCATCGAGCGCCTGTTGTAGAGCTTGTTGGCGGTAGGCGCTGGTCATGGCGTCGGTGTAGGCATCCTGCGCCTGCCATACCCGCTTGGTGGCGCGCAGTAGTGCCTCGCTGCTGATCTGGGGGTCGGTCCGCGCGATCTCGATCATGACGTCCCAGATGTGGTGGGCTGCGACGCGGAAGGCCGCCATGACCGCCGGCAGCGGAACCCCAACAGCGGCGCGCAGTGACCCAGTGTCGATCGCGGGCGAGGTGTCGAAGGACTGCCCCGCCGGCAAAGCGCTGAAGATGAACCGTGTGTTGTCGGCGCTGCTTCGGATCAACTCGTCGACGGTGATGACCTTGGTCTCCCGGTAGAACGCGACGTCGGCCTTGATCGCGGACGCGATCCGATGCGCGAGCTCGTCGACGCGGTCCTTGAGGGCCGCGCCGATTCTGAGGACCTGCGCGTCGATGTCGCTGGGCGGCACAGCCCTCAAGGCTAGATCGCTTTGCCA
>JBAWAV010000095.1:0-28592 GCA_049589475.1 Mycobacterium sp.
GGATTTGGCGCGCGCCGAGGCGCGGGCGCGGGCCCAGTCCAACGTCGACTTCGCGACCTGTGACGTGCACGCCCTGGACCTGCCCGACGACACCTTCGACGTGGTGCACGCGCATCAGGTGCTGCAGCACGTCGCCGATCCGGTGCAGGCGCTCCGCGAGATGCGACGGGTGTGTAAGCCCGGTGGGCTCGTCGCCGCTCGCGACGCGGATTACGCCGGGTTCGTCTGGTTCCCGCAGTTGCCCGAGCTGGACCGGTGGATGGCGTTGTACGCGTCGGCGGCGCGGGCCAACGGCGGCGAACCCGACGCCGGACGGCGGCTGCTGTCATGGGCCCAGCAGGCCGGGTTCGACGACGTCACGCCCGCCGGCAGCGTGTGGTGCTTTGCGACGCCGAAGACCCGCGAATGGTGGGGCGGGATGTGGGCCGACCGGATCGTGGAATCGGCGCTGGCGCGACAGCTGGTCGAATCGGGCATGGCGACCACCACCGAACTCGAGGAGATCTCGTCGGCGTGGCGAGACTGGGCAGCCGCGCGAGGTGGCTGGCTTTCCATTCCGCACGGCGAGATTCTTTGCCGGAAGTAGTGCATTCAGCCTGGTCAGACGTGCGGTATTGGCATTCTCTTTTTCGGCAAGTACGTTATCGATGACGGATAACGATACTTTGGAGGAGCCGTGCGTCTCGGAGTAATGATCGGCGCCGAGCGTGGTGATTCGGCGCGCAAAGTCACCAAGATGCTTGCCGACATCGAGTGGGCCGAAGCCGCGGGCATGGACACCGCGTGGATTCCCCAGGTACCCAACGACTTCGACGCGCTGATTGCCGTCGCTCTGATGGGCACCCGCACCACCCGCATCGAACTCGGGACCGCCGTCGTGCCACTGCAGGCGCAGCATCCAATTGCGTTGGCACGTCAGGCGTTGTCGACGCACGCCGCCACCGGCGGCCGGTTGGCGCTGGGCGTGGGGCCGTCGCACCACTGGATCATCAGCGACATGCTTGGTCTGCCGTACGAACGGCCCGCCGCCTACACCCGCGACTATCTGGAAGTTCTGCACGCCGCGTTCGCTGGCCCGGGCTCGATCGACGTGGAGAACGAACATTTCAGCGTGCACAACCCGAATGACCTTGCCCCGGTGGCACCGCTGCCGGTGCTCGTCGCGGCGCTTGGCCCGGTCATGCTGGCCCTGGCAGGCGAGCACGCTGACGGCACGGTGCTGTGGATGGCCGACGAGCGATCCGTCGCCGAGCACGTGGTGCCGCGCATCACCAAGGCCGCCGACAACGCCGGTCGGCCCGCGCCGCGAATCGTCGCCGGAATACCCGTATGTCTCTGTGCGCCGGGCGAAGTCGATGCGGCACGGGAACGTGCGAATCGGATCCTGGGTGAGGCCGAGGTGTCGCCGAACTATCAGCGGCTGCTTGACCACGGCAACGCGCGCGATGTCGGCGACATCTGCGCGGCCGGTGACGAGGAGGCCATCCTGACGCGCATGCGACGGTTCGCCGACGCGGGAGTGACCGACCTGTCCGTGCGGCTACTGCCGATCGGCGACACCCGTGACGAGCTGATCGCATCCAAACGACGCACCCGCGAGGTCATCGCCGAGATCGGCGCGCAACTTCGCTGATCAGGTAGGCGCGGTGATGTGAGCTTGGGCGAGCTTGCAAAACGCCGCCACCAATCGGCTCCGGTCGTCGGCACGGCACGCCACCACCACGTGGCTCGGCTCGACGCCCTCGAGCGGGATCGTGGTCAGGTCGGGCCGCAACGCAACGCCGTGAGAACCGGCAGTGATCGCCACGGCCTGGCCGGCAGCGATGACTTCGAACTTGTCCTCGAGCGCGTCGATGAACGGCCCATCGGGTGCGCGCCGACCGTCAGGACGCGGATCGACTCGCCAATACGCGCTCCAGGCCGGGTCGGAATCGCGGACACGAGGCATCGGCTCGTCGGCGATATCGTCAAGCGTGATTGACTCCTTGCCGGCCAGCCGGTGATGAAGCGGCACCACCAACACCCGCGGCTCGTCGTACAGGACGGTCACGTGCAACTGATCGGTCGGGAACGGCAGCCGAGTCACGAGTGCGTCAACTCGATTATCCAGCAATGCATTTCGCGCTTGATCCCAGCCCACATGCATCACCTGCACATCGGCGTCCGGGTGCTCGCGGCGTAGTTCGAGCACCGCCGGGGTGGCGATCACTCCCATCGTGTAGCCGATCGTGATCCGGCTGGGCTGCGCGGCGGCCCGAGTCTGCGCCGCGGCGCGCGCCGCTGAACGCAGCAGCGCTTTGGCCGCCGGCAAGAAGACCTCGCCCGCTTCGGTGAGCCGGGTGCCCTGCGGAGTGCGATCCAGCAGGCGGGCACCCAGCTGTTGTTCCAGTCGGCGAATTTGGCGGCTCAACGACGGCTGTGCCACCCGCAGCGCCGTGGCGGCTCGGCCGAAGTGCCGATGATCTGCCACCGTTACGAAGTACCGCACTAGCCGGAGATCGACGTCGACGGACGGCGGGGTGTCGTTCATGTCCGCATGGTAATCGCCGCTGAATCATCAAATGGTGCTATAGAGGCTATGAACTGCGGCGATGCCTGATTGGTATTGACCTATTCGAAACAAGTCTTGGACGTTGCCGTTGCCAGACTGCACGGTGGTCTTATCGCTTAGTCGCTAATCCAGGGAGTACATCATGCGAGTTTTCGTCACCGGCGCGACAGGACACATCGGATCGGCGTTGGTGCCCGAACTGCTCCAGGCCGGTCATCAGGTCATTGGTTTGGCCCGTTCGGATGCGTCGGCCGCCGCATTGGCGGCCATGGGCGCTGAGGCGCACCGTGGTGACATCGACGACCTCGGCGGTCTGCGGGCGGCGGCTGGCGCGGCTGACGGCGTCATCCACCTGGCCTACAACCACGACTTCGCCGACTTTGTCGGTTCGGCCGAGAAGGATCTACGCGCCGTCGAGGCGATCGGTGAGACACTCGTCGGCTCCGACCGGCCTTTCGTCACCACCTCAGGGACGCTCATGCTGGCATTCGTCGAGGGTCGGCTGGCGGCCGAAGAGGATACCCTGCCCGCCGGGCCCAGGATCGACTCGGAGAACGCCACGATTGCGTTGGCCGACAAGGGTGTTCGGTCATCGGTCATCCGGCTGTCGCCGTTGGTGCACAGCGACCTGGATCGTCATGGCTTCACCTCTCATCTGATCAGCTGTGCCCGCAAAGCCGGCGTCTCCGCCTACATCGGCGACGGCAGCAACCGCTGGCCTGCTGTCCACACGCTCGACGCGGCACACCTGTACCGGCTTGCTCTCGAAAACGTCTCTGCGGGAACGCGGTTGCACGGCGTCGCAGACGAAGGCGTGCCGTTCCGCGACATCGCCGAAGTGATCGGCCGCCACCTCGATCTGCCGGTTGTCGGCATTTCGCCCGAACAGGCGCCCAACCATTTCGGGTTCCTGGCCGGCATTGCGGCGGTGGACAATGCGACGTCGAGCGCGCTGACCCGCAAAGAACTGGACTGGCATCCTGAACGGCCGGGCCTGCTGGACGACCTCGACGAGGGGCACTATTTCGTCGAGGAACAGCGCTGATGGCGACCGTCGTCGAGGCCACTCGCGAGGCATTGGGGCCGGTCGGGGTGTGCTTGCCGGGCTCGCTGACCGTCCCTTTGAATGCGGATCTGCAACGCGATGCCGTGCGGCGGATCGGCCATGCGGGTTATCGGACGGTCTGGGTCAACGAGGTGATCGGCAAGGATGCCTTCGTGCAACTCGGGGTGCTGCTTAGCGAGACAGAGCGGATGGTGTTCGGGACCTGCATCGCCAACATCTGGGCCCGGCCGGCCCAAACCATGCACGCCGCCGCCGCCCAACTCGCCCAGGCTTACCCGGGCCGGTTCGTGATGGGTCTGGGCGTCGGCTATCCAGAGCAGGCGGCCAGTGTCGGGCGCGAATTCGGCCGCCCGCTGGTCACGATGCGCGACTACATCCAGCGGATGCACGAACCGACGTGGCCGCCCGTCCCTGATGCCGCGTACCCCAGCATCATCGCGGCGAACGGGCCGAAAATGCTTGCGCTGGCAGGCGAAATCGCCGACGGGGCATTCCCGGCTGGGCTGCCTGCGGAGTTCACGGCGCAGGCCAGGGAGGCGCTGGGGCCCGACAAGTTACTGGTCGTCGGGTTGTCCCTTGACCCCGATCCGATGGTTGTCGGGGATAGCGCACATGAACACCTGCTCGCGGGTGCCGACCATGTCACGATCCTGCCGCCGCTGGGCGGCGATTTCGGTACTGGTATCGACCAGCTCGAGAAGATCGCCCCGACCCTGACCGGACTGGGCTAACCCCGCGCCGGGTTGGTGTAGACGCGGGTCGGTGAGATCAGCACAGCGGTACGGCGCTGCTCGCGCATCACCTGGTCGTAGGTGTCCCAGTCGTCATGGGTGCCGCCGGCCGCGGTGAAGATCTCGCGCAACAGCAACCGGAGTCGCTCGTCGTCGACGTCGGGGTGGGGGTCGTCGGGCCCGATCAGTTGCGCCGATCCCTCGACGGTCGCCCACTGCCAGCCCGCGCGGGCCGTGACGGTGGTCCGCGGGTCGGCGCGCAGGTGGTCCAGTTTGCGGGCACCACCGATGGCGACCAGCGCGACGACCGGCTCGTTCGTCAGCGGGTGGGGAAGCACTCCGGCGTTGACGACCGACGCCTGGGCGCTCCCGTCGCGACGCAGCGTGGTGAATACGACGAGCCCCTGGTCTTTCGCGGCGAGTTCGGCGAAGGCTGGCAGGTCGGCCATGGTGGTGAATCCTTTCCGGTCGGATAGTGCGTTTCAGCCCCGGAAGGTCCGATTTCATTCCCGACGTGCAGAAAGTGTTGCGGCGCAGAGCTACTCGTAGAGCACGGTGATCGACGGGGTATCGGGCACGGCCTGGCAGGTCAGAATGTAGCCGTCGGCGATTTCGTCGTCCTCGAGTACGTCATTGGTGCGCATGGTGGCGGCGCCGTCGACGAGCTTGGCCATGCACGTCCCGCAGTTGCCGGCCTCGCAGCTGAACGGCGGGGACAGGCCGGCGCGCCGTGCGCTCTCCAGCAGCGTCTCACCGGCAACCCGCGGCACCGACACCTTCTTGCGCTCCAAGCGGATGGTCACAGTGCCGCTCGTGTCAGCACCGTCGTCAGCGGCCGGCGCTTTGGCCGGCGGTGACGCGTCGAAGTCTTCGACGAGGACGTGTGCGGTGTCGGGCAGCGAACCCCGCACCACAGTCATAAACCCCTCAGGTCCGCACACGTAGCAATCGGCGTCGGTGTCTGTGCCGACGAACCTTTCGACCGCGGCCGAGTCCACCAGCCCGTGCTCGGCGTCGATATGACGCTCGACGGTCAGCCGGCTGGGGTACTGCGCCGCCAGGTCGTCGATCGTGGCCTCGAAGATCACCGAGGCCCGGTCGCGGTCGGCGCTCAGGATTCGGACGGCTCGGTCGGTCGTCGCCAGGGCGGTCTTGATCAGCGACAGGATCGGTGTGACGCCACTGCCTCCGGCGAAGGCCAGCAGTGGGGCCGAGTTCGGGGTCAGCACGAAGGTTCCCGCGGCCCGGGTCATGGTCAACTGGTCGCCTTCGACCACGTTGTCGACGATCCAATTGGAGACCTTGCCGCCGACGACCCGCTTGACTGTCGTCATCACTTCGGTGTCGGTCTCCGGTGCGCTCGACATCGAATACGAGCGATACAACTCTTCGCCGCCGACACTCACCCGGAAGGTGCAGAACTGCCCGGCGCGGTAGGAAAACGGCTGCTCTTCCGGGGTGAGCACGTAGGTGCGGCTGTCGGCGGTCTCCTTGATGATCCGGCTCACCGTGGCCTGATGGAACACATGACGGTCCGCCATTCCTACACCTTCCATACTTGCGTTCTTCAACTGAGAGAATACTATTCTCCCAAAACGATAGGATGTTCTCAATGCCCCCGACGTCCCCGACCGCGCTGGTGTTCGAGGAGCGGAGCTATACGCTGCCGCAGCTCGAAGCGTTGGCGGACGGGCTGGCGACAAGTCTGGCTGAGCGCGGTGTCACGGCCGGCAAGCGGGTCGCGTTGATGGCATCCAACCGGCCGGAGTTCGTCGTCGCGCTACACGCGGTCTGGCGGCTGGCCGCCGTCGTGGTGTTGATCAGCCCGGCGTGGAAGCGCCACGAGGTCGAGCACGCGCTGTCGTTGACGGATCCGTCGCACGCGATCGGCGACCACGACGTGTTGTCGGACTTGATGCCGATGCTGCATCTCGACGAACCCATCTCGCCCGGGGAGCCCGTGTCGGGTCGGACCCCACCAGCGCACGCCGACGCGGTGCTGGCGTTCAGCTCCGGTACCACAGGCCTGCCGAAAGCCGTTCGGCACAACCACAAGTCGCTGCAAGCCGCCGTCCGGCACTGGCGCGGTGCGCTGGACTTGACCACCCGCGACCGAATCCAGATCGCGACCCCGCCGTCGCACATCCTCGGTTTGCTCAACATCGTGACGGCGCTGCAGACCGGTGTGTGGATGCGCCTGCACCGCCGGTTCGACATCGACCGCATGCTGACCCACATCCAAGAGGACCGAATCACCGTCGAGATGGCCGTCGCACCAATCGCTTTGGCCATCGCATCACATTCCGATCTGGAGTCCTACGACCTGTCGTCGCTGCGGTTCATCATGTGGGGTGCGACGCCGGTCAGCGCGGCCGTCGCTGAAACCGTGACCCGGCGCACCGGAGTCAAGTGGCTACCCGCCTACGGCACCACCGAGTTGCCGGTGATCGCCTGCAATCCGATCGACGGCGCCCGCCTCGACTCGGTTGGTCGGCCGGTGCCGGGCGTGGACGTCCGGGTGGCGTCGTTGCGGACCGGTGAGCCGGTCGGCCCCGGTGAGGTCGGCGAGATCCAGGCTCGCTCGGATTCGCTGATGGCCGGCTACCTGCCGTGCGAGGCGACGCGGGATGTCATGTGCGACGGCTGGTATCGAACCGGTGACGTCGGCTACTTGGACGCCGGAGGCTGGTTGCGGATCACCGACCGGTCCAAGGAAATGATCAAGGTCCGCGGTTTCCAGGTTGCGCCCGCCGAAGTCGAGGCGGTGCTGCACAGCCATCCCGCCGTCGAAGACTGTGCGGTGTTCGGAATCCCGAATGACGCCGACGGCGAGTCGGTCGTCGCCGCCGTCGCAACACGCCGGCCGATCGAAGCCGCCGAACTCACCGCGCTGGTGGGCGAGCGCCTCGCGTCGTACAAACGTCTGAGTCATGTCGAGTTCGTGACCGAAATCCCCCGGCTGCCTTCCGGAAAGGTGCTGCGCCGAGTTCTCAAGGAGCGCTATGGATGTCCGTCTGACAGCTGAACAGCAGCAACTGCGTGACGCCGCAGCGAAACTGGCCGATGACCTCGGACCGGGGTCGGTGGCGGAGCTTGCCGACGACTCACGAATCACCAGACTGGACAAGCAGATCGCGATGACGGGTTGGCGATCGCTGCGATCCGATGGAGCCTCGGGGGTCGAGGTCGCGATCGTCGCCGAGGAGTTCGGCCGCGGGTTGGTGGACGCTCCGTTCCTGGGTCCCGTCCTGGCGGACGATCTGGCCCGTCACGTCGGCGACGACGCCGCCGGTTCGACCATCGCGGTGGACGGTCAGGCCATCGACGCGCGAGGTTACCGGCGCGCGTTGACGTTGGACGGCGTGACGGTGAGAACTACCGATGTCGGCGCCGCCCGCGACGCGGTCGACCTGACCAGGGCAACCGCAGACGTGGCCGGAAACGCAACGGCCGCAGGCGAAGTCGAGCCCGACGCCGCCGAGCGCTGGCTGGCGCTGGCGCTGGCCACGACATCGGCCGACTTGGTCGGCACGGCCCGCGGCGCGCACACGTTGGCGTGCGACTACGCGAAAATCCGCGAGCAGTACGGCAAGTCGATCGGCTCGTACCAAGCGATCGCGCATCTGCTCGCCGAAAGCCTCGCGCTGATCGAGGGGTCGATCAGCATCTTGCGACACGCCGCGTGGGCGGTCGACGCGCTGTCGCCGGCCGAGTCGATCCGCGCCGGCCGGTTCGCCAAGGTCTACTGCGCGCGCGCTGCGCGAACCGTCTGCGAGACCGCGATTCAGGTGCACGGCGGCATCGGCAACACCTGGGAGTGCCTGGCGCATGTCTACCTGCGTCGCGCGCTGACCTCGACCCAACTGTGGCCCGTCAAGCTGGAGGAGATCGACGTTGGACTTCCGTGATTCGTCCGCTGAAGCCGCTTTCCGGGATCGGCTGAGATCGTGGCTGTCGTTGCACGCCAAAGACTTCCCAAGCTCCGGTGACGAATACTGGGCGCGGCAGGGCGAATGGCATCGTGCGCTCTACGAGGGCGGCTTCTTCGGGCTGTCCTGGCTCCGGGAATATGGCGGACAAGAATTGCCGCCGGTGTACGACGTCATCCTCGACGAAGAATTGGCGCGTGCGGCCGCCCCGCCCCGGCCCAGCCTCGGCTATCTGGTCGCCGGGCTGAGCCGGCACGCCAGCAAGGAGCTGTGCAGCCGGTTCCTGCCCGGAATGATCAACGGCACCGAGCGGTGGTGCCAGGGCTTCAGCGAGCCCGGCGCCGGTTCGGATCTCGCGTCGCTGACCACCACCGCCGTCCGCGAGGGCGACAACTACGTCATCAACGGGCACAAGATCTGGACCAGCTACTCCGATGTCGCGGACTGGTGTCTGCTGCTGGCTCGCACCGACCCGGACGCCAAGCGGCACCGCGGGATCTCTGCGTTCATCATCCCGATGAAACAGCCTGGGGTGCAACAACGTCCGCTGCAGATGATCAACGGCGTCACCACCGAATTCGGTCAGGTGCTTTTCGACGGCGCGCTGGTGCCGGTCGAGAATATGGTGGGCGCTCCGGGGGAGGGGTGGCCGCTTGCCATGACAGTCGTCGGTCACGAACGCGAACCCTCCACGCTGGGCTACGCGGCCCGCTACGGCAAGCTCGTCCGCCAGCTGGCCGCGCGCACTGACGGCTCGGCGAACGAGGAACTCGCCTGGGCGGCAGTGCAAACCGAGATGCTGACCCATCACGTGCGCCGGCGGCTGTCCGAACAACTCGACGGGGTGACGCACACGTCGGACGGATCGTTGGACAAGCTGCTGATGACCTGGGTCGAGCAGTCAGTCGGCCACGCCGCGCTGGCGGTCGGCGGCATCGACGACCCGAACTCGTTGAGCGCCTATCTGTACAGTCGCGCGCAAAGCGTGATGGGCGGGACATCGCAGGTCCAGAAGAACATCATCGCCTCACGAATCTTGGGATTGTAGGAGTGATCGCGAACGCGGGCGGAGCCCGGGTGAAGCGGGTCACGACCATCAAGCGAGGAGTGATCGCGAACGCGGGCGGAGCCCGGGTGAAGCGGGTCACGACCATGGAAGGAGCCTGACGTGTACGACATGCCGGACGAAATCGACGTGCAAGCCGATGGGCCGCTGCGCATCATCACACTGAATCGCCCCGATTCGCTCAACTCGGTCAACGACGATCTGCACCATGGGCTCGCGAAGTTGTGGCAGCGGATGAGCGACGACCAGAGCGCCCGTGTTGCGGTGATAACCGGTGCGGGACGGGCATTCTCGGCCGGTGGCGACTTCGCCTATCTCGAGGAGTTAGCCGGTGATGCCGCCCTGCGGGCCAAGACCATCGCCGACGGGCGCGAGATCGTGCTGGGCATGGCACGCTGCCGCGTCCCGGTGGTGGCAGCGGTCAACGGGCCTGCGGTCGGGCTGGGCTGCAGCCTGGTCGCACTCAGCGACATCGTGTACATCGCCGAAGACGCCTACCTGGCCGACCCGCACGTGCAGGTGGGCCTGGTCGCTGCCGACGGCGGACCGCTGACCTGGCCGCTGCACATCAGCTTGCTGTTGGCCAAGGAGTACGCGCTGACCGGTGCGCGCATCTCGGCCGCGCGGGCGGTCGAACTCGGTCTGGCCAACCATGCGGTGGCCGATCCGGTCGAGGCGGCGATGAAGGCCGCCAAGAAAATCCTGGAACTTCCGCAGCAAGCCGTTGAAAGCACCAAACGCGTCCTGAACGTGCATCTCGAACGCGCCGTTTTGGCCACCATCGACTACGCGCTGTCTGCGGAGAATCAGTCTTTCCAGACCGAGGACTTCCGGACGATCGTCGCCAAGCTGAATGCGGGCAAGAACTGACCTGTTGCGCAGGTCGCGGCTCAACACGGGAGTCGATCTGCCCGCCTCTGAGCGACAGTAATCGCGGCCCGCACACGGTGCGCCCGAATTGTCGCTCTGAGGCGGGCAATTCGGGCATCGCCGGGGCTAGTTAACGCTGTGGCGGGTGTGACTCCCGGCGTTACTTCGGCGGGAAACGCAATGCACCGTCCGGTCGGATGGCCTCACCCAGGCCGCCGGCACCGCCGACGACAATGGCCGAACTACCGCAACTCGCACTCTCCGCCTGAGAGAATAAAGTTCTCATATCGCCGTGGGCACCTCGGGTCGACTACCGTCGTCGCAGTGCCGGCCCTAGGGAGACTCATGAACAACGAGGTTCTGGTCGTCGTCGGTGTCGGCGGAATGGGCGTGTCGATCGCCCGCCGCGTCGGAGCCGGACGGACGATCGTGCTCGCCGACATCAACGCCGCCGGCTTGACCGCCGCGGCGAGTGCGCTCACCGACGACGGCCATCACGTGCTGACCCAGAACGTCGACGTCACCTCCCGAAGCTCGGTGGCCGCGGTCGCCGAGACGGCCCGGGCGGCCGGCCGAGTCACGGCGGTGGTTCACACCGCCGGACTGTCGCCGCAACAGGCGTCCACCGAGGCCGTTCTGGCCGTCGACCTACTAGGTGTCGCGCTCTCCATCGACGAATTCGGGCGCGTGATCGAGCCCGGCGGTGCTGGTGTGGTGATCGCCAGCATGGCCGGCCACATGCAGCCCGCGCTTGATCCCGCACTGGAGAAGCAATTGGCCAGCGCGCCCGCCGAGGAGCTCCTCGGCCTGCAAGCTTGCTCGACCATCACCAGCAGCCAGATGGCCTACCCATTCGCGAAGCGGGCCAACCAGATTCGGGTGGCCGCCGCTGCCGGAGCCTGGGGTGAGCGCGGCGCCCGGATCAACTCCATCAGCCCGGGTGTCATTTCCACGGCGATGGGACGGCTGGAGCTGGGCAGCGAATCCGGCGCGCTGATGAAAGCGATGGTCGACAACTCCGGCCTCCGGCGTCTCGGCACCCCCGAGGACATCGCTGCCGCTACCGAGTTCTTGCTCGGGCCGTCGGCGGCGTTCGTCACCGGCACCGATCTGCTGGTCGACGGCGGCGTGGTCGCCGCAATCCGCACCGGCACAATCGATCTGGCCAAAGCGCTCGCTGAGCGCTAGTCGATCGACTTCCCGGTCGCCGCGGCGAACCCGGCACGGTACCCGAAAACCATTGCTGGGCCAAGGGTTCCGCCGGCACCGCCATATGCTCGTCCGGTCACGCCGCCCATCGCGTTGCCGGCGGCGAACAGGCCCGGTATCGACGCGCCACTGACGTGCAGGACGCGTCCGTCGCGGTCGGTGCGTGGTCCGCCTTTGGTTCCCATCGCGCCGATCGACACCGGAACTGCGTAGAACGGGGCGGTATCGACGGGCCCGAGAGTCTTGCCGACCGGCGTCGTGGCGTGTTCGTCACCCCAGTAGCCGTCGTAAGCACTTGAGCCACGGGCGAAGTCGGGATCTGAGCCGCCTTCGACGTTGCGGTTCCAGCTCTCGATCGTGCGTGTGAGCCCGTCGATGACGATGCCGGTCTTGTCGGCCAGCTCGCGCAGATCCGCCGACTCGCAGAACCAGTCCGGGACTAGACCGTCGGGGGCGATACCCAGAAAGCCGTAGCGCTTGAGGTGTTGCGAGTCGAACACCATCCAGGCCGGGTCGTTGATGTAGCCGCCTCGAGGGTCGAGGTAGTGGAATGCGCCGGCCATCGAGTTGTAATCGCACGCCTCGTTGACGAACCGCTTTCCCGCCCGGTTGACGATGATGCTCCGCGGCCGGGTTCGCTCCAGCCTGACGCTGCGACTGCGCGGTTGCCCGTCGATGGTGTCGCCGGGAATCTGCACGATCGGCACCCACCACGCCTCGCCCATGTTGGCCAGGTCGGCGCCGTGCGCCATCGCCATGCGTAGCCCGTCGCCGGTGTTGTTCGGCGGCGAGACGGCGCCGTGCATCGGGCCACGCAGAAAAGCGTTGGCCAACACCGGATCCCATTCGAAGCCGCCGGTGCCCAGAATGACCCCGTGCCGGGCGCGCACGGCCAGCTGTTGACCGGTTGAGCTGATCCGGACCCCGACGATCGCGCCGTCTTCGGCGATCAGCTCCTCGGCGCGGGCGCTGGTGTGCGGCGTCGCCCCGGCGTCGAGCAACCCTTTGAGCAGACCGGCGATCAGCGCGGTGCCGGCCACGCACAGGTCGGCGTTCTCGCCGGCCCCGGCATGCAGGCGGGCCCGGGTCTCGGCGTCGAATCCGACGTTGGACCAGTCCTGCGGGAACGACGTGATCCGGTCGCGCCACTCGCCGAGCTGGTTCAGGTCGAACGGCGCCGCAGTCAGCGAACGCCCGCCGCCCGGCTGACCGCCGGGCAGTTCCGGCTTGTAATCCGGGAAGCCGGTGGCGATTTCAAAATGCAGGCTGCTGTGTGCCTCGACGAAGTCGAGCATCCCCGGGCCGGTCCGAACGAAGGTGTCGACCAGCGCGTCGTCCATCGACCCCAGCGACTGCGCGCGTAGGTAACTCAGCGCGTCAGCGACCGACAGCTCACCGTCGGGGGAGCGGTCGTGCGCCGGAATCCAGACCACGCCGCCCGAGACCGCGGTCGTTCCGCCGACCGTCGCGGACTTCTCGTAGACCGCCACCGAGGCGCCGCTGGATGCGGCGGTCAGCGCCGCCGTGAGAGCCGCTCCGCCACTACCGAGTACAACGACGTCGACGTCGTGGTCCCAGGACGGCATAAGTGCTTCCTTCCTACTCGCGTCAGCTGAGGATCGCCGATAATTCCTTGGCCGCCTTGATGACTGCATCTTTGCCCCGCACCACGACGTCTTCGCGATGCGAGATCAAGTTGATGCATGCCGGCGGAGACGGCGGGTCGCGATGCACCGGGACCGCCAAACCGTAGGTGTTCGGCTCGATCTCACCGTGCGTGATCACCCACCCCTGCTCACGCGCGGCAACCACCAGGTCGCGCTCGTCCGGGCGGGGCGGCAGGCTGGCCAGCAGGGCGATACCCGCGGCCCCCCGGTCAAGCGGATAGCGACTGCCCTCGTGGAACGCCAACTGGTAGGCGACCTGAGTCGGGACGATCACCGCGATCGCCACCTGCTGGTCGCCCTCGGCCACCAACAGCGACACCGTGGTACCCAATTCGTCGGCCAGACCGCGCAGGATCGGCACGCTCAGCTGGCGGAGATTGCGGTCGAACGCCGCACCGAGCACGGCCAGTCCCGCAGCCGGCCGATAGCGGCCGTCCTCGCCTTTGGCGACGAATCGGAACTGGGCCAGCGTGGACAGCAGGCGATAGGCGATCGTCCGGTGCACGCCGATTCCGTCGGCCACCTGCTGCACGGTCAGCCCTGCGGGCGCGTCGGCCACAAATTGCAGTGCAGTGAGTCCCCGGGCCAGCGTCTGCGATCCGGGTGCGGTTGTTACCTGACCATTCGGCATGTAAGCGCTGCGCTTCCCTTGACAGACCACCGGCAGGAGAGTGATGCTCTATACATAGTGCACATTAGTGTGCGATTTTAGCACACATGGTTGGCGGGAATCGAGAACAAGATTTCCAGCGGAACGGCAAGAGAGGAACCGGTGGCCGAGCACGAAAGTGTGTGGAGCGACTTGCAAGGTGTCTCATTCACACAGGGCTACCTGGATGCCGGCGGTGTGCGGACGCGCTATCTGCATGCCGGTGATCCGGCCGCGCCGGCGCTGATACTCCTGCACGGTTCCGGCGGTCACGCTGAGGCGTATGTCCGCAACCTCGAAGCGCACGCCGAGCATTTCTCGACGTGGTCGATCGACATGCTGGGCCACGGCTACACCGACAAGCCGGGTCACCCGCTCGAGATCAGCCACTACCTCGAGCACCTGCTCGCGTTCCTCGAAGCCATCGGTGTCGAGCGTGCGCACTTGTCCGGCGAATCACTCGGCGGCTGGGTGGTGGCCCGGGCTGCCGTCGACCACCCGGACAAGGTCGACCGGTTGGTGCTCAACACCGCCGGCGGATCGCAGGCCGACCCCGAGGTGATGAAGCGGATCATCACGCTGTCGATGGCTGCCGCCGAAGACCCGACCTGGGAGACCGTGCAGACGCGGATCAAATGGCTGATGGCCGACAAGTCGAAGGATTACGACGACCTCGTCGCGAGTCGCCAGCGGGTCTATCGTCAACCGGGATTCGTCTCGGCGATGCGCGACATCATGGCCCTGCAGGATCCGGAGATCCGGGCACGTAACCTGTTGGGCCCGAGCGACTATCGTTCGATCACCGCCCCGACACTGGTGTTGTGGACCAGCGACGACCCGACCGCCGACGTCACCGAGGGCCGCCGTATCGCCTCGATGATCCCCGGTGCGCGGTTCGAGGTGATGCCCGGTTGTGGACACTGGCCGCAGTACGAGGACGCCAAGACCTTCGACCGCTTGCACATCGACTTCTTGTTGGGACGCTGACGGTGACCGCTAGGCACAATGGCGCCGAAGCCGACCCCTACGACGTCGACGTCGTGGTCGTCGGGGCTGGCCCAGTGGGACTGACATTGGCGAACATCCTTGGGCTGCAGGGCGTTCGCGCGCTTGTGCTCGAAGAGCGGGATTCGCTCATCGACTACCCCCGCGGCGTCGGGCTGGACGACGAGTCATTGCGGACCTTTCAGGCCATCGGTCTGGTCGACCGGATCTTGCCGCATACGGTGCCCAACCAGATCTTGCGTTTCGTCGACGCCAAGCGGCGAGTGCTCGCCGAAATGGCGCCGCCTGATGCGCGTTTCGGTTGGCCGAAGCGCAATGGCTTCGTGCAGCCACTCGTCGATGCCGAATTGCTGCGCGGCCTGGATCGTTTCGACCAGGTTGAGGTTCGCTGGGCCCATCCGATGGTGGCATATAGCGAATCCGCCGATGCGGTGACCGTCGAGACCGGCAGCGACGATGGCACATCCACGGTGCGTGCCCGCTATCTAGTCGGTTGTGACGGTGGACGCAGCGCGACCCGCCGGCTGATGGGTGTGTCCTTCGACGGCACCACGTCTCCGACTCGATGGCTCGTCGTCGATATCGCCAACGATCCACTCGGACACCCCAACAGCGAGGTCGGCGCCGATCCGCGACGCCCGTACGCCTCGATCTCGATCGCGCACGGGATCCGCCGGTTCGAGTTCATGATTCACCCCGACGAAACCGACGAGCAGGCCGAGGATCCCGCGTTCCTGTCCCGCATGCTCGCCATGTTCGTGCCGCATCCCGATCGTGTGGACGTCATCCGGCATCGCCTCTACACCCACCACTCCCGTATCGCCGATGCGTTCCGTCGTGGGCGGATCCTGCTGGCCGGAGACGCCGCGCACCTGATGCCGGTGTGGCAGGGGCAGGGCTACAACAGTGGAATCCGCGATGCGGCGAACCTCGGCTGGAAGCTGGCGGCGGTGGTGAACGGCGCCGCAGGCGACCGGCTGCTGGACACCTACGACGTCGAACGGCGTAAGCATGCCCGAGCGATGATCGACCTGTCCACTTTGGTCGGCCGGGTGATCTCGCCGACCAACCGCCGAGTCGCCGGCATGCGCGATGCGCTGATCCGATCGGCCTCAATTGTGCCGACGCTCAAGCGGTATGTCCTCGAGATGCGTTTCAAACCGATGCCGCGCTACGAGCAGGGCGCGGTCGTGCACTCGCAGCCCCGCGACCCGGCGTCCCCGGTGGGCACGCTGTTCATCCAGCCCACCGTCGACACCCGGGAACGCCAAAACGTTCTGCTCGACGATGTTTTGGGCGAATGGTTCGCGGTCCTGTGCTGGAACAACAATCCGCGGGCGATCCTGGGCGACAAAGCATTTGCGCAGTGGCAGCAGTTGGGCGCGACATTCATCGCAGCGCGGCCGCAATCGCAGCTGCAGTGGACCGGTCACGACGACCCGGACGTGACGATCGTCGGAGACCGCACCGGACAGATCAAGGCTTGGTTCGACACTCACACGGAATCCGTGCTTTTCCTGCGCCCCGATCGCTGCGTCGCGGGTGCGTCCATCGCCCAGCTCGCTCCGGAGCTGAGCGCGTCGCTCTTCGACGTCCTCACCTTGACACCGGGAGGAAACCGTGCCGCTCGCCCTGTGCTGCATGTCCCACAGCCCGCTACTGAATCTGCCCGGACCGTCGCAGGACCTCCTTGATGACATCGACGGGGCGCTGCGCCAGGCAAGGGATTTCGTCGCGGACTTCGACCCGCAGGTCGTCGTCATCTTTGCTCCCGACCACTACAACGGCTTCTTTTACAAGCTGATGCCACCGTTCTGTATCGGCACCGACGCGCAGGGCATCGGCGACTACGGCACCCACAAAGGCCCGCTTGACGTCCCCGAAGCGACCGCTGTCTCCTGCGCGAAAGCGGTCCTGTCCGCCGGCGTCGACGTCGCGATCTCGGCGAGCATGGACGTCGACCACGGCACTGTTCAACCGTTGGAGATGCTGTTCGGTCGGGCGACGGCTCACCCGGTGATCCCGATCTTCATCAATTCGGTTGCCACACCGCTGGGGCCACTGCACCGGTGCCGGACGCTCGGCACGGCGGTCGGCAGCTATCTGGCGACCTTGGGCAAGCGCGTATTGGTGGTGGGATCCGGTGGGCTGTCACATGATCCGCCGGTCCCGACCTTGGCGACCGCGACACCGCCGGTGGTGGAGCGGATCGTGCACGGCCGGCCGATGACGCCCGAGCAACGGCTGGCGCGCCAGACGGCGGTGATGGACGCCGCCAAGAGCTTCGCCGGCGGACAGAGTTCACTCCAGCCGCTCAACCCGGACTTCGATCGGCAGTTCCTCGACATCCTCGACAGCGGGCAACTCGACGAGCTGGACAAGTGGTCGAATGCCTTCATCGCCAAAGAGGGCGGTAACTCCGCACACGAGATCCGCACTTGGGTAGCCGCTTTCGCAGCGCTCGCAGCGGCCGGGCCGTATGAGACGGGCGTCCGCTACTACCGGCCGGTACCCGAACTGATCGCCGGCTTCGCGGTGCGGACGGCGGTGCCGGCATGACGGCCTTCGACAACGTCGTCGACGTCCTCGTCATCGGCTCCGGCGGAGGCGGAATGACGGCCGCGCTGGTCGCCGATGCCTCCGGGCTGGACACCCTCGTCGTCGAAAAGTCGCCCCAGTTCGGCGGTTCCACAGCGTTGTCAGGCGGTGGCATCTGGGTTCCCGGCGCGCCATCACAGCGGCGGGCCGGCTACGAGCTGCAACCGGATGGTGTCGTCGAATACATCCGGCAGATCACCGACGGCCTGGTCAGTGACGCACGCATCAAGCGGTACGTCGATGCGGCCCCGCAGATGATGGAGTTCCTGGAAAACCTCAGCCCGTGGTTCGAGTTCGTCTGGAAGCCGGGTTATGCCGACTACTACCCCGAACTGCCCGGCGGCTCAGAGCAGGGCAGCACAATCAATGTGCCGCCGATCGATCTGCGCAAACTCGGCGAAGACGAGCAGCTGCTGTTGACCCCGCTGGCGCTGGCTCCACGTGGAATCTGGCTGGGCCCCAAGGAGCTTCGCTCCTTCTACCAGGTCAGGCAGTCGTGGGCCGGCAAAGCCGTCCTGGTCAAGCTGGTCTGGCGGATGATGCGCGCGCGGGTATTCGGCGAACGCATCGCGGCAATCGGGCAGTCGCTGGCCGCGCGTCTGCGTCTGGCGATGAAGGACCGCGGTGTGCCGCTGTGGCTGAATGCGCCGATGACGCAACTGCTGACCGGCCCCGACGGTGCCGTCACTGGTGCCGTGGTCGTGAAAGATGGCCAACCGCAGCGCATCCAAACCAGGCGAGGTGTCGTGCTGGCCACCGGCGGATTCGACCACGACCTGGCTTGGCGCAAAGAACAGCTGCCCGAGGTCGAGCAGGACTGGAGCTTCGGCAACCCGGCGGCCACCGGCGACGGCATCCGCGCCGCCCAGCAGGTGGGCGCAGACACCGATCTGCTCGACGAGGCGTGGTGGTTCCCGGCCATCCAATGGCCTGACGGCCGAATGCAATTCATGCTCAACGAACGCATGATGCCGGCACAGTTCATCGTCAACGGCGCCGGGAAGCGGTTCATCAACGAAGCGGCGCCCTACATGGACTTCGGTCACGCGATGATCGAAGGCCAGAAGTCCGGCGTCACCCACATCCCGTGCTGGCTCATCACCGACCACCGGTCGTTCAACCGCTACGTGGTCGCCGGACATCTGCCGATCCCGAAGATCCCGGGCGCCCCGGTGCCCACTGGGCGCAAGGTGCCCACAGCCTGGCTGGAGTCCGGAGTTGTCAAAGCGGCAGACAGCTGGGATGAGCTCGCGACGAAGATCGGCGTACCGGCCGCACAACTTCGAAGCACCGCAGCACGTTTCAACGAGCTTGCCGCCAGCGGCCACGATGATGATTTCAACCGAGGTGACAGCGTTTACGACAATTACTACGGAGACCCAACTCTGCCCAACCCCAACCTGCATCCACTGGGCAAGCCGCCTTACTACGCATTCCGGATGGTCCTCGGCGATCTGGGTACCTCGGGTGGGTTGCGCACCGACGAACACGCGCGCGTGCTGCGCGCCGACGACACCGTCGTACACGGCCTCTACGCCGTAGGCAACACCTCGGCGCCGGTGATGGGGCGCAGCTACGCCGGTGCCGGGGCAACCATCGGACCGGCCATGACCTTCGGCTACGTCGCGGCCAAACACCTTGTCAGCGAAACCTCAACTCACTCAATTGTTCCGGGAGGCACACATTGAAGATCTCACTGTTCTACGAATTCGCCCTGCCCCGTCCGTGGTCGGACGACGACGAGCACGTCCTGCTCAAGGACTGCCTCGACGAGGTCGAGGCCGCCGATAAGGCCGGCTTCTCCACCGTCTGGTTGACCGAGCACCACTTCCTGGAGGAATACTGTCACTCCACCGCGCCGGAGATATTTCTCGCCGGGGCGAGTCAGCGGACCAAGAACATCCGGCTGGGATTCGGCATCATGCACCTGCCGCCGGCGGTCAACCACCCCGCCCGGGTCGCCGAGCGGATCGCGACCCTGGACCTGATTTCTGATGGCCGAGTGGAATTCGGCACCGGCGAGTCCTCCTCGATTGGCGAGCTCGGCGGCTTCAACATCGATCCCGCCGACAAGCGCGCGCAATGGGAAGAGGCGCTGGAGGTATCGATCCGCTGCATGATCGAAGAGCCGTTCACCGGGTTCAAGGGTGAGCACATCGAGATGCCGGCCCGCAACGTCGTCCCCAAACCGCTTCAGAAGCCGCACCCGCCGGTGTGGGTCGCCTGCACCCGGCCGGCGTCGGTACAGATGGCCGCCCAGAAGTGCATCGGGGCACTGAGTTTCGCCTACACCGGTCCGGGTCCCCTGACCGAGCGGGTGAACGGTTACTACAAAGAGTTCGAAGAAAGCGGGGTGCCCGTCACCCCGGCGATCAACCCGAACATCCTCGCCATCGGCGGGGACCTGTCGATGATGGTCGCCAAGACTGACGAGCAGGCGGTTCAGCGCCTCGGCATGGGCGGTGGATTCTTCTCGTTCGGGATCATGCACTACTACATGACCGGCGTTCACACCCCGGGCCGCACCGGGGTCTGGGAACGTTATCTCGAGGAATGCGCGAAGGATCCGACGCTGGCCTACGGCCCGGGGCGTGGCGCGATAGGCTCGCCGGCCACCGTCCGGGAGTTTCTCCGCGGCTACGAGGAGAGCGGCGTCGACGAGATCATCTTGCTGCTGAACCCGCGCAGCCACGAGGGCACGATGGAGTCCATCGAGCTGATGGGCAAAGAGGTGCTGCCGGAATTCATCGAGCGCAACCAGAAGGCGGTGGCCGAGAAGGCGAAACGACTGGCGCCGGTGATCGAGAAGGTCGAATCCCGCAGGCCTGCGTCGGCCGCGCCGAAGTTCGACGAGAACTACTCGTTCGGTGGGTTGCCCACCGGCCGTGGTGGCAAGTTCACCGCGAGCGAGATTCCCGAGGCCATGGCCGAGATCAACGAAGGTCGGGTTCAAGCCGCGCAGCGTTTGAAAGATGCGAAGTCCTGATGCCGGAAGTTGTTTGACACTTGCGACAGATCGATGAGCTGTGGCGGTACGACGGTCGCCGCGTGGTGGTGACCGGGTGCGCGTCGGGCATCGGCGCGCACCTCGTCCGGCAGCTCACCGAGCTCGGTGCCGACGTCGTCGGGTTGGACAAACAGCCGCCGAGCGCTGACATCGCGGAATTTCACGCCCTGGACCTGACCGACCCGGCGTCCATCGACGGTGCGCTCGCCGCGATCGGCGGCCACGTCGACGCGCTGTTCAACGTCGCCGGGGTGTCCTCCGGGATCGGCGATCCGCTGCTCGTCGTCACGATCAACTTCCTCGGCCTCCGGCACGTCACCGAAGCGGTGCTGACCAAGATGCCGGCCGGGTCGTCCATCGCCAGCGTCTCCTCGCTCGCGGCGCGCGATTATCGAGAGCATCAACTCCTCGTCGCCGGGCTGTTGGACACCCGCACCATGGCCGACGGAATCGACTGGTGCCGCCGTCATCCCGACGCGCTGGCGGACGGGGGCTACCGGTTGTCCAAAGAAGCGATCATTCTGTACACCATGAAGAACACCGCGGCGCTCGGTGCCAATGGGATTCGGATCAATTGCACCGGGCCGGGTGTGACCGAGACCCCGATCCTCGATCAGTTGCGCACGGCCTACGGGCAGGCTTTCCTCGACGACATCCCCAAGCCGTTGGGCCGTGTCGCCGATCCCGAGGAGCAGGCTGCCGTTCTGGTGTTCTTGAACAGCCAAGCCGCCAGCTACATCTCGGGCCAAGTGCTCTGGGTCGATGGCGGCAATCTCGGCGCCGCGACAGCACGCGAACTCGAGGAGGGGCGGAACCTGTGGCCGGCCTGACCGACTTTCGCCGGGTCGCCGACGAGGTTCGCAACTGGGGTCGGTGGGGCGACGCCGACGAGCTGGGCACGCTGAACTTCATCACCGCGGACAAGGTCGCTGAAGCAGCCGGTCTAGTCAAGCACGGGAAAGTTTTTCCGCTCGGAGTCGACTTCGGATCCGCCGGCCCGCAGGGCGCGTTCAAGTATCGGCACAACCCGATCCACATGATGACGGTGGACGGCGGCGACGCGCGTTCGCTGCCCCGCTTCGGTGTGGACTGGTCCGCCAATCCCGTTGCGCAACAAATGGCGGGGTACTTCCAGGACGATCTGTTTCGCTTCAACGACGATATGGTCATCATGCCGCTGCAGTGCGCCACTCAGTGGGACGCGCTCTCCCACGTCTACTACGAGGAAAAGCTCTACAACGGCTTTCCAGCCGACTCGGTGACCAGCTTCGGTGCGCTGCACTGCGGCATCGACAAGGTTGACGGCAAGGGCATCACCTCGCGTGGGGTCCTGCTCGATGTGGTGCGGCATCGCGGGGCCGAGACATATCTCAAACTGGGTAACCCGATCTTCCCGTCCGAGTTGGACGACGTGGCACGAGCGCAGGGCGTGACAGTCGGCCAGGGTGACATCGTTTTGGTCAGAACTGGCTGGTGGGCAAGATTTTTGGAGACCGGCGACGGCGGCGAACCCGGCTCCGGCTTGGACTGGCAGTGCGCATCGTGGTTGCACGATCACGGCATCGCTGCGGTCGCCGCCGACAACCTGATGGTCGAAGACCCGATATCCGGAGTACAGGGAACATTGCTGCCGATGCACATGCTGTGTCTGCGGGATATGGGTCTGATGCTCGGCGAGTACTGGGATCTCAACGCGTTGGCGGCGGATTGCGCCGCCGATGGAGTGTACGAGTTCCAGCTCATCGCGCCGCCACTGAGATTTGTTGGCGCGGTGGGTTCTCCGGTGAATCCCATCGCGATCAAGTGACGGGCGGGTAATGCGGTTCGTATTCGTCCACGGCGGGTTTCATGGGGCATGGTGCGTCTACCTGGCCGCCGCGCTGCCCCGCGAAGGTCGTAGCTATCCCGAGGCGATGACGATGCGCAACTCCGAAGACGGTGATTTCGACGGCGATGCCGGAAAGATGTTGGGATATCTGCATTTCAACGACGACGGCGCGATGAGCTTCGCGGACCTGCAAGGGGCGTGGGACTACTTCTATCACGACTGCGACGAGCAGACTGCGCGGTGGGCGTTCGAACGGCTCGGTCCGGAACGCTTCGGCGAAACCACCGTCGCGCCGGTGTCCATCCCACGGTTCTGGCAGGCCGATCTGCCGCGCAGCTTCATCCGTTGCGAGCAGGACCGCTCGATGCCGAGATGGCTGGCGGACACCGTTGCTCAACGACTCGGAGTCGAGCCGTTGACCATCGACACGTCGCATTCGCCGTTCCTGTCTCGGCCCAGAGAGCTGGCTGAATTGCTAGTGCACGCGACGACAACCACATCCGTTGGCCCGCTTGACCCGAACTGAGGAGCCCGCTGTGCCGATTGAGTCCAAGACCATCACGGTCGACGGTCTGGTCACCGGCTACCTCGAAGCCGGCGACGGCGACCCGGTAATCCTGTTGCACGGCGGGGAGTTCGGTGTCAGCGCCGAAATCGGTTGGGAGCGAACCATACCGGCCCTCGCCGCAGAGTATCGGGTGCTGGCTCCGGACATGCTGGGATTCGGGCGGTCGGCGAAGGTCATCGATTTCAACGACGGTCGCGGCATGCGGACTCGTCACATCGCCCGGTTCTGCGAGACGTTGGACATCGGCTCGGCGCATTTCGTCGGCAATTCGATGGGCGCCATCAATCTATTGGTCGACGCCACCGCGGAGTCGCCTGTCTTGCCGATGCGCAGCTTGGTGGCGATCTGTGGCGGCGGTGACATCCAGCGCAACCAGTACATGGAGGCGCTGTACGACTACGACGCGACGCTGCCGGCCATGCGTCGGATCGTCGAGGCGCTGTTCCACGACCCGTCGTATCCCGCCGACGACGACTACGTCGGGCGTCGCTACGAGTCCAGCGTTGCGCCCGGGGCCTGGGAGACGCTCGCCGCGGCGCGTTTCCGGCGGCCGGGAGCTCCGCCGCCGCCGAGCCCGTCAAGTACGCGCGCCTACGAGCGGATCGCGATTCCGACGCTCGTGGTCGAGGGTGGCTGCGACAAGCTTCTTCCTCCCGGCTGGGCGAAGCAGATCGCCGACCAGATACCGCACGGGCGTTCGGCCGTCGTCGACGCAGCCGGCCACTGCCCGCAGATCGAGCAGGCGTCAACTGTCAACGAGCTGCTGCTCGGATTCTTTTCCGACGCCATTCCGACCAGCTGATACGTCCACACGCAAAGCCAGCGCAAAGCTGGCATTCATCTTTTATTCAGCTCCAGACTGTTTGCTGTTAACGGTAAGCTCGGCGTCCGCGTGCCGGGCAGTCGGCGCAGTGGAGGAGTTCTGTGAAGGTCACCCGATGTGCGGCGGCGCTGAGCCTGCTGGTCGTCGGCACCCTGTTGCTGTCGGCATGTGGCGGGAACAACAGCGCTTCATCGGCCGGATCGCACGCTGCGTCGGTGCCGATCAACTGTGGTGGCAAGAAGAAACTGCTGGCCAGCGGCTCGACCGCCCAGACGAACGCGATCGAACAGTTCGTCTACGCCTATATCCGCGCCTGCCCGGGCTTCACCGTGGACTACAACGCGAACGGTTCGGGCGCCGGCGTGCAGCAATTCGTCAGCAACGAGACCGACCTCGGCGGCTCGGACAAACCGCTGGACCCGGCCAAGGGCGAACCCGACCGGGCGCAGGAGCGGTGTGGTTCACCGGCGTGGGACCTGCCGGCGGTCTTCGGCCCGATCGCGGTCACCTACAACCTCGACGGCGTCACGACGTTGAACCTGGACGGACCCACCACCGCGAAGATCTTCAACGGCAGCATCACCGCCTGGAACGACCCGGCCATCAAGGCGCTCAACGCCAGCATCAACCTGCCCGCGACGCCGATCAACGTGGTGTTCCGCGGCGACAAGTCCGGCACCACATACAACTTCCAGAAGTATCTCGACGCCGCGTCCGACGGGGCCTGGGGTAAAGGCACCGACGAGATGTTCGACGGCGGCGTCGGACAGGGCGCGACCGGCAACGAGGGCACATCGGCGGCGCTGCGATCCACCAACGGTTCGATCACCTACAACGAATGGTCTTTCGCGGTCGGCCACCAGCTGAGCATCGCCCAGATCGTGACGTCGGCCGGTCCGGATCCGGTGACGATCACCGCCGACTCGGTTGGCAAGACCATCGCCGGGGCCAAATTCGCCGGGCAAGGCAATGACCTGGTGGTCGACACGTCGTCGTTCTACAAGCCCTCACAGGCCGGCGCCTATCCGATTGTGTTGGCCACCTACGAGATCGTCTGCTCGAAGTATCCGGATTCCGCGACCGGCGTGGCGGTGAAAGCGTTCATGCAAGCCACAATCGGCGCAGGGCAAGACGGCTTGGATCAATACGGGTACATCCCGATGCCCAGGTCGTTTCAATCGAAACTGGCTGCGGCCGTGGACGGTATCTCATGAACCCGGGTTCACGGGTGGGGTCGTGGTTCGGACCATATCGGCTGATGCGGCTGCTGGGTCGCGGGGGGATGGGCGAGGTCTACGAGGCCGAGGACACCCGAAAAGGCCGCATTGTCGCCCTCAAGCTGATCTCGCCGGAATTCTCCGACGACCCGATGTTCCGCACCCGGATGCAGCGCGAGGCCGGCGCCGCGGGACGGCTGACCGAGCCGCACGTGGTGCCCATCCACGATTACGGCGAGATCAACGGCCAGCTGTACCTGGACATGCGCCTGATCGACGGCGCCAACCTGGCTGCCGTGCTGAAGCGAACCGGGCCGATGAGTCCGCCGCGAGCGGTGGCCATCGTGCGCCAGGTCGCCGCGGCGCTGGACGCCGCTCACGCCGGGGGTGTGACGCATCGCGACGTCAAGCCGGAGAACATCCTGATCACCGGTGACGACTTCGCGTACCTGGTGGATTTCGGGATTGCCCGCGCGGACGCCGATCCGGGGATGACCCAAGTCGGCATGGCGATGGGCACCTACAAGTACATGGCACCGGAGCGGTTCAGCGACCACGAAGTCACGTATCGCTCGGACATCTATGCGCTGGCGTGCGTGTTGGGTGAATGTCTCACCGGCACACCGCCGTTCCGTGCCGACAGCATCGAGCGGTTGGTCGCCGCACATCTGATGGAGCCTGCCCCTCGGCCCAGCCAGTTGCGGCCCGGGCGGGTCCCCGCAGCGCTGGACGAGGTCGTCGCCAAGGGCATGGCCAAGAACCCCGAGGAGCGTTACCGCAGCGCGGGTGACCTGGCCAACGCCGCGCTGCACGCGCTGACAGCGCCCGAGCAGCACCAGGCCGAAAGCATCTTGCAGCACACCGAGGACGCTGCCAACGCTCACACCATGGCTCGTCCGGCGGCCGTCGGCCCGGGCGCCCCTGCTTGGGCGGCGCCTCCCGTCGGCACAGGCGGCTGGAGTAATCATTCTCGCGCGGCGGTCAACGGGACGCCGGCCGGTCCTCAACAACCCGACTTCAGTCCCAGCGGGCCGCCGCGTCGCAACAGGCGCAAGCTGTGGATGCTGATCGGCGCTGTCGTCATCCTGCTGGTCGCCGCGTTCGGGTACGTGGTCAGACCGCACCACGGCGGGTCGACGGCCGAAGTCTGCGGACAGAATGTGTTGCCGTTCAACGGACTCAACTTCCGTCTCTCACCAGGCGGGGTCGCGGTGGACTCGGCGGGCGCCGTGTACGTGACCAATCAGGGTATGTACGGCCGGGTGGTGAAACTGACCCCTGGATCGGACACACCGACGGTCCTTCCATTCACCGGCCTGTACCAACCACAGGCGGTGGCGGTGGATTCTGCCGGTGCCGTGTATGTCACCGACTTCAACCACCGCGTCGTCATGTTGCCCGCCGGATCCAACAACCAGACACAGCTGCCGTTCACCGGCCTCAGCTACCCCGAAGGCGTGGTGGTCGACAGCGCGGGCAACGTGTACGTCGCCGACCGCGGCAACGACCGGGTGGTCAAATTAACGGCAGGCACCAACACCCCGACCGTCCTGCCGTTCAACGGTCTCAACAACCCCGACGGAGTGGCAGTGGACGGCGCGGGCGACGTGTACGTCACCGACTCCGACAACAACCGAGTGGTGAAGCTGGCCCCCGGTTCCAACGAACAGATCGTGTTGCCGTTCAACGGAATCGGGGTGCCGTGGGGCATCGTCGCGGACGGCGCGGGCAACGTCTACGTCAGCGAACACGACAACAATCAGGTGCTGAAACTGCCGCCCGGCTCCAGCGCCGCGACCCCGTTGCCGCTCAACGGCGTCAACACACCGCTGCAGGTCGCACTCGACAAAGACGCCAATGTCTATGTCGCCGACCGTGGCAACGACAGGGTGCTCAAGCTTCTCGTTGCCGGCTGCCCTAGCTAGTTGCGCGACCGGCCCGTTTAGCCTTGGCCAGCGTCCCCGGATTCCTCATCAGCCGGCTGGCCACGGCGGCGATCAGGTAGACCAGCGCAACCACGATGATCAACGTCAGCGCCGCACCCCAGACCCGCAGGAAGCCGGCGTGCTCCGGGTTGTTGAGTTCGGAATAGATCAACAACGGCAGTGACGCCATGTTGCCGCTGAAAATGTCGAAATTGACCGATCGGCTGTAACCGACCAGCACCAGCACGGGCGCGGTCTCGCCCATCACTCGTGCGATCGCCAACAGGACACCGGTGATGATGCCCGGCAACGCAATCGGGACGACGATCCGCATGGTGGTCTTCCACTTGGGAATCCCTAACGCGTAGCTGGCTTCTCGCAGATCGTTGGGCACCAGCCTGAGCATCTCCTCGTTGGATCGCACCACGACCGGCAACATCAGCAGGACCAGCGCCAGCGACACCGCGAACCCGCTCTGCTGAAATCCCATGGTGGCGATCCAGAGGCTGAAGATGAACAACGCCGCCACGATCGAGGGCAGCCCGGCCAGCACGTCGACCATGAAGGTGGTGTATCGGGCCAGTCGGCTGGACCGATACTCGGCCAGCAGCACCGCGGTCATGAATCCCAGTGGCACAGCGAAGGCGGCCGCCACGGCTGCCTGGACCACGGTGCCATAAAGTGCGTGATAGATCCCGCCGGAAAACTGCTCCGGCAGCACCCCGCGCAGTGAATGGCTCCACCAGTCGGGCTGTACGATCGCGGACCAGCCTCGTTGCACGACGATCCAGAGCAGCCAGACCAGCGGCACCAATGCGATGCCGAATGAAGCGACGAAAAACGTTCCCGCGATTCTGTTTTTGAGCCGCCGACCAACACTGATCGGCTGAACCGCCGACGCTTTGACTGGCAGGTCGAGCCTCGGCGCGCTCATTCCTTGACCGCCCTGCCGACGACCGCGCGGGCGGCGGCGTTGACGAGGAAGGTGAGGACGAACAGTACGAATCCAGCCGAGATATAGGCTCCCGTGGGCAGAGGTTCGCTGAATTCACTTGCCGCGGAGGCAATTTTAGATGCGAATGTGTAGCCACCGTCGAACAGTGACCATGCCCCGGCAGAAGCAGAAGCGCGCAGGATGATCAGCACCGCGACGGTTTCGCCCAGAGCGCGGCCCAACCCGAGCATTGATGCGGCCACTGCACCGCTGCGACCGAATGGCAGCACGGTCATCCGCACCACCTCCCATTTGGTCGCGCCCAATGCTTGCGCGGCTTCGGTGTAGCTGGTCGGGGTCTGGCGGAACACTTCTCGCGATACCGAGGTGATGATGGGCAGGACCATCACCGCAAGCACGACGCCGCCGGTGAAGATGTTGCCGCCACCGGCCATCGAAACATTGCCCGCCTTGAAGAGGAACAGCCATCCGAGCTCGCGGTTGAGCAGACTCTCGATCGGCTCGAGCTGTGGAGCCAGCACGAAGATCCCCCACAGCCCGAAGACGATCGACGGCACGGCGGCAAGCAGATCGACTATCGCGCCGAAGGGGCGTGCCAATCTCGCCGGTGCATATTGGGTCAAAAATATCGCAATGCCGATCGCAATCGGTACCGCCAGCGCCATGGCCCACAGCGAGCTCAGCACCGTCACCATGAATAGATCACGGATGCCGAACGCCAGGTTGTCGCTGCTGTTGGTAGTGAACTGCGCGCTGGTGAAGAAATTCGCGTGGTTGACGCGCAATGCCGGGATCGCTTTGACCAGAAGGAATATACCGATCATGGCCATCGCGATGATGACCGTCGAACCGGCCATCATCGCGAGTGACTTGAACAGTCGGTCGCCCACTCGTACCTTCGCTGTGTCGCTGGACCTCAGCGCAGGCA
>JBAWAV010000096.1:0-14715 GCA_049589475.1 Mycobacterium sp.
GCGCCGCGCAGATCGCCGCGGCCAACGTCATGCCGGCCGAGTGGTCGCCCATCCCGCCGCGCTGAAACGGCGGCGTCTCCCCGGGGCGGGTCAGCAGGTGCGCCAATCCGCCGCGGGCCCAGAACGCGGCCACGTCGTAGGCGGCCCGGTCGGCGTCGGGGCCGGTTTCGCCGTAGCCGGTGATCAGCCCGTAGACCAGCCGGGGGTGGTCCGGGGCCAGCGACTCGTAGTCGAGCCCGAGGCGCCGCAGTGCACCCGGTCGAACGTTGGTGACGAAAACATCAGCGTCGCTGATCAATTCGGCAGCAGACTGGCGGCCTTCCTCGGTTGTCAGGTCGAGGACGATGCTGCGCTTGGACCGGTTGTCCATCTCGAACGGCGGGCTGACGTCGACGTCGAGTCCGAGCATGCGGCCGAACATCCGCGCCGGGTCGCCGGTCGGCGGCTCGATCTTGATGACGTCCGCACCCCAGTCGGCGAGGATGCCGCCGGTCGCAGGCCCGGCCACCCAGACCCCGAGTTCTACGACGTTGACGCCCTCCATCGGTCCGGCCATCGTCGGCATCCTTTCGTCGACTCCTTTACGGACACGAAGCATGTCATCCTCTGACGCGTCGTAAATCCGCATGCTGATTGTCGGGCTCTACGCATTTGTGCTGATGTTTGTCAGTCACCATGCCCTGAAGCTGGCTAGCATGAGCGCAATTGATCTACCGGCGGATGCGCCGCTGCCGACCTGGAACGAGCTGAGCGTGGGCGAGCTCCCAACGGGAACCGTGACGTTGCTCCTCGCCGACGTCGAAGGCTCCACCCGGCTATGGGAGACCCAATCGGACTCCATGACCACCGCGCTGGAACAGCTCAACCGCACCGTGGACGACTTGGTCGCCACCCATAATGGGGTGCGGCCCGTTGAACAGGGCGAGGGCGACAGCTTCGTCGTCGCGTTCGCCCGCGCCAGCGACGCCGTCGCCTGCGCATTGCAATTGCAGCTAGCCGAGCTGTCGCCGATCCGCATCCGCATCGGCCTGCACACCGGGGAAATCCAGTTGCGCGACGCCGGGAACTACGCAGGACCCACGATCAACCGGACCGCACGATTGCGCGATCTCGCCCACGGCGGGCAGACCGTGCTGTCCGGCGCGACCGAAGCAATGGTGGTCGACCGGTTACCGGCTGACGCGTGGTTGGCGGACCTGGGCGTGCACTCGTTGCGTGACCTGCCGCGCCCGGAACGGGTCGTGCAACTCAGTCATCCTGAGCTGCGCAATGACTTCCCGCCGCTACGCACCGCCAGTGACACCGTCAATTCCCATCTCCCGGTTCAGCTGACGAGCTTCGTCGGCCGCGGCTCGCAAGTCAGCGACATCGGGCAGATCTTGAAAGAGAACAGGTTGGTGACCCTGACCGGTGCGGGCGGAGTCGGAAAGACCCGGTTGGCGGTGCAGGTCGCCGGCCAAGTGGCAGACGAGTTCGCCGGCGGCGCCTGGTTTGTCGATCTTGCCCCGGTCACTAACCCCCTTGTCGTGCCGGTCGTGCTGGCACGAACTTTGGGTCTTGCGGACCAACCTGGCCGCTCCACCATGGAGACCCTGTCGAAGTTCGTCCGGAACCGCACGATGCTGCTGGTGCTCGACAATTGCGAGCATCTGCTGGATGCGAGCGTGGATCTGGTGACGGCTCTGCTCGATGCGGGTCCGAATGTCACCGTATTGGCGACCAGCAGGGAGCCGATCGGCATCGGCGGGGAGCTGACCTGGCGGGTGCCGTCGCTGTCCGTGGACGGCGAAGCCGTCGACTTGTTCGTCGACCGTGCCCGTCGGACGAGGCCGGATTTCCGCCTCACCGAGGAGAATTCGTCCGCTATCGCTGAGATCTGCCGGCGCCTGGATGGCATGCCGCTGGCTATCGAGCTGGCCGCCGCGCGCACCCGCACGCTGTCGCTGACCCAGATCGTCGACAGTCTGAACCACAACTTCCGCCTACTCGCCGGCGGCGCGCGCAACGCGGTTCGCCGCCAACAGACGTTGCGCGCGTCCATCGACTGGTCGCACGCCATGCTCACCGCACCCGAACGTATTCTGTTTCGCCGCCTCGCCGTCTTCATGGGCGGGTTCGACCTCGACGCCGCGCACGCCGTGGGTGCTGAGGCGGACGTGGAGCACTTTCAGCTGATCGACCTGCTCGGCCTGCTCGTCGACAAGTCGCTGGTCGTCGCCGAGGAAATCGACGACACCATGCGATACCGCCTGCTGGAGACCGTCCGCCAGTACGGTCTGGAGAAGCTCGCCGAGTCGGGCGAGGCCGAGTCTGTGCGGACCCGTCATCGCGATCACTACACCGCCGCCTCGGTGACGCTGGCGGCACAGGGACTCGGCGACGAAGCGCCGCTGGTCGTATGGGCCGAGAGCGAGATGGACAACCTGCGCGCCGCTCACGCCTGGAGTTGCGATACTGGCGAGTTCGAGCCGGCTCTACAGCTCGTTTCGGCGTTGCAGCGGCTGTGGCTGACGCACGCACGCTTTCGGGAGGGCGTGGCCGGGTTCGACGCCGTGTTCAGCGACGAGCGGTACAGCGACGCGGATGTCGAGCCCAGGGTCTGGGTGCGGGCGGTCGCCGACGCCGGACTGCTGGCGGTGTGGTTCTCCCACCCGTTCAGCCTGCAGCGCGCGGAGGAAGCCTTGGCCGCGGCCCGCCAACTTGACGATCAGGCGCTCGTCATGCACAGCCTGGCTACCTGCGGCATGCTGGTGTTCAACGATCCCGAACTCGCACAGCCGTATTTCGTCGAAGCGACGGATCTGGCTTGGGCATCGGGCGATCTCGCGGCGCTTTCTCAGCTGCGCGCCTACCAAAGCTTCGTCGGTACTGTCGCCGGTGATCCGATCGCTGCGCAAGCGGCCGGCGAGGAAGGGCGAGACCTCGCAGACACGCTTGGCGACAGCTTTATGTCCCGGTACAGCAGGACGTTCCTCGGCACAGCGCTGGCGAACCGTGGCAATCTCGCCGGGGGCCTCCTGGTGTCCCGTTCGCTGGTCGAGGAGGCGCGGGCCGCCGGGGACCGCCCAATGGAAGCATTCGGTCTGTTGAGCCTGGCGCACTCGATCTCGTTCACCGGCGATGCCACGGCGGCCCGCGCCGCGGCCGAAGCCGTCCTCGAAATCGGAGCCGCCCTGGGCGGATTCCACGAAGACAGCGCCTACGCGGCCTTGGCCACTGCCGCGCTGGCCGGCGGCGACGCCGGCGCGGCCAAACAGGCCTGCGATGCGGCATGGCGGCATACCTATCCCTTGAAGGAGTTGTTCACCAGAAGCCTGGTACCGATGGCTGAGGCAACCATGGCCAGCGGCGATCTGATTGCCGCCCGCCGCTGGGCTGACGACACTGTCACGAACGTTCCGGGATGCCATCGGGCTGTAGCGCTGATTGCGCGCGCCCGGGTCGCGATCGCCCAAGGTGAGCCGCAGCAGGCTGAAACCGACCTGCACGATGCCATCGCGGTCGCCGAGCGCACCGGCGGATACCTGTACCTCCCCGATGCTCTCGAATGTCTGGCATCACTGGCCGCAGACAGCAACACCGAGCACGCCGCCCGGCTTTTCGGCGCGGCCGACGGCATGCGGCAGCGGCACGGTGAAGTGCGCTTCCAGGTCTTCCAGGCGGCCTACGACACGGCGTTGGCGGCTGTACGGGACGCCCTGGGAACGCAGGCTTTTGACGCCGCTTGGTCCGAAGGCAGCGCGCTGTCCACCGGCGAGGCGATCAGCTACGCCCAGCGGGGCCGCGGTGCACGCGGCCGCCCGGCCAGCGGGTGGGAGTCGCTGACGCCTGCCGAACGCGACGTCGTTCGACTGGTCAGCGACGGGCTGCCCAGCAAGGACATCGCCGCGCGGCTGTTCATCTCTCCACGCACCGTGCAGTCCCACCTCACCCACGTCTACACCAAACTCGCTATCTCGTCGCGGGTGCAACTCGTGCAAGAAGCCGCCCGACACACCGAGCAGACACGCCAAAAACTACCGTCAAGGTCGAGGTGCAACCTGTGACAAGGAGGGCCCATGAGCATGGTCACCGGGCACGGGCCGCTGAGCAGTGCTCCGGCCGGCTGGTTTTCGCCGACGGTGCCCGCCGGCGTGGTGTATGTCGAGCCGCATCCCCGGCGCGTTCAGGCGGTGAAAGACGGGCGCACCGTGATCGACACCGAGCGCGCGTTACTGGTGCACCGGCCAGATCGCCCGCTCGCCTTCGCTTTTCCCGTCGACGAGACACCCGGGCTACCGAGTGAACCGGTTGCCGAGGCGCCCGGATACGTGAACGTGCCGTGGGACGCCGTCGACGCCTGGGTCGAAGAGGGGCGCACGCTCGTGCACTATCCGCCCAACCCGTATCACCGGGTGGACTGCCGCCCGACGAAGCGGCATCTTCGCGTCACGGTAGCCGGGACCACCCTGGTGGACACCAACGACACCGTGATCGTGTTCGAAACCGCACTCGATCCCCGTCTCTACGTCGATCCGGCGCACGTGCGTACCGACGTTCTGCGGCAATCGAATACATCGACCTATTGCAACTACAAGGGTTACTCCACCTACTGGTCGGCTGTCATCGGCGATACCGAAATTCACGACGTGGCCTGGAGCTACCTCGATCCCCCGCCGGAAAGTCGGCCCATCACAGGCTTCTTCAGCTTCGACGCCGACCGCACGGCGGTGGTTGCCGAGCTGCCCGTTCAGGACCTCGGGGGCGAGTAGTTCGGTCGCCCCAGCCCCAGCGCGTGCTGGGCGATCATGTTGCGGAACACCTCCACTTGACGTGGCTGGCGATTCGGGGATCGTGGTAGTCGCGGCGGGTTGACCTGTTGCTTTTCGGTTTTGGCTGCGGGATCTGCGCACTAAATTGGCGGGCCGGGCTGCCTTGGTGGCCAATGTGCGCATCGTGGAAACCGCCTTCGGCGCGACCTGTGGTGTCGATCGTGTGGTTTTCGCGAGTGGATCTCGCGCGGTCGAGCACCTTGGTTGGCCGCGGGACGGTGGTGGCCGAGCTGAAGGCCGCGTGGGTCGCGTCTGGCAGCCAATGAGGCTGTGCCGCTTAACAGATGATGACGGCAACACCTCGGCGCGGGTCGCCAGCCGCAACTTGTCGTACCCGGCTGTAATGATGACGTTATGTCCTTGACCGCATCACCTCCCGCGGCGGTGAGCCCTGCTGAGCGTGTTGAGGTGTTGTTCGAGGAGTTGGCGGAGTTGGCCGGGCAGCGCAATGCAATTGATGGGCGCATCGTGGAGATCGTCGCCGAGCTGGATCGCGACGAGCTCTGCGGGACTACGGGTGCGCGGTCGGTGGCCGCGTTGGTGGCTTGGAAGCTGGGTTGGTCATCGGGAAATGCCCACACGGTCGCCACCGTGGCGAGCCGGCTGGAGGAGTTTCCCCGCTGCGCGGCAGGCATGCGGGAGGGTCGACTGTCGCTGGATCAGGTCGGCGTCGTGGCCGCACGGGCGGGCGAGAGTTCCGATGAGCATTACGCGCATCTGGCGCGCTGCGCCACGGTCAACCAGCTGCGCACCGCGGTCAAGCTAGAACCGCGACCCGAACCCGATTCGCGGCCGCAGCGGCACCCCTTGATCACCAAGACCTCCGACGAGGAGTTCAGCTGTTGGCGGATCAAACTCCTCAACGAGGACGCGGCGAAGTTCGACGCGGCACTGGCGTCTCATCGTGATGCGCTGTTCGCCGAGTGGAAGCAGGATCACGGCAGTAGCGACCGCACGTCAAAGAATTGTCCCCCGTTGCCTACCACCGTCGAGGCGTTTATGCGCTTAGTCCGGGCTGGATGGGACGATGAGGCGGCCCGCCGGCCGCACGGGCAGCACACCACGGTGGTGGTGCACGTCGATGTTGAGCAGCGCGCCGCCGCGCTGCATCTGGGCCCGCTGCTCACCGACGCCGAACGCCGATATCTGACCTGTGACGCGACGTGTGAAGTCTGGTTTGAACGTGACGGCGAGGTCATCGGCGCCGGCCGAGCGAGCCGCGTGATCAACCGGCGGCTTCGCCGTGCGCTCGAGCACCGCCATCCCACGTGCGCGGTTCCCGGCTGTGGGGCCACCCGAGGTTTGCACGCACACCACATCCGGCACTGGGAAGACGGTGGTCTGACCGAGTTGTGCAACCTGGTGTTGGTATGCCCGTATCACCATCGGTTGCACCACCGGGGCGTCATCACCATCACCGGACCCCCACCCAACCTCTGTGTCACCGACAGCACCGGCCGAGAACTGAGCGCAGGATCGCTGGCGCGTCCTCCGAACCTTCCCCCGCCCGCTGTCCCGCCGTACCCGGGGCCCACCGGCGAGCGCGCCGACTGGTGGTGGTACGAACCCTTCCATCCAGAGCCAACACCAACAAATAACTAAATGGGCTACCGGAGCCGGTCATTACCGGCACCGTACCTAAGCCCAAACGGGTTGAGGCACTGCGAAATTCGTGTCGTGATACCCGCTGCTATCGGATCGTAATAATCAAAGCCGACAACCAAACCGCAACTCCGCCGACGCGCTACCCGACGAACTGGCCCCGCCCTCATCCAGACCCACGCTGACCTACGCACTAATTTGAGCCAAGTCGGGTCGGCGGCGAATAGTTCGGCCGTCCCAGCCCGAGCGCGTGCTGGGCGATCATGTTGCGGAACACCTCGAGGGTGCCGCCGTAGATACCGACCGGCGAGGCGAGCCGGAAGATGTACTCGGCCCCACCGTCATCGGCCGCCCCGCTGGTGTCGATCGGCAGCGCCGACGCGCTGCCCAGCAGGTCCATCAGGTCCGGTGCGACGTCGCGCATGGTCTGCGCGTTGGCCACCCGGCCGAACATCCCCGGCGTGCTCAGGGCCGCCTCGGTGCGAGCGACACTGCGGCCCAACCGATATGCCACCGACGTGTCGTCGATCAGGCGACGGCCGTCGGCACCGGGTCGGGTGACCAACGCCGCGATCTCGTCGATCGCCTCGGCCATCAGCGTCAGATGCTCGCTCATCACCGCGACTCGTTGCAGGCCGTCGTCTTCTTTTTCGGCGGTGCCATGCTCCACGTCGAGCGCACCCCGCAACACCCCCCAGCCGCCGTTGACCGCACCGATGCGGTATCGGTCGTCGACCCGCACGTCGCTGTAGAAGACGATGTTGGTCCTGTCGCCGTCGATGGTTCGGATTCCTTGGATGTCGACGCCGGGTGAGTCCAGCGGGACCAGAAACATGGTCAGGTTCTTGTGTTTTGGCCCGTTCGGGTCGGTGTTGGTCAGCAGGAAGACGTATTCGGCGTTGTGCGCGTTGGACGTGAACATTTTGGAGCCATTAATGACCCAGCTGTCACCGTCGCGGACCGCGCGGGTTTTGCACGTCGCCACATCCGAGCCGCCCTCCGGTTCGGTGTAGCCCAGGCACAGCCGGGTCTCGCCGGACAGCACACCGGGCAGCACCTCGTCGGTGAGTTCGGGTGGCCCGAAATCGCGCACCATCTTGGCGACCACCGCGGTGGTACCCCAGTGAAACCACGGCGTGTGGGCCCGGCCGATCTCCAGATCCCAGATCCGGCGGCGCAACGCGCTGAAGCCGCCGTCGCGCTCGTCGTTCCAGTCGGCGGCCAGATACCCCTTGGCGCCCAGCGCCAAGTGCACGCCCTCGTCGAAGTTCTCCCCGGTCTCGCGGTCTCGTCGGCGCACCTCGTCGGTGACGATATCGGCGAGGAACGCCCGGAGCTCATCGCGGAATTCCGTGTCGTCCGGCGACAATTCGACGCATCCGAAGTCCACGAGGATTACAGCCGCGCTTCGGTTTTGATCGAGTTGTCGGTGGTGCGCAACGGGCGGATCAGCGCGTCCTGGGCGAACGAGGCGATCAGCTCGCCCTCCTCGGTGTGCACGGCGCCACGGACATAGGACATGCCCGCACCCACCTGGGTGCTCTCGTGGGTATAGAGCAGCCAGCCGGTCCAGGACACCGGCTCGTGAAAGCTGACCGAGACCGTCATCGGCGCGGTGGACACGGTCAGATGCGACTGGGCGGTGCCGATGCCTTCGTGTGCGCGCATCGTGGTCGAAATGCCCAGGTGGCCAGTGAAATACGCGATCAGGGCTTTAGCCAAATCGTCGCGGGCCGGGATCGGGTCGTAGTGCAACCAGGCGTACAGCTCCGGCGGCCCGACCTCGTCGGGGCTGTTCACGTCGACCACGCCCACCAACCGCAGTTCGCGGCCGGCCATCGGCATCGCCGCGTCGTGGGCGTCCGCCGGCGCGGCCACCTGGGGACGGGCCAGCTGGTGGCGAATGACGTCGTCGGACGGCACGTCCAGCAGCGTCGTGACGGTGATGGCGCGACGGCCGTTCTGCGTCACACTCACCACTGCGGTCGCCGTCGAACGTCCTTCGGCGACGACGTCGATGTCGAACTCGACCGGCGGCCCGACCAGAACGGCGCGGGCGAACACCGCGTGCGCGGAGCGGACCGATTTCTCGGGAAACCGTTTGGCCACTGCGACGATGACCTGCGCCAGTACCTGCGTGCCTTCCACGACCTGACGCTCGTCCTCGGCGGCGATCCCGGTGTCGGCGACGAAGTGGTCAACCCCGTCGGGGCGCGCGTCGAACAAGTCCAGAAGGCCGGCGACCGACCAGTGCGTCTGCTCAGATTCCGTTGTCACCTAGCGAGAATGACATTCTCGCTAAAACTTGTAAAGCCTTCGAACACTCAGTCGGCGGCGATCACCAGGGTCTTGAACCGGTCGATGACTTCCAGCGCGTGCGCCAGACTGTCGCCCGGCAATCCCACCTGCACCCAGTTCACGCCCAGGTTGGCCAGCCGTTCCAGGCCGGCCAGGTAGGCGTCAGCGTTGAAGTCATCATCGGCCGGGTTACCGCCGTCGAAATTGCTGAACACGATGTCGATCGTCGCGGCATCCCGTCCCGCCTTGTCGAGCCGGCGATGCAGATCGTCGATGCCGTCGGCAAGAGCCTCGACGGAATCCATCGACGCCGTGCGCGCCGTCTGCGCCAGCGCGGGGGGCGCGGCAAACGGGCACCATCCGTCGCCCTTCTCGGCGACCCGGCGCCGGGCGGCCCCGGTGTTGCCGCCGATCCAGATCGGCGGATGCGGATCGCTCACCGGCCGTGGATGCGCAGTGATGCCGCGGCCGCTGAAGTGGGTGCCCTCGAACGTGATGTCGTCTGCGGTCCAGATGGCCCGGATCACGTCGAGTGCTTCGTCGAACAATGCAGCGCGCTCTTCGAAGTCCACGCCGAGCGCGGCGAACTCGCGTTTGAGGTAGCCGACGCCGACGGCAAGGGTGAACCTGCCGTCGGACAGCAGGTCGAGCGTGGCGCCGGACTTGGCCACTACGAACGGATTTCGGTACGGCAGCACCACGATGTTCGGGATCAGCCGCAGTGTGGTGGTGCGGGCCGCGGCGTATCCCATCGCCACGAACGGGTCCAGCGCGTCGTGTCCGCCGGCTTCGAGCCAGCGCTGGCTGGGTGCCGGGTGATCGGTGAACCCGAAGCCATGGATACCCGCGGCTTCGGCCGCAGCGGCGACCCTGGCGATGCCGTCACCGGTGACCAATTCCGGGTTGTAGGGGTGGCTGTGCATCGGGTGGGTGATGGTGAAATGCATCTGCCGTTCTCCTTCGCTGAGCGCCGACGATGTCCCTGCAAAATACCGCGTGACATTTGTACGATAATCTGTAAAGCCAGCCGGGTGACCGGCCGGTCAGGTTTACCGCCGCAAAGGAGCGACGCAGTTGGGCATCGTGACGACGAGTTCGGAAGCGGCCTTCGCTCGATCGCCCGAGGCCATCTACGACTTCGTCACCAACCCGGCGAACTGGCCGAAGACGTACCCAGGTAGCGCGCACATCACGAACCTTCCCGACGCGCTCCCGTTGCAGGTCGGCGACACCTGGCAGGAGTCCGGTCCCGACGGCGACCGGATTTTCACCTGGCATCTGGCGATCGCCATGCGGCCCAAGCTGTGGATGTTCAATTCCGTTGGCGCACTTGGCCATGACCGCGACGGCAACGGTGGCATGGAAGGCCGGATCACGGTGCAGTACCAATTCACCCGACCGGGCCACGACGTCACGCTGTTCACCCGGACGATGACGATCGAGGCCTACCAACACGCACCGCTGCCCGACGTCTTGTTCCAGCAGGTCAACCCCGCGAAGATCGACGCGTATCACACCGCGATCGCACGAGAATTGGACGCGCTCGATGACGGCAATGGTTGAGGGGCTGACGCCGCTGGCGACCGGCTTCTGCTTCGGCGAGGGCCCGCGCTGGTTCGAGGGTCTGCTGTGGTTCTCCGACATGCTCGGCGAGGCCGTGCACACCGTCACCATGGGCGGGGCGATGACCGCCTTGCCGTTGCCCGGGCACGCGCCGTCCGGCCTGGGTTTCCGGCCGGACGGCTCATTGCTGATCGCGTCCACCGAACGCCGCGAGGTATTGCGCTACGACGGCGAAACCGTGGAGGCCATCGCCGATTTGAGCGACGTGGCGCCGGCCGACCTCGGCGACATGGTCATCGACAACCGTGGGCGTGCCTACATCGGATCGCAGGCTTTCCACGGCGGCGTCATCGTGCGGGTCGACCCGGACAACTCCGTCACCGTGGTGGCGGAGGATCTGGACTTCCCCAACGGCATGGCGATCACGCCCGACCATCAGACGCTGATCGTCGCCGAGTCGATCGGCCGGCGTTTGACCGCGTTCAGCATCGGCGTGAACGGCGAACTCCTCGATCGACGGGTCTTCGCCGACGGCCTGGACGGGCCGCCGGACGGCATCTGCCTCGACGCCGAAGGCGGGGTGTGGACTGCGATGACGCTGGCGCACCAGTTCGAGCGCATTGTCGAGGGCGGTGAAATCACCCATCGCATCGACATCGGCGATCGGGTCGCGATCGCCTGCATGCTCGGCGGACCCGCGGGCCGCACGCTGTTCATGCTGTCGAGCACCGACGCCTATCCCAAGCGACTGGTCGGCACCCGGCTGTCCCGGGTAGACGCGGTGATCGTGGACACTCCCGGCGTTGGCGCAGAGCAATGACCGACTCGTACTACGAGCTGATCGACGCCGCCGATCCGCTAGGCGAAAAGTTCTGTGCCACAGACTTAGTCAGGAGCACCTGGACGGCGGCGATTCAGCACGCGGCACCGGTGTCGGCGTTGTTGGTCCGTGCGCTGGAACGCTGCGCCGCCCGCGACGACACCCGGTTGAGCCGGGTTGCCATCGACCTGCTGGGCCCGGTGCCCGCCGACGGCGACATGTGGGTGCGCTCGAAGGTCGAACGCCCCGGCAAGCAGATCGAGCTGATCAGCGCCGAGACGCTCGCCCTGGGCCCGGACGGTCAGCCGCGGCCGACCGCGCGGGCCACCGGTTGGCGGTTGCAAAAGCTCGATACCGCCGAGCTGCTGCACGCCGCCGCGCCGCTGCCGCGTCCACTCAGCGAGGCCCGCAGCCGCGATCTCGCGAAGAACTTCGACCGCAACTACGTGCACAGCCTGGACTGGCGCTGGCTGACCGAGCCGCTCAACGAGGGCCCCGGTGAGTCGTGGATCAAGCCGACCACGAACCTGGTCGACGGCGAGGCGATGACCCCGTTGGAGCGGCTCTTCGCGGTCGCCGACTGCGCCAACGGCATCGGCTCGAAGATCGACATCACCAAGTGGACGTTCTTGAACAACGACCTGGTCGTTCACGTGCACCGCATTCCCGACGGCGAGTGGGTCGGCATCCGGGCGGAGACCAATTACGGGCCCGACGGCATCGGCACCACGGTGGGCACCCTGTTCGACGAGACCGGGGCGGTCGGCAGCATTCAGCAATCGGTGTTGGTGCGACGCAGGCCTCATTGATTTCAATCACGGCCGGCGGCCGCGGTGAATCTCGATCGACGTTGCGCGGTGGCGGCCCGGACCAGAAGTGGCGGAGAGAAAAACGCCAGTGGCGAACGGTTGCGCGAACCAACCGCAACCACTTGTTCGGCCACCTTCCCGTCCCACACGGCACCGGCAAACAGCAACCGCTCCAACGGATTCAGCTTGAGCTTCCGAGCAGACTCCATGTTGATGAACTGATGTAGCAGAAGCTGCCGTTTGTGCTTGCGCTGGTAGCTCCGGGCGCCAGAGTCAACGTCGCCGCTGGTTCCGTCGCGGAGCGCCATAGCGACTGCATCGCAGAGCCATTCGGCGGTTTGGATTGCCCATCCACACCCGGTGCCCCACAACGGGTCGCCGACCATAGCGGCATCGCCGATCAACGCCACGCCGGGTGCAACGATGTGCTTTCGGGTGATGAATGGATAGTCGGTCGTCCCGATCACGTTGGACACCCGCTCGGCCCGCGTCAGATCGGGCCCGTCCGCGAGATTCAGCATCATCTTCAACAAGGCGGCTTCAGGGTCCTGACGAAACTCGGGTAGGTGCTCCTTGGCCGGCACAGCGGCCAGCAGCGTGACACCGTCCTCATTGCAGAAAACGTATGCGGCGTCGCGCCCCATCAGCCACATCGCGGTGGTGCACCACGGCGGCACAGTGACGTTGCGGTATTCGGCGAAATACACGAATCGATTGTTGGGCCAAGACTTCGCTGGCAGAGACGCCAGTTGCGCGACCTTGGATGAGTAGCCGTCGGCACCGACCACCAGTTTGGCACCGATACGTCGTGCGGATCCATTGATGTCCGCCAATACCCCGTCAACACGGTCATTGCGGTCAAAGGTCAGGTCGGTTAACCGTGCACCGAGCATCAGTTCCACGCCGGGAGTGGTCGACGCAGCGGTTCGCATCAGCGGATCCATGACTCGGCGGCTGACGTTGTAGCCATGGGAGGGAAGCCAATTGGGATGGGCCCCGCGGACCCATCCGTATTTCGTCCACACGCTCTCATGCTGACGAACCGCGCCCCGCTCGTCGAGAAGCTCATCGAGGCCCAACCGTCTCAACGTGGGCAGCACGCTCGACCGCATGCTGTGTGTGCAAAGGCGCTTGTAGTAATTCGCATCCCGATGCGCTTCGAGTAACGCGACCGTCAGGCCCTCGCGACCAAGCAGCATTGCCGCTGCGCAGCCAGCCGGTCCAGATCCCACCAGCACGACATCGAACGTGTCGGTCATCGCAACACCTTCATGCCGGCTCGAAACAGGACTGCAGTTTCAGTGCCAGCCACGGTCGGCGCCCGCCGACGACCCGGAGGCCTTTCCGGGCAGCAGTGAACGGCCCAATGCGTTGGTAGAGCAGGTGTGTCAGCGTCGATGCGGGCAACCGCAGGACCGCATCGGGTCGATCTTCGCGGTGACAGCCGCGGATCTCGCCGACGCCGTCGTGAATGTGAATTAGGTAGGGACGCGCATCCGGTATCACGACTGCCGCGCAGATGTCGGTACCGGGCGCGAGCGTGGTCCGAACGTAGGCAGGCCCAATCTGCATCAAACCGCGGGCGATCAACAGCATGTCGCGTTCGGCAAGTACCCACGGCGCCTTGACTGCGCGCGCGATATCTTGCCCGTGCAGCAGCAGCTCACCTAGCCAGTTGGTCTGCCAGGTGATGCCATCGACGAGGGCACCGCAATGAAAGGCGAGCACCCGTCCTTCTTCGGCGACTTCGTCAAACAGCTCATCCAGCTGTGGCACTACGGCTTGAAGTTGCTCGACGAGCTCAGGGATCGGCGCCATCGCGACTTCGAGCTCGGTCTGATTCAGCACGCTGACCTCCCGCGGGTGGGCGGCCAGGCGATACCCGCCCTCCGCGTACCGGAGGTACCGGCGCGCGAGGGTCAGCACGTGCGAGACCACTTGCTGGACAGTCCAGTTCGAGCGCAGTGGTCGAGCGTGCGGATCGGCGGTGCGCGCAACTCGATCAAACCGCTGCAGGGCCTGCGCGGTGCGCTCACGCAACTCGTCTCGCGTGGTGTCGACCAAGGCAGCGACTCCCGTGTCGTTCATGACACCTCCATACTCCATTGTGGAGCACACAGTACTCCACAATGGAGTACTGTCAAGGAATGCCTTCCGTGCCGACCGCGACATCTTTCGCGCTGCTGGGCCTCCTCGGTATTCAGTCCTGGACCGCCTACGAGCTGGTTGCACAAGCTAAAAGGAGTCTGCACCACTTCTGGCCGCGGTCGGAGGCCCACTTGTACGCGGAATTGAAGCGGCTCGTGGAGCGCGGTCACGCCAACGCCGAGGTGGTTGAGGGCCGCGGACGACAGCGCACGCGCTACACGATCACCCCGGCCGGTCGTGCGGCACTTGAAGACTGGCTGGGCACCGAGCCGGCGCCGCCCGCCCTTGAGATCGAAGGCTTGCTCCGCGTTTTGTTGGCCGACCAGGGCTCCGCAAAGGATCTGAGAGCAGCCGTCGAGACCACCGCTCGTCAGGCCCGTGAAGTGCGCGCCGACGGCGCGAGGTTGCTGGAGGAATTACTCACCACGGGAGGGCCATTCCCGCAACGGCTGCACTTGACCGAACGCGCGGTATCGCTCTACGGCGACTTCGTACGACTGCTCGTACGTTGGTGCGACGAGACACTGGCTGAGGTCGAGACCTGGCCAGACACTGTGGACATCGGCCTTACGCCGGGCGCTCGGCAACGACTGGAAGTGTTACTCGCCCATGCCCGCGAAGATCCGTGACCCAGCTTGTCGGCCGCGGCGCCGCGGCCGAGCAC
>JBAWAV010000097.1:0-11940 GCA_049589475.1 Mycobacterium sp.
CCGCTTGCCAGCGCCGCCATCATCGCCGCCGCGCCCGCCGGTTCCACACCGAGGACGGCCGTGTTGGTGGTCCGCTCGGCCAGATACGTGGTGATACCGGCGATGCATCCGCCGCCCCCGACGGGGACCACGACCAGATCGGGCTCGACGCCGAGTTGGTCCAGAAATTCGACGGCGATCGTGCCCTGGCCGGCCATCGTGCGCGGGTCGTCGAACGGCGGGACAAGGGTGGCGCCGGTGCGCGCGACGTCGGCGAGTGCGGCCTCGGCAGCCAGATCGTAGGTCGATCCGCCCACGATCAGCTCGATGAACTCGCCGCCGTGGTAGCGGATGCGGTCACGCTTCTGCTTCGGCGTTTTGGCCGGCACGTAGACGCGACCGCGAACGCCCAGCGTCCGGCATGCGTACGCGAAGCCCTGCGCGTGGTTGCCGGCCGACGAGCACACGACGCCCGCCGCGATCTCCTCCCCGGACAGCTGGACACACAGGTTGTAGGCCCCGCGCAGCTTGTAGGAGCGCACGGTCTGCAGGTCTTCGCGTTTGAGGTAGACACTGGCGCCGGTGATCTTCGACAACCGGTCGGAGAGCTCCAGCGGGGTGGGCGTGACCACCCCGGCGATTCGCTGCGCCGCGTCGTCGATGTCGGCCGCGCACAGCGGCCCACTGCCCCGGGTGTTCCGGATTTGGCTCGGTTCGGCGGACACCGGTCAATGGTGCCACCAAACTGCGGATTCACTGCACAGGGGTCAGCACGAACACCGGAATCTGCCGGTCGGTCTTCTCCTGGTAATCGGCATAATCCGGGTAAGCCGCAACGGCGCGTTCCCACCAGACGGCCTTCTCGTCGCCGAATACCTCGCGGGCGTCGTAGTCATGGGTGGCGCTGCCGTCCTGCAATTCGACGCGGGAGTTCTTGGCGATGTTGTAGTACCAGACCGGGTTCTTCGGCGCCCCGCCCAGTGACGCGACGACGGCGTATGCACCGTCGTGCTCGACTCGCATCAGCGGCGTCTTGCGGAGTTTTCCGGTCTTGGCGCCGACCGTGGTCAGCAGAATGATGGGCTTGCCCTTCATGTCCGCGGCGTCGGCGCCGCCGGACTCGGCGTACTTATCTGCCTGGTCGCGGGACCAATCCCACGGGCTGGGAGCGTATTCACCTTCGAGTGGCATACCTCACCCTAAACCCGGCGGCTGGGTGCACCGAGATCTCGAGGTGACCTGCCAGTGATGCGTGCCGTGTAGAGTCTGCGAGCGACGTCGACAACCTCCGGTCGGACGCACGGCGTAGAAGCCGCTAAAGCAGGGAGTCAAGCAGATGCTCCAGCCGTCCAGCTGGCCGTTGCGCGTTCCCATGCGATCAGGCCCACCGTGCAACCCGGCTCTGGCCCGGTAAACCCGATGGCAATCGCCGAAATACCCGAATACGCCCACCTGAGCGAAGCGGATATCACCGCTCTCGCTGCCGAGCTGGACACGATTCGTGGGGACATCGAGGCTTCGCGCGGCACGAAGGACCGTGACTACATCCGCCGCGTCATCGCTTTTCAGCGAGCTCTCGAAATCGCGGCAAGGCTGACCATCCTCGCGAGCAAAACCAGAGTCGGCTGGGCTACCGGGACCATCGCGCTGGCGGCGGCCAAGTCCATCGAGAACATGGAACTCTCGCACAACATCTGCCACGGTCAGTGGGATTGGATGAACGATCCGGAAGTCCATTCCGCGACCTGGGAATGGGACATGGTCGGCCCTTCGTCGCACTGGATGTCCTCACACAATTACCGGCACCATATGTTCACCAACGTCATCGGCGTCGACGATGATCTCGGCTTCGGAGTTTTGCGGGTTACCCGGGAACAGCAGTGGCGACCGGGCAACTTGTTCCAACCGTTGCGCGCGGTGCTGCTGGCTGCCGCCTTCGAATGGGGTGTGGCCTTTCACAGCCTGTACGCCATACAGGAACGCGAAACCACAGAGGCCGCCAAATCAGCCCATAAAAAAACCATGCTCCGCAAGATGCTCCGGCAGTCTGTGAAGGATTATGTGCTCTTTCCTGCGTTAGGCCGCCGACGGTGGCGGCGCACACTCGGGGCCACCGTGGTGGCCAACGGGTTTCGCAATGCGTGGGCCTACATCGTCATCGTCTGTGGGCACTTCGCCGATGGCGCGGAGAAGTTCGACGCATCGGTCTTGGAGGACGAGACGAAGCCGGAGTGGTATCTGCGGCAGATGCTGGGCAGCGCGAACTTTCGGGCCGGGCGAATCCTGGCCTTCATGAGCGGACACCTGTGCTACCAGATCGAACATCACCTGTTTCCTGACCTGGCGAGTAACCGCCTACCCGAGGCCGCCGTCCGGGTGCGAGCGTTGTGCGTCAAATACGACCTGCCGTACACGACCGGTCCATTCCTTCGTCAGTACCTACTGACGGTGCGGACGATCTGTAAATTGGCCTTGCCGGTCCGGTTTCAATCGGCAACCTCTGACGATGCCCCAGAAACGGCCTCTGAGAACAAGTTTCGTTATGCCGACCAACGACCGGAATCGTCGTTCATGGGCGAGAATCTAGGCCGGAGCGGATTGGCGACGGCGGAACTCGCCCACCGGTACCGCAAGCGGGCCGGCTGAGCTCAAGCCGGTTGCGTCGCCGACGCGCTCTCGGGCTGATGGACGTCCGGGCCTGGCTCGCTCGCGTACAACTCCTCGATCTCCGCGGCGTATTTGGCCATGATCGGCTTGCGTTTGAGCTTCATCGTCAGCGTGATCTCGTCGCCGCCGGGCTCCCACAGGTTGGGCAGCACGCGAAAACGTTTTATCTGCTCGACCCGCGACAACTTCGAGTTGCCCTCAGCCACCCCCGCGGAGATCTGCGCGAGCACCTCCGGGTGGGCGGCCAGCGCCTCGGGCGATGAGTCGGTGAGTCCGTGCCGTTCGGCGTACGGGCCTACCGAATCGGCGTCGAAGACCAGCAGCGCGGTGTTGAACGGGCGGCCATCGCCGATCGCCACCATCGCGCCCACCATCGGGCAGGCCGCTTTGACGGTGTTCTCGATATTGGCCGGCGACATGTTTTTGCCGGCCGCGTTGATGATCAACTCCTTCTTGCGGTCGATGATCCGCAGAAAGCCGTCGGCATCTTCGTCCAAGATATCGCCGGTGTGCAGCCAGCCATCGGGGTCGATCGCCTCGGCCGTCTTGGCCGGCTCCTTGCGGTAGCCCTTCATCACCAACGGGCCCCGCACCAGATACTCGCCGTCCTCGGCGATCATGGATTCCAGGCCGGGCAGCAGCTTACCGACGGTGCCCAGTCGCGCTTCGCGTGGATGGCTCACGCTGGCAACACAACTCAGCTCCGACATGCCCCAGACTTCGGCGATCGGGATGCCGATCGCGGCGAAGAAGGCCAGCGTCTCCCTGGGGATCGGCGCTGCGCCCGACACGGCCCACCTGAGCTGATCGAGTCCGAGTCGTTCCCGAAGCTTTGACAGCACCAACTCGTCAGCTTGCGCCCACTCGGCGGCCACGTCGTCGGGCAGCGGTTGATCGGCGAGCAAGGCTGCGGCGCGTTTGCCCGTGACCGACATGGCCCACTGCAGAGCCTGACGTTTCGCGTCGTCCTGCTCGTGAGCGACCGCGAATTCGATTGCCGCTTTGAGCTTTTCCCACACCCGCGGCACGGCCGCCCAGATCGTCGGGCGCGCGTCGGGCAACGCCGCGGCAATCTCGCGGACGTCGGACACCACGGTGACCTGGGTGCCGTACAGCTGCTGGTTGTAGAGGGCCATCATGCGGTCGGCGATGTGAGCCGACGGCAGATACGACGTCGTGCGATCATCCGGCCGGACGTCAAGAACGGCGCCGAGAGCATCAGCTTCGAACAGCAGGTTGGTGTGTGTCATCTCCACGCCCTTGGGATTTCCCGTCGTCCCAGAGGTGTAGATGAGGGTGATCACGTCGTCGGGTTGCACCGCACGCCAGGCGGCTTCGAAATCGAAATCCTCGTTGCCTGCGGCGTACAGCTCGTCGAGGGACATGGTGCCGTCCGGCGCACCGTCGATGCAGACGATGTATTCGATCGGCGCCCCACTCGCCCGGATCCGGTCGACGTGCTGCTCCTCGCAGATCACCACCTTTGTTCCGGCGTTGCCGAAGACGTAGGTCAGTTGCTCGGCCGGCAGCGTGTTGTACACCGAGAACGACGTGGCGCCGAGGTGCTGTGCGCCGATCTCCAGTGGGTAGAACTCGATCCGGTTGGCCATCATCAGCGACACCGTGTCGCCGCGGCGAACCCCGATGCCTGCCAGCCCGGCGGCCACACGTCGTACTCCAGCGGCGAACTCCCGCCAGGTCATCGTCTCCGCGTCGCCCGGCGTGCGAAGCGCGGCGGTATCCGGGTCGACGGACGCGACCCGCTGAAACGCCTCACACATCGTGGTCGGCATGCTCATCTGGGTTTTCGAATCGCTCACGCAGCCGAGGCTAGTCGTGGGAGTACGTTGCCGGTATGGGATTTGCGATCACCGACTTGACACCCGTCGAGCGGACCGCGTTCGTCACCCAGTACGCCCGCGCACTCGACAGCCGTTGGCCCACGCCGATACTCGGCGACACTGTGGCCGACGACATCGTCGCCAAGATCGACTACGACTTCGACGCCATCGGGGTGCCGTCAAGCGCGGTGCGCCAGACCGCACTGCGGGCCAAGATGCTCGATGAACGAGTGCGCAGCTTCGTCTCCGAGCATCCCGACGCCGTCGTCGTCGACCTCGGCGCGGGACTGGGCACGGCGATGCTGCGGGTCGCGCCGCCGGTCACGGTCGACTGGTACAGCGTGGATCTGCCGAATGTCATCGCGCTGCGAGACGAACTCGTGCCCGCCGGTGACCACGCCTACTCGGTGGCGGTATCGCTGGCCGACGACAGGTGGACCGATCAGATCCCGTCGGACCGGCCCACCATGCTGATCGCCGACGGCCTGCTGGCGTTCTTGCCGGAAACGGTGATCGTCAAGCTGTTCCGCCGTATTCCCGAGTACTTCGGCTCAGGCGAGATCGCGATGAACGACTACGGACGGGTCGGCCGGCTCAACATCGCCGCCATGAAGATCGTCTTCAGTGCCGTCGGGACTCAGTGGGCGTACCGCGGTTTCTCCGACCCTCACGTCCCGGAGAGCTGGAGTCCGCGCCTGCGGCTGGTCGAGCAGACGAGCCTGTCCCACGCCCCGGAGATCGACCTGTATCCCGTGGCGGCCCGAGTGTCGACACGACTGTTGGGCACGACCAAATCCGGTGCCCGCTCAGCGCGAATCTTGCGCTACCGCTTCTGAGAAGCTGAGCTAGCCGCCCAGGCAGCCCGGCCCGAGCAGCGCCTTCAGATCGCCCATCAGCGCCGGGGACGGCGTCACCCGCAGCGATGCGTCGAGTTCCAGGGTGGTGGTCCGCTCCCCGCTGATCAGCCGCAGATGCACCTGCGACGTGCCGGGGTGACGCGCCAGCACCTGCTTGAGCGCGCTGACCTTGTCGATGGTGCACTGGCGGGTCGGCAGGCTCACCGCCAGCGGCCGATCAAGCTTCGCATTCGAAAAGTCAGGCACCACAAGGTCGTTGGCGATCAAAGAAATCCGGTCATCCCGGATCGCCACCTTGGCGGTGACCAGGACCACCGCGTCGTCGGCGATGTCAGCACCGATCGCGGAGTAGGTGTGCGGGAAGAACATAACTTCGATACCACCGGTGAGGTCTTCCAATTGCGCCGAGGCCCAAGGCATTCCGTTTTTGTTGACCCGTCGGTTCACCGACGCCAGAAGGCCGCCGACCTTCACCATGCTCTCGTTGGCGACATCGCCTTGGAGGATTGCGGGGATGGCGGTGTCGACCTGGCTCGCCAACAGGTGCGCGATTCCGTTGAGCGGATGACCGGACACATACAAGCCCAGCATCTCGCGCTCCAACGCGAGTTTGTGCTTGTCGTCCCACTCCTCGTCGGGAACCCGGATGGTGAACACCGAGTCGGCACCGACTCCCCCGTCGTTCGGGTCACCGCCGAACAGGTCGAACTGGCCCATCGCCTCGGCCTTCTTGGTGCCCAGCACCGACTCGACCGCGTCGGTGTGCACCAGGAACAGCCCCTTGCGCGGGTGCTTCAGCGAGTCGAAAGCGCCTGCCTTGATCAGCGATTCGGTGACCTTCTTGTTGCACGCCGCAACGTCGACCTTGTTGAGGTAGTCGGAGAAGTCGGTGAATTTGCCTTTCTCCGTGCGGGTGTTCAGCAGTGAGGCAACGACGTTCGAGCCGACGTTGCGCACCGCGCCCAGCCCGTAGCGGATGTCGGCGCCGACCGACGCGAAGTTCAGCCCGGACTCGTTGACGTCCGGCGGCAGCACGGTGATACCGAGTTTGCGGCAGTCGGCCAGGTAGACCGCGGCCTTGTCCTTGTCGTCACCGACCGAGGTGAGCAGCCCGGCCATGTACTCCGCCGGATAGTTGGCCTTGAGGTAGCCCGTCCAGTACGACACCAAGCCGTAGCCCGCCGCATGCGATTTGTTGAACGCGTAGTCGGCGACCGGAAGGATGGTGTCGCACAGCGCTTTTATGGCTTTGGCCGTGAATCCGTTGGCCTGCATGCCTTCTGAGAAGCCTTCGAACTCCTTCTCCAGTACCTCGCGCTTCTTCTTGCCCATCGCCTTGCGCAGAATATCGGCTCGGGCCAGCGAGTAGCCGGCGACCTTCTGCGCGATACGCATGATCTGCTCCTGATACACGATCAGGCCGTAGGTCTCGGCGAGGATTTCGCGCAGTGGTTCCTCGAGTTCGGGGTGGATCGGTTTGATCGCCTGCCGGTTGTTCTTGCGGTCGGCGTAGTCGTTGTGCGCGTTCATGCCCATTGGGCCGGGCCGGTACAGCGCGAGGACGGCGACGATGTCTTCGAAACCGGTCGGCTGCATCCGGCGCAGCAGGTCGCGCATCGGTCCGCCGTCGAGCTGGAACACCCCCAACGTTTCACCGCGGCCCAGCAATTCGAAGGTGGCGGGGTCGTCCAGGGCGAGAGACTCCAGGTCGAGGTCGATCCCACGGTTGGCTTTGATGTTGCCGATCGCGTCGCCGATGATCGTCAGGTTGCGCAAGCCGAGGAAGTCCATCTTCAGCAGCCCGATCGACTCACACGACGGGTAGTCCCAGCCGGTGATGATCGCGCCGTCCTGCGGGCGCTTCCACAGCGGGATCACCTCGGTGAGCGGCTCGCTGCTCATGATCACCGCACACGCATGCACCCCGGCGTTGCGGATCAGGCCTTCCAGTCCGCGGGCGGTCTGGTAGATGGTCCGCACATCCGGGTCGGTGTCGATCAGGCTGCGGACCTCGGCGGCTTCCTTGAAGCGCTCGTGGTTGGGATCGGTGATACCCGACAGCGGAATGTCTTTGGCCATGATCGGCGGCGGCAGCGCCTTGGCGATCCGGTCGGCGATCGCGAAACCGGGTTGCCCGTAGTGAATACGGGCGGAGTCCTTCAGCGCGGCCTTGGTTTTGATGGTGCCGAAGGTGATGACCTGTGCGACGCGGTCATGTCCCCACTTCTCGGCGGCGTAGCGCACCATCTCGCCGCGACGACGGTCGTCGAAGTCGATGTCGATATCGGGCATCGACGCGCGCTCGGGGTTCAGGAACCGCTCGAACAGCAACCCGTGCTGGATCGGGTCGATGTCGGTGATGCCCAGCGCGTAGGCCACCAGCGAGCCGGCCGCCGATCCGCGGCCCGGCCCGACCCGGATGTCGACGGAGCGCGCGTAGTTGATCAGGTCGGCGACGATCAGGAAGTACGACGGAAAACCCTTGTCGCAGATGACTTCGATCTCGTAGGCCGCCCGCTGTGCGTAGCCGTCTGGCTGGGCGTCACCGAACCGGCGCCGCAGGCCCGCGTCGACTTCGTGGCGCAGCCAGGACGACGGGTCGTGTCCGTCGGGCACCGGGAAGACCGGCATCCGGTCGCACGGCGCCCACACGTCGGCGTACGAGGTGACCCGCTCGGCGATCAGCAGCGTGGAGTCGCAGGCCCCCGGAACGTCGCCGTCCCAGATCGCCCGCATCTCGGCGGCCGACTTCAGAAAATAGCCGTCACCGTCGAACTTGAACCGGTTGGGATCCGAGAGCGTCTTGCCGGTCTGCACACACAGCAGCGCCTCGTGGTTGTGCGCGGCGTCGCGGGTGACGTAGTGGCAGTCGTTGGTGGCCAGCGGCGGAATGTTGAGCGTGCGGCCGATTTCCAGCAGACCGTCACGCACCCGGCGTTCGATGGACAGCCCGTGATCCATCAACTCCAGGAAGAAATTCTCGGGTCCGAAGATCTCCCGCCACTTGGCGGCGGCCTCCAGCGCTGCGCGCTGATGCCCGAGCCGCAGCCGGGTCTGCACCTCCCCGGACGGGCAGCCCGTGGTGGCGATGATGCCGGCGGCGTGCTCGGCGATCAGCTCGGCGTCCATCCGGGACCACTTGCCCAGCTGACCCTCGAAGGACGCCAGCGACGACAGCTTGAACAGGTTGCGCAGCCCGGTGGCGTTCTCGGCGACCATCGTCATGTGCGTGTAGGAACCGCTGCCGGACACGTCGTCGCTCTTCTGCCCCGGATCACCCCAGAGGATGCGGCGGGTCTCGAAGCGCGAACCAGGCGCGATATAGGCCTCGATACCGATGATCGGTTTGATGCCGGCGGCGGTGGCGCCGTTGTAGAACTCGCTGGCGCCGAACATGTTGCCGTGGTCGGTCATGCCGATCGCGGGCATCTCCAGCCGCTGCGCCTCGGCGAGCATCGGCGCGACCTTCGCGGCACCGTCCAACATCGAGTATTCGGTGTGGTTGTGCAGGTGCACGAACGACTGGCTCATAGGGACGCCAGTCTATGGCTGCACACCGACGTGTTCCCGGCGTGTCGCAGAGTGTGTCTCGGACTCGGGCACGGACTCGGGCACCGGAATCGGCGCCGGCCGCTCCGGCGGTGCGGGCGGCAGCGGCTGCGACGGCCACCAGTTGACCTTCCCGAACAGCACGGCGATCGCCGGCACGGTGATGGTCCGCACCAAGAAGGTGTCGAGCAGAAGCCCGACCCCGATGATGAAGCCCGCTTGGACCAGGGTGCTGATGCTGGCCAGTAGCATGCCGAACATCGAGGCGGCGAAGATGACGCCCGCCGCTGTGATCACGCCGCCGGTTGACCTCACCGTGCGGATCACCCCGGAACGTATGCCGTGCGGAGACTCCTCGCGAAGCCTCGAAATGAGCAACAGGTTGTAATCCGCGCCCATGGCGACCAACACGATGAACGTCAGTCCCGGGATGCTCCAGGTCAGCTCCTCGTGAAGCATGAACTGGAACACGACAACGCCGATGCCGAATGCCGATAGATACGAGATCACCACGGAAGCAATAAGATACAGCGGTGCGACGACGGCCCGCAGGATCGCGACCAGAATGAGGAACACGATCAGAATCGTCATCACGACGATGAGGCTGATGTCCTTGAAGTAGTAGGCGCGGGTGTCTCGGAGCATCGCGGTGATACCGGATACCGAGATCGATGCCCCCTTCAGTGCGGGCTCCGGGTGCGTCCCGCGCGCGGTGTCGGTGATCTCGCGAATCTGATCCATCGCGCCGGTGCCGAAGGGGTAGAGATTGGTCTGCACCAGGTACCGCGCCGTGTGTCCGTCGGGCGAGATGAACGACGTTAACGCGCTGGTCAATCCCCCGCCGGTGTGCGCGGTTTGCTTCATCAAATCCTTGACCTGGTCGATCATCTGTTTGATCGCGTCGGCGTAGTTATGCGGGTCGGCCGGCGGGGGCGCCGGGCGAACCTTCTCGTTGGCGCCGTCGTTGCCGAAAGTGCGAAGGTCATTGATGACGTTGTCGAGAATGTGGCGCACATTGCGCGCCGCCGACTCGATGTTGTCCGCGTCGGGTAGCGATTCCAGCTGCTCGGCGAAATCGGAGAGCTTCTTCAAAGCTCCGCCGTCGCGATCGGTGACGGCGACGACGTCCAGAACTGTCACTGGTGCGCCGTTGACCGTGTTGGCGATTTCTGCGATGTCCACCGACATGGCGAAGCCGATGCCACGCACCGTGTTGACGAAGTTGGTGGTCTCATCACCGACGTCGACCGGTGCCATGCCCGGGATCGCGGGCAGGCCGAGGTCGGCGGCAGCGTTGCCCGTCGCGCCGACCGAGTACAGCAGGTTCGTGACGTTGGGGAAGGACCCGGCTCCGTCGTCGTTCGATTTGTCTTTTTTCTTTCCGTCAAGCGCCGAATCGGTCCATGAGTCGTTCACTTCGCTGTCGGACTTGTCAGTCGATTTCGCTTTGGGTACCGGGGCGCCGTGAATGGCGGCGATATCGGGCATCTGGCGAACTCGCTGTTCCAGCTGATTCAGCGCAGACAGATTCGCCGGCTTCCGCAAGTCGTGTTCTGACTGGATGACGAGATATTCGGGGATCGTTGCGTTCAAAGGGAAATGGTGACCCAGCGTGCGGTAGCCGACGGCGCTTTCCACCGATTGCGGGAGCGTCTTGCTGTCGTCGTAGTTGAAGTGGGCAAGGAACGCGCAGCCGGCCAGAATGGCCAGCACGACGAGGCTGCCGACCAGATGACTCACGGGTCGACGCACGATGTGTATTCCCAGTCGGCGCCAAAAGCGGGTGGTCGCGTCGCGACGTGGCTTGATCCAGTTGCGTCTTCCGACGAGGACCATCAGTGCCGGAAGAAAAGTCACGGCGGCCAGAAACGCCAACGCGATGGAAATCGCCAGGCACGGACCGACATTCCTGAAGGAGCCCAAATGGGTGAAGACCATGCCCATAAAGGTGATCGATACCGTGGCCGCCGACCCGGCGATCACTTTGCCGATCGAGGTCAACGCCCTGACGACGGCTTCGTCCGAAGGCATGCCCTGCCGCAAAGAGTCGTGGTACCGACTGATGAGAAACACGGCATAATCGACGCCGGCGCCCGCCATCATCGTCGTCATCAACGTGATCGTCTGGCTGGAAACGCCCAACCCCAGCTCGGCGACGCCTGCCACGACCTTCTGCGCGACCGCGACCGAGACACCGATCGTGATCAGCGGCAACATCATCGTGGTCAGATTTCGATAGATGACAAAAAGGATGATCAGGACCATCAATACGACGGCGCCCTCGATCGCGTGCATGTCCTTGATGCCGATGAACATCATGTCGTCGCCGGTGGCCGCGGGACCGGTCAGGTTCGACGTCAGCGTGGTCCCGGCGACGGAATTATTGACGATGTCGGCGACCCGACCGTATGCCGCATGCAGCTCTGGCGTGCCCACCCAGCCCGAGAGCACCATGGGTAAGTACCAGGCTTTGTGATCCTTGCTGGTCATTGCGTCGCGCAGGGCCGGCGTCGCGATGAAATCCTGCAACATGACGATGTCGCGAGTGTCCGGGCGCAGGTTGTCCGCCAATTTGCGGTACGTGTGCAGATCGGACTCGTCGAGCCCGTTGTCGTCGGTGAGGATCACCAGCAAAACGTTTTCGTTCTCGGAGCCGGACTGGTGAAAGGCCTCGGAGATCTGTCGTGTCGTCTGCATCACCGGGGCGTCGGCCGGCAGGATAGCGACCGGCCGCCTCTCGGCCATCTCGGTCAGCGACGGAAAGATCATCGACAACACGGCGGCGAGCATGATCCAAGACCCGATGACCGCCCACGGCCATCGCACCACCACCACGCCGATCCAGCCGAAGACGCCCCTGGGATCGGCCGCAGTGGCTTTGTGAGCCCCCCGCAACATCCGGTCAGGCTACCGGGAACATGCCTGATCTGTGGAATGTTCGACAGCGGCGAGCCGCTAGGAGCCTGCTGAATTAGGGGTGTTTGGGGGCGGGGCGCCTTGCGGCGTTCTCTAGCGCTGAGTTGAAAGCCAGACCCTTGGGGTCGACA
>JBAWAV010000098.1:0-5184 GCA_049589475.1 Mycobacterium sp.
GAAATCCGGCTCCAACTCAGCCACCGCCGCCGCGAACGCCGGCTCATCGGCCAACAACTGCCGACCCATCCCGGCCCACTGCGAACCCTGACCCGAATACAAAAACACCGTGCCCGAGCCGTGTGGCGCCTCACGCGGACCGACCACGCCAGGCGTCGGCTGCCCGGCCGCCAGTGCGCGCAAGCCGGCCACGGCCTCGTCGCGGTCACGCGCGGACACCGTGCCGTATTTGTTGTGGCGACTGCGGTAGAGGTTCACGGTGTGGGCGATGTCGGCCAGCGGCACATCGACGCCGTCGCCGGACATCCACTCCGCCAGCGCTGCCGCCCAGGACGCGATGCGTTGCTCGGTCTTGCCGGCGATCATCAATGTCGTTACCGGGGAGGCCGATTCGGCATCCGAGAGCGGCGCCGGTTCCGGTCCCTGCTCGACGACGACGTGGGCGTTGGTCCCGCCGATGCCGAACGACGAGATCGCGGCCCGTCGCGGACCTTCTTCTGCGGGCCACGGGGTGAGCTCGGTCGGGACGAACAGCCGGGTCGGCTTGGGGTCGATCGCCGGATTCCATTGCGCGAAATGAAGATTCGGCGGGATCTGAGCACGCTGCACCGACAACGCGGCCTTGATGAAACCGGCGATGCCGGCGGCCGCCTCGAGGTGGCCGAAGTTGGATTTCACCGCGCCCAGCGCGCAGGGCTTCTCGCCACGGCCGTACTGATCGGCCAGCGCCTCGAATTCGATCGGGTCACCCAGCCCGGTGCCGGTGCCGTGTGCCTCGATGAAGTTCACTGAGCCCGCGGTCACGTCAGCACTGCGCAGTGCCCGAGCGATGACGTCCTGCTGCGCGATGGTGTTGGGCGCCGTCAGGCCGTTGGAGCGGCCGTCCTGGTTGACCGCCGAGCCGCGCACCACCGCGAGCACGCGGTCGCCGTCGCGAACCGCGTCGGTGAGCCGCTTGAGCACGACGACACCGCAGCCTTCGCCGCGGACGAACCCGTCGGCCCGGGAGTCGAAGGAATGACAGCGGCCCTGCGGGGAGAGCATTCCCCACTTGGCCATGGCGATCTGGGTTTCCGGCCGCAGGATGAGGCTGACGCCGCCGGCCAGGGCGAGGTCGCTCTCGCGTAATCGCAGGCTCTGGCAGGCCAGGTGGATGGTGACCAACGACGACGAGCACGCGGAGTCGATCGCCACCGCCGGACCGCGCAACCCCAACGTGTAGGCGATGCGGCCAACCGCGACCGCATGCGCGTTACCCGTGGCGGAGTAGGCATCGATGGCGTCCGGATTGGCCGCCGAAATCGTCTGGTATTCGCCGTAATACACGCCCATCATGACGGCGGCCCGCACGCCGGACAGATCCTCGGTCGCGATGCCCGCGTGCTCGACCGCTTCGAAGGCCACCTCCAGCATCAGCCGCTGCTGGGGGTCCATCGCCTCGGCTTCGCGTGGGGAGATCCCGAAGAAGTCGGCGTCGAAGCCGGCCACGTCGGAGATGAATCCGCCCCACTTCGACGACATCCGGCCGGGCGCGAACTGGTCGGGGTCGTAGAACTCGTCGGCGTTCCAGCGATCCGCGGGGATCTCGGTGATCCCGTCGCCGCCGGACGTCAGAAGCTTCCAGTAGCCCTCCGGGCCGTTGGCGCCGCCGGGGAACCGGCAGCCCATGCCGACGACCGCGATCGGCTCGGCAGCAGCGACCCGCGACGCCTTGTCGAACTGCTGCGTCAGCGCGTCCCGCTTCTCGCCGGGCATCGCCGAAACTCTGTCGTAGATCGTCGCCATTAGAAAATACCGCTCTCACTGCCCGCCGAAGCGGACTCAACGCTGTCGAACAACTCATCCAACACGCTGCCCGCCGAGTCGGACGCCAGATCTTCTGCGTCGTCCTCCGGCACCTCCGCTGGCGCAAGCAGGCCCGCCACATACGTCGCCAATGACGCGACGGTCGGATGGTTGAACAACATATTCGCCGAAAGGTCGATTCCGACCAGCTTCTGGGTTTCTTTCAAGACCGTCATCGCCATCATCGAGTCGAGGCCCAGTTCGGGGAACGGCGCGTCGAGGTTGACCGCCGACGGCGACATCCGCAATTCACGTGCCAGGATCGCGCGCAGTCTGGTCTGCAATTCGGTGAGCCGGTCCTCGGCGGTCAGCCGGGACCAGTCCGGCGCCACAGCCACCGACCCGTCCGCATCGTCAGGTCGCTGCTCGACGGCGCTGACCCCGAAGACAGCGTCGAATTCGGAGACCAGCTTTGCGAAGTAGTCCAGTTCGCGGAATTCCGGGGTCGCCGCGACGACGCGGTCGAGCCGCAGCCGTCCGACGCCGACCCGCTTGATCGGACCGCCGACGAGCGACTGCAACGCCTCGATGCCTTCGTCGGGGGTGATCGGGTCCAGCACGCTGTAGGTCAACGACTTGCTCATGCCGACGCCGGACCACTGGCCCCAGTTGATCGCGGTGGCGGGCAGCCCCGACGCGCGTCGCCACGCGACCAGGGCGTCGAGCCACGCGTTGCCGGTGGCGTAGGCCAGCTGGCCCGGCAGGCCCAGCAACGTGGCCATCGACGAGAAGCCGACCCACCAGTCCAGCTCCCGGGTCACGGTCACCGCATTCAGCCGCAGCGCTCCCGCGACCTTGGGCGCCCACACCCGTTCCATGCCCTCGCGGGTCAGCACGGCGACCAGGCCGTCGCCGGTCACGCCGGCCCCGTGCACCAGACCGCGCAGCGGCCGTCCGGTTTCTTCGGCCGCCTCGACCAGCTTCTCTGCGACTCCGAGCGCGGCGATGTCGCCCGCGACGAACACGATTTCGGTGCCGCCGGCCAGGTTGTCGAGGTCCGCCCGCTGGGCATCGGAGGGTTCGCTGCGGCCGTTGAGCACGATGCGGCCCGCACCGCGCTCGACCAGCCAGCGAGTGACGACGGTACCGAGGCCGCCCAGGCCGCCGGTGATGATGTAGGAGCCGTCGGCGCGGACCACGGCCTCGTCGTGACCGGCGTCCAGCGTCGCGCGCACCAGCCGCTCGGCGTAACGGCCGTCCTCCCGTAGCGCGACCACGTCGTCGTCGGCCGCCGAGGACAACTCGGTGGTCAGTGCCGCGACAAGATCGTCCGCGTCACCGAGGTCGAGCAGGGTGGCGCCGAGGTCCGGTTCGCCGGCCAGGACGCGGGCCGCTTCGCCGGGGAACCGCCAGTTGCGGATCAGGCCTTTGAGCGCCCCGACCGCCGGGTCGCCCGGTTCGTCGTCACGGACCGACAGCCCGTTACGGGTGACCACCCACAACCGCGGCGAGGAGCCCTTCCAACCCTCCACGGCGGCGTGCGCCGCGGCCGTGATCTCCCAGATCAGATCCTGCGCGCGGCTCAGCGCGGCGTCGGTGTCGTCGCCGCCGAACGGGCGGTCGGCCAGCAGCACGACGATGCCGACCGGCGGGAAGTTCGGATCACCCGCGGTACTGGTGAACGCGTCGGACACCGTGTCAGACAGTGTCGCGGTGACCACTCGCCGCGTCGGTGATCCGAACCCAGCCGCAATCTGCTCAGCGAAAGCCGTTGTCTCAGTGTCGTCTTCGGCCAGCACCACCCAGGTGCCGTCGGCCACCGAGGCGCCGGCCGGCGCCGGGCTCACCACCCATGCGGCGTCGAAGATCTTCTGCCCGAGGTCCATCGGCACCGAACTGAGGTCCACCGGACGCAGCTCGACACCGGCGAGCTCCGCGACGGGGGTGCCGGTCTCGTCGGTCAACGTGATGCGGCCCCGATACCCGCCCTGTTCCTCGGCCAGGTCGGTGAGGCAGTGCACCCGGGCGCCGATCGCGCCGAACACCCGGATCGTCTCGACCGACACCGGCTGATACGACGTGTCGTCGTCGTCCGACCCGGCGGGGATGGCGGCGGCCAGTTGCCGCAACGCGGCGTCCAGGAGCACGGGGTGGATGCGGTATTCGGGGTGGTGTGCGACCTCGTCGGGCAGCACGATCGCGGTGCTCGGCTCGACGTCGTGCGTACCGGCCGGCGCAGCCTGGTGGGCCGCCTCGATGTCGGCCACCGCGTAGCGAGACCAGGTGCCACTGCTCGACCGGGCGTGGATCTCCACGCGATTTCCGTCGGCGTCCTGCGACAGTTGGGTGGTGACCCGGGTCTGCGCATCGAGGATCAGCGGCCGCTCGATCTGTAGTGCGCTGAGGAGAATCTCGTTGACCGGCAGGCCGAGTCCCTGCGAACCGGCGGCCAATGCGATCTCGACGAAAACGGCCGCCGCGAGCACGGCCTGGTTGCCGATATCGGTCTGCCACACCTGCTCGTGACCGGATGGCAGTTCGACGTGCACACCCAGCCGCGGGTGCACGTCGAGCAACTGCCGGCCGGCAGGCTTCTTCTCGACCCAGTAGCTGGCATGCAGCCACGGCGAGGCGGGGATGTCGACGCGTCGACGCCCTTGCGTCACCGGCTCGGTGACGCCGAGGGTCGCGAGTTGCTCGTGGACGGAGAGGGTTTCGTCGTCGCCGCGCTTCATCGCCGCGGTGACGGTGAAGCGGTCACGCGAGGACACCGAGGCCAGCGTCTCACCGATGCCGTGCGTAAGCAGTGGGTGTGGGCTGACTTCGACGAAGGTGGCATGTGTCTCGGCGGCGGTGGCGACGGCCTGGCTGAACCGCACTGGGTTGCGCAGGTTCACCACCCAGTAGTCGGCGTCGAACTTCGGTGCGCCGCCGTCCTGACCCACGGTGCTGATCAACCGGATACGCGGGGCGCTCGGCTTCAGATCGGCCAGCGCCATGCGCAACTCGTCGAGAATCGGGTCGACCGTCGGGTGGTGCGACGCCACGTCGACCTCGACGCGGCGCGCCAACAGGCCCTGCGCGTCCACCGCCGCGATGGCCGCGTCGACCTGGTCGGGCGGGCCCGCGATCACCGTCTGCTGCGGCGCCGCATACACCGCCACCGTGACGTCGGGGTACTGGGCGACGAACCTCTCGGCTTCCTCGGCACCGAGCTCCAGCAGCGCCATCGCACCCTGACCCGACAGCCGCGACATCAACATCGACCGCGTCGCAATGACTTTCAAGCCATCAGCCGGGCTCAACGCCCCGGCCACCACCGCCGCAGTCACCTCGCCCATCGAATGACCGATCACCGCGTCGGGCTCCACACCATAGGAGCGCCACAACGCCGTCAAC
>JBAWAV010000099.1:0-2019 GCA_049589475.1 Mycobacterium sp.
CGCCGTGGCTCGGGCCGGGCACCCCGTGACCATGAGAGCCGTCCAGATGCGCTCGTGGTTCGCGGCCGTCGCCGCGACGACCGCGGTCCTCTGCGTACCCGTGGTGCAGTCCTCCGGCGTTGCCAACGCCGACGTGTGCGCGAGCGTCGGCTGGCGTGTCTCAGTGAGCGGATGCACCAACGTTGCCGACACCGTCAACGCCTACGCCCCGCCACCGGCCGCCTATGCGCCGCTGCCGGGGGATTTTCCGCCCCCGCCACCGCCGCCGCCGGTCAATGTCTGCGTCGGCGTCGGCCGGCGGATCCACGTAAGCGGCTGCACCTAGACCCGGGCCGTTCACACCCGGCTGGGCTCTCGCACAACACGTAGGCTCGTGTCATGACGCCGCCGCCGTCGTCGACGGCTGCTCGCCACTGATGGCGACTCCGGGTGGCGATGCTGTCCCGGAGCACGGTCGAAGGGGCAGTCGCATTGCGGCAATTCCCTGCAGCTCAAACCAGCGGTTCGGTGGGGCGCACTGTGTGACACGACCGACTTATGAAGGGTGATCGATGAGGGTTCCTGGTGTAACCGCCGTGGTCGGCGGAATCGCCGGTGGAGCATTGCAGATGGTGCAAGCCGGAGTGCAGGGTGTGGCGACTGCCGCCGACACCATGCAGGAGCTGACCGGCCCGGTAGTGGATTCGGTGAGCCAGTCGACGTCACGCCTCCTTGGCACCCGCACGAGTAACGGCAGCCGTGACGGCGCGTCCGCGACCGTGCGTTGGCAAAGCGGACGACGAGTGCACATGGATCTCGATCCGTTGCTGCCGTTCCCGCGCTGGCACGAACACGCGGCCGTGGTCGAAGAACCGGTCCGTCAGATTCCGGGGGTGTCCAGCGCTCACGTCGAGGGCGCGCTGGGCCGGCTGGTCATCGAAATCGACGACAACGTGGACGGCGACGCCGTGCTGGAACGCGTGCGCACAGTGGTCAACTCCGCCGCCGCCGACCTCGCCGCCGCAGGACCCGAGCCGAAGATCCGCATCGCGCCGTTCGCCGACCCCGGTAACCCGTTGGCGCTCATGGTGCCGCTCACCGCGGCGGCCTTCGACGTGCTCGCGGTCGGCGCTGCGGTCACCGGCTGGGTAGTCCGGCTGCCGGCCGCGCCGAAGACCACCAGAGCCGCCGCGGCCCTGCTCAACAATCAGCCCCGGATGGTGGCTGTGCTCGAGTCGCGACTGGGCCGCGTCGGCACCGACCTCGCGCTCGCCGCGTCGACCGCGGCAGCCAACGGGCTGACGCAGGCGGTCGGCACACCGCTGCTCAATCTTGTCGAACGGGTCTTGCAGATCAGCGAGGCCGACGCCCATCGCCGTCGCTGGCGCGATCGTGAGCCGGAACTGGCCTCGCCCGACCGGCCGCAGGCGCCGGTGGTGCCCGTCATCTCCTCGGCGGGCGCGAAGTCGCAGGCCTCCCGGCACAACTGGGCTGCCGCCGCGGCGGGCGAAGCGTCGCACGTCGTCGTCGACGGAGCCATCGACGCCGCGATCGACACCGCGAAGGGATCGATGGCCGGGCCGGTGGAGGACTACGTCGACCAGGCGGCGAACGGGTCGTTGATCGCCGCCGCGAGCGCGTTGGTGGCCGGCGGTGGCACCGAAGACGCCGCCGGCGCGGTGCTGGCCGGCATACCGAAGGCCGCGCACATGGGCCGGCAGTCCTTCGCCGCGGTGCTGGGCCGTGGGCTTGCCGAAGACGGCCAGATGGTTCTCGACCCCGGCGCGCTGCGTCGCCTGGACCGAGTCAAGGTGGTTGTCATCGACGGCGCCGCGCTACGCGGCGACCACCGCGCCGTGCTGCTTGCCCGCGGCGACATCCCGGGCTGGGACGACGACCGGGTCTACGAAGTCGCCGACGCGCTGTTGCACGCCGAGCAGCCGCCGGAGCCCGACCCCGACGAGTTGCCGGCCAACACCGCGCGGTTGCGATGGCTGCGCGCAACCGGGCCGTCCGCGGCGCCCGCGCAAGGCCTCGAGC
>JBAWAV010000100.1:0-55805 GCA_049589475.1 Mycobacterium sp.
GGCAAGCGTGGCAGTGGCGACACAGTTACCGACAACGCGCTCGACGGCGACGGTACTCGTGGTGTCCGCGGCTGTATTTCTTGCCAGCCTGGACCTGTTCATCGTCAACATCGCATTCCCTGACATCCGTAGAGCTTTCGGTGCCGCCGATTTCGGCGCGATGTCGTGGGCTGGCACGCGCATCCCGGGCGGCAGCTGGGTGAGGATGTTGAATCCGTGCGCAGACGGGCGACAGGTTGACTGGTTCCGCCGGCGTGGGACACGATGGCCCAAAGGCTTAAGGGTCAGGAGAGGGTGAAGTCGCAATGGCTGACATCACGATGCTGATCCTCGCCGACCACACCTGGTTTCGCGAACAATTCGCCAAGCTCGACGATCTGCAGGCACAGACGCCGGCCAGCCGCGGAGCACTCGACCGAGTCTGGCGGCCCTTGGCCGACAAACTCGACGTCCATGCCTACATCGAGGAGAAGATCTTCTACCCGCAGTTGCTGCAACGTGGCACCGACGACCCGCAGGGCGAGACACTGGACGCCATCGGTGACCAAAACGACATCCGCGACGGCGTGCGTGATGCGAACGCCGCGGGAGTGGCGACTGATGAGTGGTGGGCGGCGGTCGGGCGAACCCGCGCCGCCAACGACGACCACATGGGGGAAGAAGAACGAGAAGGGCTGGCCGACTTTCGCCGTCATGCTCCGATCGGTCTGCGCGAAGCTCTCGGGCGGCAGTACGGCGAGTTCATGGCACAGCACCCGACGCCCCGCGGACTGCCGATCGTCGACCGCGACCCGCAGACCTACGTCGAGGAAAACGAAGCGACCACGCGGCCCACGCGCACCGACTTTTCACTCGGTATCGGCAGCCTCAAAGAAAAGTAAGGGCTCATGCGGCCTGGTCATCCAGGCCGCACGAGCCACTTTCAGTTTGGGTGAATCAGCCGTGGCCGCAGCCAACGCCCGCAATACATCCACCTGGCACGCCGCCCGGACCCGCGAACTGACCGCCGGACCCACAGCCGACGCCCGGGACGCAGCCCTGCCCGCCAGGTCCGCCGCCCGGACCCTGGTCTACGCCACCGGATCCACAGGTGCCATTCGAACAGCCGCTGCCGCCCGGATCCTGCTTGTAGATGACATGAGTGGGTGCTGAGCCTGCGGGAGCGCCCACATACGCCTCAGCTGCCGCAACCGGCATCACTGCGATCGCTGCAGCCACAGCACCACCAACGACAAACGGTTTCATGATCTTGAATTTCTCTAACATGGGCGGAAAAATACCCACTTCCACATGTGTTCAAAACATCATCGTGACGACTTTTTTGGCGACCGAATTTCGGCGCGGGCGAATTCGCAGGCAGGGCCGTGGGCGCCCCGTGTGTTTTGCGCCCGCGACCCGGAGTCAGCCGAAGGACGGATTAACCTGGCGCCCATGAGCGACAATCGGGTGCCCGGCGGGGTGGTGCACAAGCTGCCGGCTGATCTGCGCGAGGCGCTGATCGCCGACGCGGGCGCGCTCGCTGCCTGGAGAGACATCACGCCTCTGGCCCGCAACGAGTTCATCTGCTGGGTCGAGGATGCCAAGCAAGAGGTGACCCGGAGCCGGCGCATTCGGCGGACCCGGGAAGAGCTCGAAGAAGGCAAGCGGCGACCGTGCTGCTGGCCGGGCTGCAAGCACCGCGAGCGCACCGGCAGGTAGCGCCTCGGTCGAACGCCACGCAGCGAGTCAGGCGCGTTGAGCACTGAGCGTGGTCGTCCTGATCACCGCGGCCAGCTCGTCTGCAACCGCCGATGACGCGGCGACCGTCGAGTCGGAACGATGCGTATGCGGGTCACCGTGTGCATCGGTGACGCGCGCTCCCGCTTCGCGGGCCATCAGCACGCCGGCTGCGGTGTCCCACGGCTTGTTGGACATCATTACGCAAGCGTCGAGCGCGCCCTCCGCGACGAACGCCAGATCCAGCGTGGCCGCCCCGACCATGCGGATGCGCTCAACGAGGGGCACCAGTTCAGCGGTCAACGCCAGGCGCTGCCGATTCTGCTCGGCGGCGTCGGGGCCGACGGCGTAGTCGCCGAGCGAGACGATCGCCTCGGTCAAGCTGCCGACACGGCTGGCGGTGATCGGTTGACCGTTGAGGAAGACGCCCGCGTCTTTGACCGCGTGGTAGACACGGCCGAGCAGCGGTGCGTTCGTGACGGCAACCACCGGATCGCCGCGATGCAGCAGTGCCAGGGATACCGCGCACAGCGGCAACCCATGAGCGAAGTTGGATGTGCCATCGATGGGGTCGAGAACCCAAAGCCATTCTGCCGTCGCAATATCGGGCTGCTGTGCAGATTCCTCTGCGAGCAGTTCGACGTCGGGCGTGGTCTTGGCCAGGAAGTCGGCCATCTCGTGTTGGATCGCGAGGTCGATGTCGGTCACCAGATCGCGGTCACCCTTGTGCTGCACGGTGCCGGGCTGCGATGTCCCGAGCGTTTTAGAACCGATTTGTGTTGCCTGCCAGGCGATTTCGAAAAACTCGTCGAGTGTCCTCATGTTTTGGACTTACCTCGCTTCCATGAGTTGTCGGATAAGTTGAGCAACGGCGGAAGGATTCTGCGAGCATAACGGGTCCGCGATGTCAGGCCAAAGCCGTGAGATGTCTGAGGTCTTGCAGCACGTTTCCGTTGCGTTACAGCACGATTCGATCGTGAAACACGTCACCCGGCGGTGAGTCTCAATTGTCCGCGGCCGGCGTTGCCGCGATTGTTGTAGTCGACGTCACATGATTGCTTACGCGGACCGGAATGTCTGTTCTTCCTGGCGAGCCGTAACTTTCGTCGGCGTAATCCTTTTGCTCACGGGGATATGGGTCATGGTCGCCGTGAGCTTCGGTAGCGATTCAGATAGTGTTCCTGGCGATCGAACTCGGCGGGCCGCGCGCAGCGCAAATATGTTCGGGGTGTTGGCTTTTGGCATATCGCGTGGCACGGTCGGCGACGTCCGGCCCGAACGGTGGCTGCCGACACGATCTTTTCCTCAGCAATCCACGAGACGAATTCGCAGGCAGGTGATGATGTATGACCGTGATTGATGAACGTTTCAATAGCCCTACGACGATCCCCACGATGGCGCTGCACAACGATGCCCAGATGCCGGTGCTCGGCCTGGGCGTAGCCAAACTGTCCGACGCCGAGACAGAGAGCTCGGTGCTTGCCGCCATCGAGGCCGGTTGCCGGCTGATCGACACGGCCGCCGCGTACGGCAACGAGGAAGCCGTCGGCCGGGCGATCGCCGCCTCGGGCATCGACCGCGAGGAGTTGTGGGTCACGACCAAACTCGGCACGTCCAAGCAGGGCTTCGAGAGCGCCCAGGAATCATGCAAGGCCAGCCTCGACCGGCTCGGGCTGGACTACCTGGACCTCTACCTGATCCACTGGCCGGCGCCGACGGTGGGCAAGTACGTGGAGAGCTTCGCGGGCATGATTCAGTCCCGCGAGGAGGGCCACGTCCGTTCGATCGGCGTGTCCAACTTCACCGAGGACCACCTCAAAGCGGTGATCGCGGAGACCAACGAGGTGCCCGCCGTCAACCAGATCGAGCTGCACCCGCGACTCAACCAGGCTGACCTGCGTCAAACGCACGCCGACCACGACGTCGTCACCCAGTCCTACAGCCCGCTGGGCGTCGGGCGGATGCTGGAGAACCCGATCGTGACGTCGGTGGCCGCCGAGTACGGCCGCAGCCCCGCGCAGGTGCTCGTGCGCTGGAATCTGCAGCTGAACAACGTGGTCGTCTCGCGGTCCTCCAAACCCGAGCGGGTCGCGGAGAACTTGGACGTGTTCGACTTCGCCTTGGAGAGCGAGCACATGGAGGCCATCGGGGCGCTCCACGACGGCACCCGGGTACTGCACGACCCGATGGTGTTCACCGGGACCTGAGGATCCCGCGCCCGCATTCCTCGTCGGCGCGACATGATGTCGGGCATGACCACCGACATCCGCGTGCTGGACAGCGAAGACGACCTCATTGCCGCGGCCAACGTGTTTCGCACCGCGATGGTCGGTTTCCCACCCCTGGCCAATCTCTCGCCCGGTCAGATCACCACACTTCTCGAGCCTGGCCGCACCATCGGCGCATTCGTCGACGAGCAGCTGGTCGGCACCGCCGATGCCGTGACGAGCGGACTGACCCTGCCCGGCGGCTCAATCGTGGACCACGCCGCGGTGACCCACATCGGGGTCCTGCCGACGTTCACCCGACAGGGCGTCGCGACTGATCTCGTCCGCCACCAGCTCCATGACATCGCCGCCCGCGGCGAGGCGGTCGCGTCGCTGCGGGCCTCGGAAGCGACGATCTACGGGCGGTACGGCTACGGCGTGGCGAGTTCATCGCAGAGCGTCGAGGTCCATACCGCGCGGGCAGCGCTTCGTCCCGGCGTCGGCGTGGGCGGTCCGGTCCGACTGCTGGATACCTCTCACGCGTGGGAGGTGCTGCCTCGCATCTGTGCCGACAATCGCCCGTCGCGCCCCGGGACCGTCGACCGCGCCGACGTGTGGTGGCACGGTTTGCGGATGCGCACTGAATCAACGCCGGGGCCAAGGTATGTGGCGGTGCACGGTGAGCCGGGTGCAGAATCCGGCTTCGCCCGCTACCGCCCCATCAACACCGAGACCTGGTTTGTCAGCGACCAGCGCACCGTCGTCGTCGAAGACTTCTTCGCACCGACAGCCGAGGCCTACCTCGGCTTGCTGCGATTCCTTCTCGGGCTGGATCTGATTGACCGCGTGGTGTTTTGGATGCTACCGCTCGACGACCCGCTGCCGTTGCTGCTCCTCGATCGCCGGGCCGCGCGCATCACCGCCGTGCACGACGAGACCTGGCTCCGTGTCGTCGACGTCAAGAAGACACTGGCGGCGCGCCAATACGCCGGCAGCGGGGCCGTCACCGTTGCGATCAATGACTCACTGCTGCAGACCAATTCGATCAGCATGACCATCGCCGCGGATGGCGTCGAGCAGACGGACCGGCCTCCCGATCTCCACGTCGGCGTGGAGGGACTCGCGACCGTGCTGCTCGGCGGCGCAACGTGGCGCAGCCTCGCCGTCGCGGGACTGGCCCGCGCCGATGACCCTGCCGCCTTCGATCTGGCCGACGAACTGTTCGCCGTGCGCCAAGCGCCGCACGCCGGATTCTTCTTCTAACCTCGGCGGCCGGCGGCGTAGACGACCGCGCCGACGAGAAAGACACCCGCACCAAGCATCAACGCATCGAGTGGCAGCGCGAACGCGACGACAAGGCAGCCGATCAAGCCCAGTGTCGGGACAAGACGGCCGCCGAGCGTCCAGGCCGCGGCGTTGGCGATCGCGTAGTACACCAGCACCGCGAACGACGAGAACCCGATTGCGCCGGTGATGTCGGCGGTTCCGGCTATCACCGCGACCACGACGCCGACGGCGACCTCGGCGCGCAACGGCGTTCTGTACTTGGCATGCACGGCCGAAAGCTGCTGCGGCAGATAATGATCGCGCGCCATCGCAAACACGGTGCGTGACACACCCAGAAGCAGCGAGAGCAACGATCCCAGTGCGGCGATCACGGCCAGCACTCGCACGGCGGGCACAAACTCAGCGACGCCCGCCGCCCGCACCAGATCGGCGATCGGCGCCGCGGAATGGGCCAGCCCCTGGTCGCCCAGCACGCCGAGCGCCGCAACCGCGACGGTCGCATACACGACCAGTGCGATACCCAGTGCCAGCGGGATGGCGCGGGGGATGGTGCGGGCCGGATCGCGTACTTCTTCACCCAAGGTCGCGATCCGCGCGTAGCCCGCGAACGCAAAGAACATCAGCCCCGCCGCTTGTAGCACGCCGTGGACGCTCACGCCGGCGACGGCAAGCCGTGCGAAGTCAGCGCTCGGTGCCGCCAAACCCAGACCCGCCGCTGCTGCCAGTCCAGCCAACACCACGGTCACGATGATCCGGGTCGCCAACGCCGACTTGTGAATGCCGCTGCAGTTGACCACCGTCAGCGCGACCACCGCTACGACGGCGACCGCATGGGCGTGAGCGGGCCAAGCGTAGGTGCCCACGATCAAAGCCGTTGCCGCACAAGAGGCCGTCTTGCCGACGACGAAGCCCCAACCCGCGAGATAGCCCCAGAACGCGCCGAGTCGCTCGCGTCCGTAGAGGTAGGCGCCACCGGATTCGGGGTACCGGGCCGCACACCGCGCCGTCGACGTCGCATTCAGGTACGCCACCAGCGCCGCCGCTGCCAGCCCGATGAGTAGACCTGTTCCGGCGGCACCGGCGGCCGGCGACAGTGCCGCGAAGATACCCGCGCCGATCATCGACCCCAAACCGATCACAACGGCATCGGTGACACCGAGTCGACGATCCAAGTGCGAGCGATCGGTCATCGGATACCGAGCATGCCGGCTAGTTCACTGGCCGAATACTGGCTCGGTCCAGCGTCATTGCTCACCGCCGCACGTGCGGCACGCGCCAACGCGGTATTGAACGGTGCCGCGATACCGTGCCGATGCGCAATTCGGACTATCTCGCCGTTGAAGAAATCGGTTTCCACGTTGCCGGTGTTCCGGGCCAGCGACTGCCACGTCGAGTTGCTCGCACCGGTGTCACGCCCGGGGACCGCCCGCGGAGTCGGACCGTCGGCCCGGGCCGCGTTGGACGTCTCAAATGAGATGAATTCGATTCCAGCAGAACGCAATACCTGTTCACCTTCGGCGCGCACCGCCTTCGCCACACCACTGACATCGCCACCCTGAGCCGATAGCGCGCCGACGACGTTGGCGAGATTGCTCAGGAGCTTGTTGTACTTCCACGAAGCGACGTCGTCGACAACACGCACCTGGATTCCCGCCGAGCTCCACGCCGCGGTCACGTCGTGCAGCAGATCGGTGTCGGCGTGTGTGCGCAGCGACGCCGGCCACCGGCCGATGTGAAACTGTCCTACCGTCGGCCACGACCGCACGATCACCTCACCGGGTTCGAGGTGCACGGCGGGCAGCCAGACGCAGACGCCGAACACCTGCCGGAAATAGCGCAGCGCTTTCTCCTCGGCCGCAACGCCGTTGAGCGCGGTCATCGCCGGCAGCATCTCGCCCGCGGTCCCAACGACAGCGTCGGAGCCGTGGACCGGTCGGTCCACCCACTCCTGCAACGCCGCGTCGATCTGCTGGGTCTTCGTGGCGAACACCAAAACGTCCTGCCGAGTCAGCCGCAGCTGCTCGGGCGCGGAGATCGCGGTGACCGGCGTGCGAAAAGTCCCGTCCGGCGTTCTGAGCGTCAGGCCCTGTGCCGAGAGGGCGTCGGCGTGGCGACCCCGGGCAACCAACACCGTGGGGATCCCGGCCCTGGCCAGGACGCCGCCAACCGTGCCACCGATGGCGCCCGCACCGACAATGACGTATCGCCGGTCGCGACTCATGGGGCGAGAGTACGTCTGCCGATCAGACGAGGTTCAAACCAGGTAGTAGTAGCTCTTGGCATCTCCGTTGCCGGACACGGCGACATCGGGGACCGCATTGCCGGATTCGTCGAAGCCACGCAGGGCGTGGGCGTAGCGGACGGCCTTGAGCGTCGCGGAGAATTCTTCCTCCTCCTCTGGGAAGACCCGCTCAGACGGGAACCACTTGTCGAACCCGACGTTGGTCAGCAGCGTCCAGAGGTCGGCTTGAACGCCCGCGAGCAGGACGGTCACCCCGCGGTCGGTTTCCTGCCGGACGAAACTCTCGAGCCGCTGGATGACGACGGCATCCGGGTGACGCACCCGCTTGACCCGCAACACAAGATACTTGATGTTCTCCTGCTTGATCCGTTCACCCAGCGCTTCCAGATACCGCTCGAGATCGGGTGCGGCGCCGAAGAATAGCTCGCCCTCGAAGTCGAAGATGAGCGTCGACGGATCGGACGGGTCGCCCGGCACTCGCTCGCGGACTACCCGCTCGGGTGCGACCACCAACTCTCGTGCCTTGAGCTTGGCCGCCCGTGGCACGAACAGCAGGATCGACAGCGCGACGCCGAGGAGCACCGCGGTGTCCAGGTCGACGAATACGCCGACGAGCGCGGTGATGATCACCAGCCCCGCGTCGTAGCGTGACGCCTTGATCGCGTAACTCAACCGCTTGATGTCGATCAGTCGCGCGGCAGTGATCAGCAGCAGTCCCGCCAGCGCGGCCCGGGGCATGTAGTGCAGTAGCGGCGCGAACAACAGCACGATGATCGCGACGCCGATGGAAGCGATCACGCCGGAGAACCGGGTCACCGCGCCGGCCTGGTAGTTGATCGGCGAGCGCGTCACCGAACCCGAGCCCGGCACGGCCTGGAAGAAGCCACCGGCTAGGTTCGCCAGGCCTTCGGCGATGATCTGCCGGTTGTAGTCGATCTTCTGCCCGCTCTGGTAAGCGATGGCCTTGGCGATCGACAGCGCCTCGAGCAGTCCGATGAACGCGATGGCCAATGCGCCCGGCGCCAACTGGGTCACTTCGTTGAGTTGCACGGACGGGATGTGCGGGTGCGGCAGGCTCTGCGGGATCTTCGCGGTCAGCTTGATCGCAGTGTTGCCGGTGTGATCTTCGGTCGCCCATCCGGCCAGATACGCGATCAGGGCCGCAAAGATCAGCGTTGCCAGCAGGTCGAGTTGGGGCAGGCCGAAACGCTTCACCACCCGCCGCAGCACGACGGCGAGGACGACGGTCGCGACGGCGATGATCAACGCGCGGTCGTTGAAGGCCTCGCCATGGAACAGGGTGAGGTAGGTGCGTTTTATCACCGACTGCCGGGCGTTGCCTTGGTCTTTCACTCCCAGCGCATTGCCGAGTTGACCCAGCGCGATCAGAACGGCCGCGGACAGCAGAAAGCCGAGGATCACGGATTCGGAGATGTACCTGGTCAGATCGCCGAGCCTGAACACCGCAATCAAAATCTGGAAGGTGCCAACCAGAACGCCGAGCAGGAATAGTGCCTCGAACAGGACCGTCCGGTTCTCGGGGTCGATGAAAGCCAGCGAACTGAACACCAGCAGCGAGATCGCACTCGTCGGGCCGTTGACCAGATGCGACGACGACTGGAAAATCGACGCGACGAAGGTCACCACGATCGCCGAGTACACGCCGAATTTCGGGTCGACGCCGGCGACCAGCGCATACGTAATGCCCTGCGGCAACGAGACTGCAGCGACGGTGAGCCCGGCAATGAGGTCTCGACGCGCTTTGTCCCCGTCGTAGTTCACGCTTCTCACGCGTGCAGAAATCCCTGCGATGCTCACGGCGCCACTCCTCCTATCCCGGCGACGCCGGCATCATCATCGTCGGCGCAGCTCATGGGGTCTTCGTCTTTCGCCGCGGGTGTGCAGACGCGACCCGGGCCGGAGCCGAGGAGACCACGTCGTAGATGCCGTTACTGCCGAAGAACTTCTCCTGCGCGTCGTACCAGCTCTTGGCGACCGCAGTGATGGGGAACAGGTTTATCGGCGGCAGACGATCCGCGTGCTTGGCCAAGATTTCTGGCTTCAGCGGGCGGTAGCCGTACTGGGCGACGGTTTCCTGCGCAGCGTCGGTGTAGAGGTACTCCAGATAGGACTTGGCGTAGGACGCAAGCTTTTTGTCCTTGAGGTTCGCATCGACCCAGGCGACGGCGGGCTCGGCGAGAATGCTGACTGGTGGATAGACGATCTGGAATTCGTCCTTGTTCTCCGCGACTTCCCGCAGGGCTTCGTTCTCCCACGTCAGATGTACGTCACCGACTTTCTCAGTCGCAAACGTGATGGCGGCGCCGCGCGCACCGCTGTCGGCGGCCTTGACGTGGCTCAACAGCGCCCTGACGTAATCCGTAGCCTGCTGCTCGCTGCCGCCGCGCGTCGTCACCGAACCCCAGGCCGCGAGCACACTCAACTTTCCATTGCCCGACGTGCGCGGATTGGGTGACACGATCTCGACGCCATCTTTGATCAGGTCGGGCCAGTCGTGGATGCCCAGCGGATTGTCTTTCTGGACAACGAAAACAATCGTCGACGTGTAGGGCACAGAATGATTCGGCAGGCGCTTTTGCCAGTCGGCCGCGACGAGTCCGCGCTTGCGCAGCGAGTCAACGTCACTCGGCAGGGCCAGCGATACGACGTCGGCCTTCTCATGGCCTTTGATGACTTCCGCGGCCTGCCGTCCCGAACCACCGTGGGATTGCTTGACTTCCACCGTGACTCCGGTCTGCCGCCGAAACTGGTCGACGAAGTTCTTGTCGATCGCGGCGTACAGCTCTCGGGTCGGGTCGTAGGAGACGTTGAGCAGCTGGTTGGGCGAGTTGTCGTGGTGCAGATTGTGAATGGCGATCAGGCTGCCGGCGAGGATGATCGCGACGATCCCGAGGATGTTGAGCCGCGACACCGAAAACGGCAGTTTGCCGCGGCGCCGTGCCGGCTGCGCGGGCTCCGTCATTGCCGCCTCCTGGCGTCGGAATCGTGGAATGCGCCGGTATCCGGCGATTGACTGGGTACGCGCTGGTTGTTCTCACCAGGCATGGGATTTGGAGCGTATCGACCGCGCTCCTGAAAGACAGCTGTGCAAATCAGCATGATTGCAATAGCCGGTCAGAACGGCGCCTACCAGCTGATATGGCTAGATCTTGGTCGGGACGAACTCCATCAACCCGCCGTCGACGACGAACTCCGAAGCGGCCGAGCCGAGACCACACCGACCCGCGCTACGACCGCCTGGCGGCCCCGCCCGGTTCGGTGACTCGCCGACTGGTCGGTGCCCGGGTCCTGACTGCTTCGCCGCCGCGCCAGTAGATAGCGCACAAGCCGTAGCTGCCGGTCGTCGCGACCGGGTGCCCACAGTCCGATCACGACGGCACTGACGCCGATCAAGATGCCCAGCACCAACAGCGACGAATGCATGGCGTCGATGAACGCCGTCTTGCTGACCTCTGTCAGGCGGGCGCCCGCCGGCCCCAGTCGCCGCGCGACCTCCAGCGCTTCGCCCAGCGATGTGGATGCGGCGTCGCTCACCGGCTTCGGGAATCCGATCAGGTTGGGAGCCAACGTCTTCGCGTACTGCGCGGCCAACATCGAGCCAGCGAGCGCGATACCGAGTGCGGCGCCGATTTCTCGGCTGGCGTCGTTGACCGCCGAGGCCACCCCCTGCTTGTCATCGGGAGCGGTTGTCATGATCACCGACGTCGTCGGCGCGGTGCAGAGGCCGATACCGACGCTCATCACCAACATCGGCCAGGCTGCACGCCAATAACCTGAACCCGATGTGACCCCGAGCAGGCAGAGAACGCCTATCGCGATCAGCAGGAGTCCGCTGAACACCACCGCGCGCAGGCCGAGCCGGGGCAGATACCAGAACGACAGCACCGATAGCACCAGCATCGGCCCCATGATCGGGCTCAGTGCGAGCGCCGTCTTGTTCGGGCTGTAGCCCAAGATCATCTGCATGTACTGCATGAGCAGGAACATGTAGCCGAACATCGACAGGAAGAACACCGTGATGGTGGCCGCGCCGGTGGCGAATGCGGGAACCGCGAACAGTCGGACATCTAACAGCGGATAGCGTTGCCGCACTTCGACAAACCCGAAAGCCAGGCCCAGCAGGAGTCCGACGCCGATGCTGGTGATCACCAGTGGGTGGGTCCACCCGCGCGCCGGCGCCTCGAGGATGCCGAAGACAAGGGTCGCCACCGCACCGCCGATCACCAGGGCGCCGCGCCAGTCCAAGGGCTTTGCGTCGGCATCGCGCGAACTCGCGACGGTCAGCGTCAGGATGAAAATGGTCAGCGCCGCGGTCGCGAACGCCCAGAAGATGGCGTGCCACGACCAGAAGCTCAGCAGGCCACCGGATCCGAGCATCCCGATAACGGCACCGGATCCGGCGACGCCGGCCCAGATCCCCACTGCCTTGTTCCGCTCCTCCTTCGAGTAAGCGGCGGTGATCAACGACAGCGTGGCGGGCATGATGAGCGCCGCACCCGCACCGGCAACCCCTCGAGACACGATGACGATCGTCGGGTCGGACAGCACGGCCGGCACGAAGGATGCCGCACCGAATATCGCGAGACCGACCAGCATGGCGCCGCGCCGACCGAAGCGGTCGCCAAGCGCACCGGCCGGTAGCAGCAGACAGGCGAGGGCCAAGGTGTAGCTGTCCACAATCCAGGTGAGCTGAGTCTGTGTCGCCAACGTCGCCGTCGCGATGTCAGGAAGCGCGGTGTTCAGCGCCATCATCGAGGAGATCACCACCAGCACGCCGAAGCACGTCACCGTGAGCAACCAGAGCCGGGCTCGCTGCGACAAGCCGGACAGAGCGAAGTCGCTGTCTTGGCCTGGCTGGATCAACGCGTTGACCACACGCCACCCCCTCCAGCGATGAAGCTGCGGTTCAGAGATCCATCGCCTACGAGACTAACAGTCTCGTTTCTCGCGGGCAGGGCGAGATCAGGTCGGCGCGGGCCCGACCAGCAGCTGCGTAATCACCGGAGCTGCCCAGCGGCTGAGCTCTTCGCGGCTGAGGCTGGCCATGGGTGGATTCACCAGGACGTAGCGGGTGATCGCCAGCCCTATGACGAACGCGCCCATTAACCCGATCCGCTGGACGGGATGGTCCGGGGTCGCGGTCACCAGCTTGGGTGCGACCTGCTCGGAGAAAACCCGCCTCAAGGTGTCGGCCGCCAGCGGGCTGGTCATGGCGGCGCGCAGCAGGGCCAAGAACGTCTCGTCCGCTTCCCACACCGCGAAGAACCGCGGCAGCAGTACTCCGGCGACGTCCGCAGGATCGACATCCGACAGGTCGGGCAGATCGATCGCGAAGTCCGCTGCCGCCGCGAACAAGTCTTGCTTGCTGCCGAAGTACCGGATCACCAACGCCGCATCCACCCCGACGTCGGCGGCAACCGCCCGCAGTGTCGTCCGTTCGTATCCCTCGGTCCCGAAACGGCGGCGCGCCGCGCTCAGGATGTCGGCGCGGGTCTGGGCGGCGTTGCGGGGGCGGGTGACCGTCACGACGGCGCCGGCCCGACCAGTAACTGTCGAAACACCGGTGCCGCCCACTGCCGCAGCTCCTCGCGGCTCAACTCGGCCGCCGGGAGATTGCCCAACACCGATCGGGTGGCGGCCAGGCCGATGACGAATGCGTCGGTCAGGGCGATCCGCTGCTGAGCGTGGTCAGGGGTTGCGGCTCTCAGTGTCGGCGCGACATGCGTGGCCAACGTCTCGTTGAGAGTCTCGGCGGCCACTCTGCTCGACATCGCAACCTGCAGCAGGGCCATGAACGAGTGGTCTTCCTCCCAGACGGCGAAATACCTCGGCAGCAACATGTCTGCGATGTCTTCGGGCTCGGCATCGGTCAGATCAGGCAGCTCGATGGTGAATTCGGTGGCGGTCGCGAACAGGTCCTGCTTGCTGCCGAAGTACCGGATCACCAGCGCCGCGTCCACTCCCACGTCCGTCGCGATCGCACGCAACGTCGTGCGGTCATAACCCTCTGCTGCGAATCTGCGGCGCGCGGCAGCCAGGATATCCGCCCTGGTCTGCGCTGCGTTACGTGGTCTTCCGGTCATCGTCGCTCAACGATATGTCATCACCCGTTGACTAGACACACCGCCGCGCGTATCTTCAAGTCACCAATTGTTGACAAAAGTCATCGACTGTTGAGTTCGGCGGATCGGGTGGTACCGGTGAACCGGGAACGCCTACCAGTCGTCGTTATCAGCAGCGGCAATGCTGCCGGCAGCCACGTCGTCCACGAAAGGTGAGTCACATGGGACTACCCATGAGCGCCAAGAAATTCCGGGGCCGCAAGGCCGGCAGCGTCATAGCGGGTGTGCAGGGCGCCTTGCCTGAGCATCGCTATGCCCAACACGAGATCACCGAGACGCTTGCCGGGCTTCCGGCGTTCGAGGGGTACGCCGATCTGTTGCGCAAGTTTCACGCCAGCTCCAAGGTCGACAGCCGCTACCTGGTGTTGCCGCTCGAGCAGTACCCGTCGTTGACCGATTTCGGTGCGGCCAACCAGATATGGATCGAACACGCAGTGGAACTCGGATGCACGGCGCTGTCCGCTGCGCTCGACGAGGCGGGCCTGTGTCCCGAAGACGTCGACGTCGTCATGTCGACGACCGTCACCGGCCTTGCGGTGCCCTCGCTGGAAGCCCGCATCGCGTTGAAGATGGGCCTACGCCCAGACGTACGACGGGTGCCGATGTTCGGCCTCGGCTGCGTTGCCGGCGCCGCCGGCGTCGGGCGGCTCAACGACTACCTGCGCGGTGCGCCCGACGACGTGGCCGTGCTGCTGTCAGTCGAGTTGTGCTCGCTGACCTTTCCGGCGCAAGGTCCATCGCTGGCGTCGCTGGTGGGCACCGCATTGTTCGGGGACGGCGCCGCTGCGGTCGTCGCGGTCGGCGAACGGCGGGCTGAGAAGATCGGCGCCCGCGGGCCTGAGGTCCTCGGTTCACGCAGCCATCTGTACCCCGATTCGCAAGACACAATGGGATGGCGGATCGGCTCCAGCGGCTTCGGACTCATCCTGTCCCCCGACGTGGCGAGCGTCGTCGAACGGTATCTGGCCGACGACGTGGGTGGGCTGCTGGCTGCATACGGCCTGGACATCGAGGATGTCGGCGCGTGGGTGAGCCATCCGGGCGGCCCCAAGGTCATCGAGACCATCGTCTCGTCACTCGGATTGCCCGACGACGCACTGGAATTGACCTGGCGGTCGTTGAGTGAAGTGGGCAACCTGTCGTCGTCATCGGTGCTGCACGTCTTCCGTGACACGATCGCCAAGCAACCACCGAGCGGCAGCCCGGGCGTCATGCTCGCGATGGGTCCAGGCTTCTGCTCCGAGCTCGTCATGCTGCGCTGGCGGTGAGACGGCCATGACCTGGTATGCGCTGTTGATCGGCGCGGTCGCGATCGAGCGTCTGATCGAAGTACGCGTGGCCGAACGTAACCGCGCCGTCAGCACGTCCCACGGTGGGGTTGAGTTCGGCTCCGGACACTACCCGGCGATGGTGCTGTTGCACACCGTCCTGCTGGTTGGATGCCTGGCTGAGCCAATCCTGTTGCACCGCAACTTTATACCGGCTCTCGGCTGGCCGATGTTCGCCATCGTGCTGGCGGCGCAAGCGTTGCGGTGGTGGTGCATCACGACATTGGGCTACCAGTGGAACACCCGCGTGATCGTGATCCCGGGCGCGCCCCGCGTCACCGGTGGCCCGTACCGATTGATACCGCATCCCAACTATGTCGCGGTGATCGCCGAAGGTCTGGCATTGCCGCTGGTGCACAGCGCGTGGATCACCGCGGTGGTGTTCTCGACGCTCAACGCGTGGCTGCTGAGTACGCGGGTCAAAGTCGAGGATGCGGCACTGGCGGGCCTGACATGATGGACCTCCTCGTCGTCGGCGGAGGTCCCGCCGGGCTGGCGACTGCGATTCACGGGGCCCGGGCCGGGCTGGAAGTCGTTGTCGCCGAACGACGCCAGGGTGTGATCGACAAAGCATGCGGTGAAGGGCTGATGCCGCACACGCTGCGCCATCTGGACCGACTCGGGGTGCATCCGCACGGCAAGCCGATCCGGGGTATCAGCTATCGAGACGGATCGCGGCACGTCGATGCGCCGTTCAAGCATGGCACCGGCCGTGGCGTGCGCCGGACGGTGCTGCACGGTGCATTGCTCGACGCCGCCGTGGAGGCCGGCGTGCAGATCTGTCACGACGAGGTACGCGAAATCACCCAAGACTGCGACAGTGTGCGCGCCGGACGATGGCAAGCGCGGTATCTCGCCGCGGCCGATGGGCTGCACTCTCCTATTCGTCGATCCCTGGGCCTGGAGCAACCGAGCCCGGGGAACCGCCGGTGGGGCATCAGCCGGCACGTGCAAACCGAGCCGTGGTCGGATCACGTCGAGGTGTACTGGGCGCCGGGAGCCGAGGCCTACGTGACTCCGGTCGCCAACGATTGTGTCGGCATCGCGCTGCTCACCTCGCAACGTGGCGGATTCGATTGCCGCTTAGCCGAATTCCCCGCTCTTCGGGATCGCATCGACGGCTGCCCGCACGAGCCCGACCGTGCCGCCGGGCCGCTACGACAGAAAGTATCGACTCGCACGGCCGGCCGGGTGCTGCTCGTAGGCGACGCTGCCGGTTACGTCGACGCGCTCACCGGCGAGGGTCTCGGCCTGGCGTTCGGCGCAGCCGAGGTGGCGGTCGACTGCGTGCTCGCCGAACGTCCGGGAAATTACGACCGGCGATGGCGCCAGCTGACTCGGCGCTATCGAATGCTGACGGCGGCGTTGCTGCAGGCGAGCGCCTATGGGCCCGCCCGGTCGCGCATCGTGCCGGCGGCGGCGGCCATGCCTGCCGTCTTCGCCGGCGTCGTGAATCTGCTTGCGCAGTAAGGCTTACGGATGCGTCACGAGATACGTCTCGTTCTTGAGCCCGCTGGAGAGCTCGTCGACGTCGAACGGACGCCTGAGTCGGGCGTTCAACTTCTGCGAGTCGACCAGCAAACCGATCTCCGCGGTCTGGCGCGCGAAAAGTCTTGCGATAAAGGGATAAATCCGACGCATCACTGCCCGCTCCGCCGGGGTGCAACGCGACGCGCAGTAGCCCACATGACCAATCTCGTCGGTGAGAATTTCGCTGTAGAGCATCTCGATTCGGTCCGCGACTTCAGGCTCGTCGGCGAACAATTCAACCCCCACTCGGCGCAGTTCGTCGAACATCACACAGCCCGCCATCTCTGACGCCCCGACGAACGCGAAACCAAGTCGCCGCGGGATGAACACTGCCATCTTGACGAACTGGCGCATCACGAACGGTGGCGGCACCACCTGGAACGTCAGATCGAACATGTCCAATATGTATGCGAGCAAACGAGTGTGGTAGTGCTCTTCGAGTTCGAGATAGACGCGCTCCGGTGGCACGCTGTCGTCGCTGTTGTGCCCGTAGGTCTCCCCGAGACCGACTCCGAACCGCTCCGCTTGGTTCAACTTGGCCGTGGCCAATAAGAACAGCATCTTGCCGTCTAAGCCCGGCTCAGGTAGCCGGCGATGAAGATTCCGTGTGAAGGTCGTCCTGTCGGCTGGGCTTTTCGACCGGAGCGGATCGGAAACCAGGCCGTCGAAGAACTGCTCGCGATTCGCCAGACGCCGGTTGAGCAGATCGGCTTCTCCGTCACGCGTTTGCAGATACTCTCGATATCCTTCGATTGTGTTGGTGCTCATCGTTTCTCCAATCCTTTGACAACTGTTCTGACGTAGCGACTCAAGAGCGCATCCGGCGTGCCGGAATCGTGCGCCCCGGTGGCGAGCAGCGCGAAAAGTCCGGTCAAGACGAACACCGCGAGCTCAGCCGGGTCTGCGTCGGCCACGACCCGGCCCGCCTGTTGCGCTTCGGCGAGTACGCCGATCAGGAATTCCGCCAGCGGGTGCCGTGCCAACTCAGACTCGACGGGTCGTGTCGACGAGAAATGCAGTGCCAGCATTTCTCGGAAAACCCTTGCGCCCAACCGGTGTTCAGCGGCCGCCACACGCTGCACAAGCGTGGACAGCATCGCGTCCACGTCGTCGGCCTCGGCCCTGAGTGCAGTGAGTTCCTCGACGATCTTGACTTCTTCGTTTCGCTCCAATTCGACCAGTACATGCTCTTTGGTCGGGAAGTGAAAATAGAACGTTCCCCGGACCACCCCCGCAGCTTTCGCGATGGCGCTGACGTCGGCGCCGGCTAAACCTGACCGCGCTATCTCGGTCAGTGCAACGTCGAACAAACGCGCTCGGGTCTGCAGCCGTTGCGCCTCTCGCCCACCGCCGCCCGGGGCTTCGCGCTCTTCGACGGCCTGTCGTGTTGACATGGACAAACGATACGACACTCACTGACGGGCGTCAATGACGAGCGTCAATGAATGTCGCTTTCTCAAGACAAGCAGGGCGCCGGTGAGAGCCTCGTCCTCGAGAAGTGCTCCGATTCGAGACGCATCTCGCACTGGCCGTCGGGCCCCCCACCGCACGAGCCGAATAGCATGCGCCTAGCGCAGCCCGGTTCCGTCGACAAGACTTATCGTCGCTTACGCATGCTCGCTCGCGGGTACTCGCCGGACTGGCTGCGCAAGCAACCCAAACCGCGACGCGCGCGGCACCGAATCCCGGGTTGGTCGTACTCACCCGCCGGGCGCAACTAGGCTGGTCCCCAATTTCAGACATCGTTAGGAAGAACAGTGACGGATACCTCAGGCAAGACTGCCGACGCGACACCTCACGCTGAGTCCAAGTGGCTGTCGAAGTCCGCTGCGCAAACCCGCGGCTCGGACAAGAAGGAAGTCCAGTTCCACTACGACATCTCCAACGACTTCTTCCGGTTGTGGCAGGACCCGTCCCAGACCTACAGCTGTGCGTACTTCGAGCGCGACGACATGACGCTGGAAGAGGCGCAGCGGGCCAAAGTGGATCTGTCTCTCGGCAAGCTCGGCCTCAAGCCCGGCATGACGCTGCTGGACATCGGCTGCGGCTGGGGCGCCACGATCATGCGCGCGGTCGAGAAGTACGACGTCAACGTCATCGGGCTGACGCTGTCGGAAAACCAGAAGCAGCACATCGAAGACCACTGGTTCGCGAATTCGACCAGCAAGCGCAACATGGAAGTGCGTCTGCAGCCGTGGGAGGAGTTCGACGAGCCGGTCGACCGGGTGGTGTCAATCGGTGCTTTCGAGCACTTCGGTTTCAACAAGTACGACGACTACTTCAAGAAGACGTTCAACTTGATGCCCGACGACGGGGTGATGATGCTGCACACCATCATCATCCCGAGCGATGAGGAGATCAAAGAGCGTCAGCTACCTCTCACGATGTCTCGCGTGCGGTTCATCAAGTTCATCATGGACGAGATCTATCCCGGTGGTCGTTTGCCGCTGAGTGCACAGGTCGAAGAGCATGCGGCCAAGGCCGGGTACACGGTCACGCGCAAGCAGGCGCTGCGGCCCCACTACGCGCGAACCCTGGACACCTGGGCAGCCAATCTGGAGTCCAAGAAGGACGAAGCCATCGCCATCACGTCGGACGAGATCTACGAGCGCTTCCTGCGGTATCTCACCGGCTGTGCCGACTTGTTCCGCGCGGGCTACACGGATGTCTGCCAATACACCTGTGAAAAGGCTCCCGCTTAGCCAGCTCTGGAGAACTGCGCTATATAGTTCGTGTACAACAGCGCAGTCTGGCGACCGATAGATCGACCTGAAAGGTCAATTCTGCATGACGGACAGCGGGTCGGGTGACTCGCCGCAAATGCGGCCGGCTTACGAAGATGTTCAGGCCCACTACGACCTCTCCAACGATTTTTTCGGGCTGTTTCAGGACCCGACGCGGACCTACAGCTCTGCGTTCTACGAACGCGACGACATGTCGTTGGAAGAGGCCCAGATCGCCAAGATCGACCTCGCACTCGGCAAGCTCGGCCTAGAGCCCGGAATGACGCTGCTCGACGTCGGCTGCGGGTGGGCATCGGTGATGAAGCGCGCTGTGGAGAAATACGACGTCAACGTCGTCGGGCTGACGTTGAGCAGGAATCAGCGCGCTCTGGGTCAACAGATACTCGACAAGATCGACACCGGCCGCTCCCGGCAGGTGCGCCTGCTCGGCTGGGAGGAGTTCGAGGAGCCCGTCGACCGCATCGTCAGCATCGAGGCGTTCGAGGCGTTCCCCAAATCCCGCTACAAGGCCTTTTTCGAGCTGTGCTACCGCATCATGCCCGGCGACGGGCGGATGGTCCTGCAGACGATCATGGGTCACCCGCTCAAGCGCTGGCCCGAGATGGGCATCCCGATCACCATGTCCGATCTCCGGTTCATGCGGTTCATCGCCGCAGAGATCTTCCCGGGCGGCTCAGTGCCATGCGACGAAGATGTCGTCGAATATGCCACCGGCGCAGGGTTTTCAGTCGAGCGACTGCAAAAGATGACCGCCCACTACGTTCGCACCCTCGACACCTGGGCGAAGAAGCTGGAGGCGGCCCGCGACGAGGCCATCGCGGTCACCTCTACCGAGGTCTACGACCGCTATATGCACTATCTGCTCGGCTGCTCTGACTTCTTCCAGCGCAACGTCTCCGAGGTGGGACAGTTCACCCTGGTCAAGATCTAGCCGATCAGACCTGATTGAACCCGCCGTCGGCGTCGATGGTGGCCCCGGTGGTGAAGCTGGACAAGTCACTGGCCAAAAACACTGCCGCGTTGGCGATTTCGACGGGCTCGGCGAAACGGCCCAGCGGTATGGTCGTGACGCGCGCCGTGCGGAATTCCTCGATCGAGGCGTTGGGGTTGGTTTGCGCGGCCAGATTGTCGCTTCCCGGGGTTGCGGTAGAGCCGGGGACGACGACGTTCACCCGGATGTTGCGATCGGCCAGTTCGTGGGCCCACGCGCGTGCAAGCGACCGCACGGCGGCTTTGGTTGCGGCGTAGATGCTCAGCCCCGGGCGGCCGCGGTCGGCGGTGGTAGAGCCGATCAGAATGATCGACGCGCCGTCGTTGAGCAGCGGCAGGGCCTTCTGCACGGTGTACACCACACCCTTGACGTTGGTCGTCAGCAGCGCGTCGAGATCGTCCTCGGTGATCTCGCCCAGCCTCGCGACCCTGGTCGAGCCGGCGTTGGCCACGACGACGTCCAGGCCCCGACCGGCCGCGGCGACCTCGGCGTAGAGCCGGTCGAGGTCGCCCGGTATTCCCACGTCGCCTTGCACGGCGACCGCGCGGGGCCCCAATTGGGCCGCAGCGGAATCGAGTTCAGATTGCCGTCGAGCGGTGATGAACACCCGCTCGACCCCTTCGGCGATGAACCGCTCCGCGGTAGCCAGCCCGATACCGGAATTGGCGCCGGTGACGACGGCGGTCTTGCGGTCAAGCAGTCCCATCACGGCCTCCTGGTGAAATCTCTCGCCGGGCTGCGTCCTGCGCCGGACCAACTTACCGTCGCGCCGATCCAGAAAGCCCAGTGGTCTCGCAGGGCCCTCGAAGACGGACGGTGGTCAAAGATGTCACTGTCAGTTACTCCGATGCGAAGCTGCACGCCGCGCTCGAAGTCAATATTCCGAACTACCCGAGCGCGGTCTTCAGTGCGGACGAGATCGTCGAGGTTCTCCGAGAAATCGTTCGGTAGCAGGACATTAACGCGGGCACGCGGATCAGCTAACTAGGCCGACATTAAGTTAGCGGGGTTATCCTGACGGCATGACCGCGACGTCTGACGTCATAACGCTGTATGGACGCACAGCCGGTGGCGACCGATCACTCGCCCACGAGTGGTGCCCGATCGAACGCGCCCTCAAAGACATCGGCACGAATTCGGCGTTGCTGCTGCTGCGCGAGGTCTTCTACGGTGCGCGGCGCTTCGAAGACCTGGCCCGCCTGGCCGGTATCACCGAACAGATGGCGGCGATCCGACTCAAACAACTCGTCGAAGCCGGCATCTTGACCAAACAGCCCTACAAAATGCCCGGTCAGCGGACTCGCTACGAGTACGTCCTGACCGGGCGCGGTCGGGAATTCTTCCCCGTCATGGTCAGCCTGATCGAGTTCGGGCTGCTGATGCAGGGCGACTCGAAGCGGCTGGAACTCGTCCACGCCGACGGGTGCGGCGCGTCCATCGTTTCGCAGGTGCAGTGCGCCCAAGGCCATGTCGTCCCGGTGGCGCAAACGGAAGCGCGGATCAAACGACGGCGGCGCTGAGCACACGCTCGGCTCACGCCACCAACGGTTTCGGCGTGTCCACAACCGAGTAGTCGCTGGCGTCCCCGGACACTATCCGGCTGCGTTCACCGCGCACGCTCACCGGAATGTCGCCCGCGAGGGTGATCCGGTGCATAGCGCGGTGTTGAGTGCCATAGTCCGATACTGCGTAGTGCTGAGTCGCACGGTTGTCCCAGATCGCGACGTCTCCGAGCTCCCAGTTCCACCGAATCGTGTTCTCCAGCCATGTGATTCGGTCTTGGAAGATTCGGAACAACGCCCGCGACTCAGTCCCGTTGACCCCTAAGATGGCCTTGACGAAGTTGCCCAGCAGCAGCGACCGCTCGCCGGTTTCCGGGTGCACCCGCACGACTGGATGGTGCGTCTCGTAGTGGGTGGAGTGAAACTCGTTGGCATGCTTCAATACCGCCTCGGGATCAACTTCCAGCGCGGCGAGTTTGGCGGGGTCGACCTGCGCATAGTCGAAGGCGTTGTTGTGCATCGCCCACAAACTGTCGGCGAGCTGCTGCAGGGGCTGCGGAAGCTGCTGATACGCGGCCACGGTGGACGCCCACGTGGTGGTTCCGCCGTAGGCCGGCAACTCGACGGCGCGCAGGATGGAGGCTTTCGGCGGACGATCGACAAAGGTGACATCGGTGTGCCATTGATTAGCTCCGCTGCCACCGATGGACTCGAGGCGCATGACCTTGCTGCCGTCGTACTTCAGTGTCGGGTGCGGAGTCGTGGGCACACCCAGACTCTCGGCGAAGGCATAGTGAGATTCGTCGTCGAGGTGCTGCTGGCCACGGATGAAGACGACCTTGTGGGTGTTCAGCGCGGTGTTGATTGCGGCGGCTGTCTCGGTATCGAGCTCACCGAGTCGCACCCCGTCAATGCGTGCACCGATGTTCTCGCCCAGTTTCACCACGCGGAAATCGCTAGTCACTACTACTCCTTGTCGACGTCGTCGCGTGTAGGCGTCTGTCTACACCGCGGATATCCGCTACTGTACACACATGGCTACAGCAGAGGCAACCATTTCGACCGCAGCGAAGCCAATGGGAAAAGATGAGGTCATCGCGGCCGTCCTGCGCGCGGCGAGCGAATTGTTCGCCGAGAAGGGCCCAGCTGCGACGTCTATCCGTGAGGTTGCGGCACGAGCCGGCGTGAACCACGGTCTGCTGCATCGCCACTTCGGAAGCAAAGACCAACTCCTGGCCGCGACTCTGCAGCATCTGGCCGACTCGGCGGCGGCACTCCGCGAGACCGGTGCCCCGTTAGAACAGGTGGAAACCACCCACGAGCTTCAGGCTCGCGTCATGGTGCGCTCGACACTCGATGGGTTTGCCGTCGAAGAACTCCAGCAGCGATTTCCCGGCATGGAGGCGTTCCTGGACGTGGTGCGGGCCGGTCACGACGACGAGCGGACGGCACGACTGCTGGCGGCACACGGGATGGCGCTTCAGATCGGCTGGGCCCTGCTCGGCCCGACCCTGCGGGTCGCATTCGGGTTGCAAGACCTCGACGACGCCGACATTCGCGCGGCGGTCTCAGATCAGATCGCGAAAATCGTCGCCGACCAATGACGGTCGCATGCGTTCGCGACGTTGGCGTCAATCGACCCGGCGGCGCAGCAGATCGGCCCAGTTTCGCGGCACTCGACTGCGGGGACCGGGGACTGTCTGCTCCTCGGGATGGCATGTCGGCGGCGCAAGTTCGGGACCGTCGTAGTAGTCGTTGGTTTCGTAGTCCCAGAACCAGTCCTCGCCCGGTTCGAACGATCGGATGATCGGGTGTCCGGTCTGTTGCCAGTGCTGGGCCGCGTGCCGGGACAGCGAATCGTCGCAGCAACCGACGTGACCGCACGCGGCGCAGCGGCGAAGGTGCACCCACCACCCGCCGGAGGCATCGCATTCGACGCAGCCGACACCAGTGGGCGGCACCGTGGGGTCGATGCCTGTGCGCGAGTCACGGTGAGCCATCCGCCGAGTCTGACAGAAGGTTTCGCTGTCACACCGGTATATCTTCGACCTCGCCCGGAAACGCGCTGTCGGCCACTCCGATGTAGCTCTGTGACCTGACCGTGGCCGGTATGTGCCCGTTGCTGGGCTACGTTTACGACTCGACGATCGCGGTCTTTCGCCGCCCTGGCGGCGCGAGGCCCAAAAGCGATGACGGGCAGGGAGTTTTATGGATTTCGAGGGCGCTCAAGCTCGCGACCTCATGTCGCTGATCCACCGGGCACTGCGCAGTGACGACGTCGACAGGGGATCGCTCTGTACGGCTGCGATCAGAGTCATCGATCACCCTCCGCGCGATGGCGTCTTACGTAGCCTCGCCGACCACGTCTGCCAATCCGTCTTCGACTGGGCTTGCTTCGACGGATCACCGGCCCGGTTGGAGGGCGTCGTCAAAGGCTACGAGACGGCGGCAGTCGCGCTCAAAGCACTCCAGGTCGAGCACGGACTCGGCACGCTGCGGCACTAGCTACGTCAGGGTCGCCGTCAGGTAGCCGGAGCCACTGCCGAAGGCAGACAACTCGTCTTGGGGCGGCTCGAATCCGTTGGCGGCGTACATCTCTGCGGTGGTGCGGGTGTCGACGTGCCAACCACGCGCTCCGAGATATTCGGCGGCGGTATTGCGATCACCGGTGTAGAACAGCTCGGCGAGGTTGATGTTGGAGCCGATGCGCCTCGACCGCTCGGTGAGTCGCTCGGCCCAATCCGGCGGAACGTCACGCATATCCATGTGTTCGGTCGCGATACGGCTTCCCGGCGCTGACAGGGTCGCGACGTTGTCGAAAAGTCGGTCCTGCGCTTCCGGTGGCAGGTAGACGAGCAGACCTTCGGCACTCCATGCAGTCGGCTGCCGTGTGTCGAATCCGGCCTCGACCTGTGCTGCCGGCCAGTCCTCGCGCAAATCGATTGCCACCGTTCGCCGTTGAGCAGTGTGTTCTGCACCCAAGTCCGCCAGAGTCTGCGTCTTGAACGCGATGACTTGCGGCTGGTCGATCTCGTAGACCACCGTGGCGGCCCCCCACGGCAGCCGGTAGGCCCTGGTGTCCAATCCCGAAGCCAGAATCACGGCCTGCCGGATGCCTGCCTCGGCCGCCTGCACGAAGAAGTCGTCGAAGAAGCGGGTGCGCACGGCGATCTGCTCGTTCATCGCGCGACGATTCAGCGGCGGCTCGCCAGTCTGTCCGAGCTCGCCGTCGATCAGCTTCACGAAAGTATCGATGCCGACCGCGCGGACAAGCGGATCCGCCCACGGATCGTTCAGCAGCGCATCTGGGTTCTGGGATGCCATCGCGCGCGACGCGGCGACTGCGGTAGCGGTCGCGCCGACACTCGATGCCAGATCCCAGGTGTCCTTGTCGGTACGAGTCATCAGGTTGGGCCACCCTCATGCAAGATTTACTTAGCCTAATTAAGTTTATCATCCGAATCCGGCCTGCTTCCGAGATCGCCGCACCCCGCGCTGCGTTCGCAGTGATAGAGCCCTAATCTGTCTCCTATGCTGCCGACGCAGAGCACCTGTCTGACGGGCCGTGGCGGAACGCGCCCACTGCTGAAACTGCTGGTGACGAGCCTGCTGCTGGCGGGATCATTGGTCTCGACATCCGCGATCAGCAGGGCCGCCGACGGCGAACCCTGCCCCGCTGTCGAGGTGATTTTCGCCCGTGGCACCCTCGAGCCGCCGGGCGTCGGCGCGACCGGGCAGGCCTTCACCGACGCGCTCAACGGCCGTCTGCGCAACACCCCCGTCGTGATCTATCCGGTCGACTATCCGGCATCTCTCGACTTCAACCAGGCGGGTGCGGGCGTGGCCGACGCAGCCAGCAAAGTCCTGGACATCGTCAACGTCTGCCCCGCGACCAAGATCGTCATCGGCGGCTACTCGCAGGGCGCCGCGATCGCCGCCTACATCACCGCTGACAGCGTTCCGCCTGGTTACGACTTGCCGGCCGGCATCACCGGACCATTGCCACCCAATGTCGCTAATCACGTAGCGGCTGTCACCCTCTTCGGAAAGCCATCGAGCGGCTTCCTGAACCTGGTGGACCACAGTGCTCCGCCCATCAACATCGGGCCGCTGTATGCGAACAAGACGATCGACCTGTGCGCTCCGCAAGATCCCGTCTGCACCAGCGGCGGCGGATTCAGCCGCGCCGCGCACAGCGCATACAAGTCCAATGGCATGACGGATCAGGCCGCCGACTTCGCCGCGAAGGCGGTCGGCGGGCCGCGCTGAACGCTTGGGCTAGCTGCTGAAAGCGGGTCCGTCGAAACGCTCGCGAACGGCGAGCTCAGCGACGGGTCGGCGCCGTAGTTTGGTGACCCGACGCGCCGGTTCTCCGAGCGGGACCACCGCGGCCACCGCGTACGAATCAGGAATTCCGAGAAGGCTTTTCACCCGCACCTCCTCGGCGACCGCCATGGTCGTCAGGACGCCCCCATACCCTTCGTTGCGGGCAGCGAGCAACACATTCCAGACAAGCGGGTAGACCGATGCCCCCGGCGTCACCGCGACGCGGTCGAGGTCCTGGTCCACGGCGGCGACGACCGCGAGGTCGACACAGAAGACCAGCACCACCGCAGCGTCGCGAAACGGCGCCGACATCTGCTCGGGCGGCTCCGTTGCCGCGATCGTCGACGAATCCACGCCCGGTGGTTGCAAGGGATTCCACGGTGATTCGCCGTTGGCGAGTTGCGCGGCGTAGCGGCGGGCAGCGGGCAACGCCAATTCCGCCAGCGCTGCACGCGAATCCGCGTCGCGTACGATCACCACCCGGGTGCCTTGCCGGTTGCCGCCGGACGGTGCAAAGCGGGCATTGTCCAGAATTCGGCACAGGATGTCGTCGGGAAGTGGGCCGTCGGTGAATTCGCGGACGGCGGGCGTCGATCGCATGACGTCGTAGAGTTCCATGTTCACCAGAGTGCCGGATGGGACGAGGTGGCGTAGATCACTTGGCCTCCCCGGAATCGCTGGGTACCCATGCCACTTGTAGCTGGCAGTGCAGCGACGGCAACAGAACCAGGACGGGGAATCACATCATGAGCACACCGCCGGTAGCCCGCCCGGGCACCTTGATCGGCCGAGCCACCCGGTCCACGGTGATCGCGGCATTCGCTCTGGCCACACTCTTCACCGGCGGGCTTGCCGCTCCGACCGCCTCAGCCAACGCCGCCGAAGACTCATGCGCCAACGTCGAGGTCGTGTTTGCCCGTGGCACGCTGGAAGCGCCCGGAGTCGGCACGACGGGCCAAGCCCTGGTAGACGCGCTCAACGCGAGGCTGCAGGGCAAATCAGTGGACGTGTACGGCGTCGACTACCCAGCATCGCTCGATTTCGGTCGCGCCACTGACGGAATCGCCGACGCGAGCAACAGGATCCAGTCGATCGCGACGAACTGCCCGGCCACCAAGATCGTGCTGGGCGGTTATTCACAGGGCGCCGCGGTCGCCGGTTACACCACCGCGAGCTCGGTGCCCGCTGGATTCGCTCTTCCCGCAAGCATTTCGGGGCCGATGCCCCCGGCCGTCGCCTCGCATGTGGCGGCCGTCGTACTGTTCGGAACGCCGGACGATTGGTTCCTCGGTCTCGCCGACCACAACGCGCCGCCTATCAACGTCGGACCGCTCTACGGCGCCAAGACCCTCCAGCTGTGCGCAGCCGGTGACCCGGTCTGCTTCCCCGGTGGCACGGATCGCGCGGCGCACTCCTCGTACAAAGTCAACGGAATGGCCGTCCAGGCAGCGGACTTCGTCGCGCACCAGTTGGGCGTCGCTGCCCCGGCGGCGCCGGTACTGCAGTCGTCGGCCGAGATCAGCTCCGACCAGCCGGTCCGCTGAGACCGGCGACGCAGCCAAGCCCCGACTGACGGGCCGCCCTTCCGTTGATCGGGGCTGATCGTTGATGCTGTACCGGTGCAGTGGGTCGCCCGGGATAGCCGCAACTGGCGCATCGGCGCGGCGTCCGACGTTGCGTGGATCAACGCCGGCACATCGGTCGGGACCACGATCACCTCAGGCATTCCAGCTGTCTTCGACGACTATGCAACCGTCGTCCTGCCCGAAACCCTTGCAGCGCAACGGCGGCACGATCGAGCTCTGATCGCGTCGCTGCGCAGCCAGTCACCGGAGCAGCAGTGGTGGCTTGGATACCTCGAAACCGGTGCAAGCGACATCGTCTTTCCCGACGCGCCCAGAACGGCGCTGTATCCGGGTTGGCCGTATGTGCTGGTGCTGGCCGGGCCCGAGCAAGCCACCGGCTGGCGCCGGGACGATTCCCCGGGCCGCGAACTACCGGACCTGATGTTCCCGACGGATCGATCCTGGCTGGTGTCAACGTTGTGGGACGACGCCTGGACGTGTGTCGGAGGGTCGGTCTCGCTGGTGGACGCACTGATGAACGACGCGGATCTGCGGCCACGTGTGCGACGAGTCGGCGTCGACGACGACGCCACACCGCCTGGGCATCAATCGATTTGACCCGAGGGCTGCTCAATCATGCTCACCGGGTAGAGGCAGTGCGTTCCCTGGAAACCCTTGAGTTCCACGTCAAGAGGCGTACCGAAATCGATATCGGGCAGGCCGTCGACGGCCGCGCGCACAGACTCGCTCACCAGGATCTCGCCACCACCGGCTTGTCCGGTAATCCGTGCTGCCATCGCAACATTGCGCCCGAACAGGTCGTCGCCGCGTCTGACCGAGGGGCCCAGGTGCATCCCGATACGCACCCGGATTCCCTCCCAGCGGTCGGCGTCGTCGTGCAGGGCCTGCTGTATTTCGGCAGCGCACAGGACAGCTTGTCCCGCATCGGCGAAAGCGATCATGAATCCGTCGCCCTGACTCTTGATCACGTGACCGCCATGATCGCCGACGAGGTTTTGGACGAGGCGGTTGTGCCGCTCCAAGATCTTCAGCCAGCCCCGGTCTCCCAGGGTTTCGTTGCGCAGGGTGGAATCCTCGATGTCGGAGAAGGCGACCACGACATCGCCGTCCGCCGTCAGCCTGGCAAGGTCGGGACGTTCCACTTGAGCCCACCCTGCGAGGTCTTCGACGGAGTTACGGACTGTGGCACCAATGCCCTTCGAGATCAACGAGTCGGCCGTCCTGAATGCGGTCCTGATCGCCAACGGCGCGACGCCGCGCCGCCGACGACGTCGACCGGTCTCGAGCTTCCTCTTGCGCTCCAACTGGATTCGGGTGCGCTGCAACTGTCGACGCGAGACGATCAGCGGGACCGCCAGCGCGATGATCACGGCGAGTTCGAGGGCGGCCGCGACTCCGACCAACACGGACATCGTCATGGTGTGGCTACCGTCATCGGCTGATTATCGCCGACGCGAGACGGCGTGAGCTCAAGGACGGCGCAACGTCACGATGGTCACGTCGTCGTGGGTGTTCTCCGACATCACCGTCCTGATCCAGGACGCCGGAGCATCGCTCGCCGCGCCGACGGCCTCGGCCAAACGGTCCATGTTGTCGTCGATCGACTCGCCGCGACGCTCTACCAGTCCGTCGGAGTAGATGACCAACCCATGACCGGGCTCCAGTGTGAACACGCTCGGCTTATAGGTAACGCCCTTGAGGCCGATCGGCGGCGAAAGCTGGATCGGCGCGAACACGGCGGGCGGCGACGCGCTCGTCAGGTACGGAATCAGATGGCCGGCACACGCGGCCTCGACCTGCCCCGAATCCAGATCGACCCGCGCGGCGAGGACGGTCGCGAATGCGTTGGGCAGCATGTGCAAACAGAACTCGTTGAGCTGATCCAGCGCCTCTGCCGGCGCGGCACCGGCGAACAACTGAGCGCGCAGGACATTACGCAACTGCGCCATGATGCCTGCCGCGGTGATGCCGTGCCCCGCGACGTCACCAAGCAGCACGATCAACCGGCCGTCGCGTAATTCGAAGGCGTCGTACCAGTCGCCTCCGACCCGGCCGCCCGCAGCAGGCTCGTAATGCGCGGACAGGCGCCAGTTCTCGAGCTCGGGGATCGACACCGGCAGCAGGCTGCGCTGCAACGTCTCCGCCACGCGCAACGCTCCACGGGTGCGGCGGTATAAAGCTTCGACAAGGTAGCGACGCAACGACTCGGCCGACTCGGTCTCGGTCGGCGACCACGGTTCGCTGCACTGGCGGACGATCTCGCGCCACCGTTCGAACGACTTACGCGGGCTGAGTCGGACGCCGTCGCCCTCGCTGACCGCAATCGCTTTGTTGGACGGGTCGCCGCCCCAATCCACCGAGCGGAGCTTTTCGCGGCGGAACCAGATCGCGTACTGCCCGTCCGGAAGATTGAGGACGAGCGCACCGGCGGCCAGTTGGGGATCGATGTCGAGATCGGGGAGCTCGCGAGAGAGGCATTCGGTGCTCGCGATCTCGTCGCCCGCTCCGAGCGCCCAGGCGGCGACGTGCGCGATGACCTCCGGCGACGGAACCGAACCGCGCACCTCGTGTTCTTCCGCGATGTTGACGACGACGCCTTCGGCGGCCACCAGGTCGCGCAGATCGGGTGCTCCGAGCAGCGCCGCGGTGAGCGATTCGCTGTCGTCCAGAGTGGCCGCAGTGAGCTTCCCCAGCACCGCTTGCGCCGCCAGCCGCTTGTGTAGTTGATCGTCTTCGAACCGCTCGACGAGGCGAAGCGACAACGTCGAGCCGAGAAACTCTGCCGCCGCCCTGGTACCGAACGGAGGCAGATGCGGGCCGGCGTAGTGGTGACAGGCGATCAGCCCCCACAGGCGTCCGTTGCGCAGCAACGAGATCGACATCGACGCGTGCACACCCATGTTCTGCAGGTACTCCACATGGATCGGCGACACGCTGCGCAGCGTCGCGTACGTCAGGTCCAGCGGCGCGCCACGGTCTGGGTCGACAGCCGGCACCATCGGTGCCGGGGTGTAGTCGACGTCCGAGATGAGCCGGATCCAGTTCTTCTCGTAGAGCGCTCGGGCCTGAGCCGGGATGTCCGTGGACGGGTAATGCAGTCCGAGGAAAGAGTTCAGGTCGTCCCGCTTGGACTCGGCGACCACTTCGCCGTTGTGGTGCTCGTCGTAGCGATAGACCATGACGCGGTCGAAACCGGTGAGGTCGCGGACCGCGCGTGCAGCGGTGTCGTACAACTCTTCGAGCGTCGCGACCCGGTTCAGCTCCTCGACCGAGCCGCGCACCGCCTGATAGGTGTTCGGGAAGGAGAACGGCCGCTCACCGTGGGCGATTTCCAGCTCGACCAGCAGCACACCGCCCGGCTCACGATGCATGATGGCGTCGAATGCTCGATGCTCACCGCCGACGTCGATGACGCACTCGACCGGATTTCGCTGGCGCAGCTCACCGGGGGCTTGGGCGGCCGCCACGATGCGGCCGGCCTGCGCGTCGCCCATCAGCGCCGACAGGTGCCGGCCCAGGACATCGTCGACGGGACAGTTGAGGAGCTCAGCGACGTTGGCGCTGACCTGACGCACTTGGAAATCCGACTCACGCACGACCGCGAGCACACCTCGCGGTTGAATACTGCCCGGGATGTGGATCGGTTCGCGAGCACAGTTGTCGAGATCGATAGGTGTGCCGACCGGTACGAGGTCGTCGGGGCGGTCGGGCTGCGAGTGTTCGCCGGTCACTCGGTCAAAGCCTCCTAGGCACGATAGGCCGCGAGGTTGCAGGCGAGCTCGTCGAACAGCGCCTGGTTCAATCGGAAGGCCAGCTTGACTTCGTCCACCACCTGCTCGACTTCCTCAGACTGCAAAGTGAGATCGTCCAGGTGCGAGCGGTACGAGTCCTTGTAGCGTTTCGCGTGTATCGGAAAGTCGTAGAACGCCAAACCGACACCGCCCAGGTTATACACGCGGTCCAGCGCGCGGCGGATGACTCGACCGCCGGATAGGTCCCCCAGGTAGCGGGTGTAGTGATGGGCCAGCAATGGGCCGCCGTGGACGCTTTCGAGTCGCCTCCGATACGCCTCGGCCGCAGCCGAATTGGTGTCGGGCTGCACGCCGTCGGCCCAGTGCAGCAGGTCGGCATCGATGGCCGGCAATCGTTCGAGAATCGGGTCGTAGACGACCGCAACCAGCGGGTCGTCGCGATGGGAACGTACGGCGCTCTCCAGCGCCGCGTAGACCACCCGCAAGCGGAGCAGGTACTCGACGTAGGCGTCCCTGACGAGATTGCCGCTGAGCAGTTCGGCGATGAACGGCGACGCCTCGGCGGCCTCATGCTCGTCGCGGGAACCCGCACGCATCGCGGCGGACAATGGCCGAACGGGCTTAGTCACTACAAAAGCTTGCATCAACGTGCTCCACGCGTCGCATTCACGGTGACAGACACTTTTACATTTGGCCGATTCGGACAGTCTGTCAGAGATTGGCCGCTGACTTCGCGACGGGCCGAATCGGGCCGGCTGCCAACGGTTCGCGTGATCAATTTCCGCGTGGTGGAAATAAACCTTCGTTTTCTTTTCGTTAGGGAGGTTTAGGTCGATCGTGACCCGGCAAATCACCTTGATGTAAGTAACACCAGTCGCACGTGACTCACTCTGCACGACCCGAAAAGGACAACCACCATGAACACGGTCCTCTACTTCAGCCCTGGTGGCCTCGTCTATGAGACCCGCGCCTACAGCAAATCCGATATTGCCGAACTCGTTCAGAATTACGGGCTGGAAAGCCTGACCAGTACGGATCGACGCTTCGACTTCTGGTTCACCCCGTCAGCCCGGCACTGCAAACGCGCGGTCAACCGCAGCGCCACGGAAATGCTGCTGGCCACGACCGGGTTCACCGCCAAAACAGTGCCGCTGCTTCGCGGCGGGGTCGTGCTCGCCACTCACGACTCCGATGGCGACCTGGACGGCCTCAGCTGGCACCAACTCGACCTTCTGATCAAGCTGAGCGCCACGATCACCCGACGCGATGACCGGGTGCTCAACCGCCGGATCGGGCGCGACGAACGACGTCAGCAACGCATTCTCGACGCCCACGAAGGGCCGATGCCGACCCGCGCGGGAGCCCAGCACGCCGCCCGGCACTGAGCGCCTGGCCCGCCTACTGGAACACCCCAAAGACGTCGAAACCTGTCGGCTTTCCGTGTGACAGCCAATCGGACCAACCGCCGCCCCGCGTCGTCTGCCAGATATGCCACAGCTCCGAGTTTGAGCCGGGCACGAACAACTCGAGTCGTTTGTCGGAATTGAGAGCCAGCGCCGGCGTGTTCCAGACACCAGGCCTCCCACCGGCCGACGACTGCGGTTTGCCGTGCGAGTGCCACTGTGACCAGCTACCACTCGGAGTCGTCTGCCACAGGTGCCAGAGTTGGCTGTCATAGCCGCCGGAGATGAACAATTCCAAGCGTCCGTCGGCGTCGGCGGCCATCGCGGGAGTACTGCCGATGATGTCGTCGCCGGGCGGCGTTCCGTGTGACACCCAGTCAGACCAGCCTCCGCTCGGAGCGGTCTGGTAGATGTGCCACAGCTGGAAATCCCCGGCCACCACCAGCAGTTCGAGCCGTCCCTGACTGTTAGCCGCAATCACCGGGGTCGCATTCAGCAGCGAACCCGTTGACGAGGGCCGCCCGTGCGACGTCCACGGCGACCACCCGCCGCCGACCGAGGTCTGCCAGATGTGCCACAACGCCCCGTCGCCGGCCGTGGTGAAGACCTCGAGGCGTCCATCGGCGCTGGCGGCGACCACGGGGGTGAGCGCGCCCCCGGGTGAGGGCGCACCCAGAGGCGTGTAGCGAAGCCAATCGAAACTCGTCGACGCCTGGCCGATGTACCAAATCTGTTGGTCGCCGTCTTGTCCGACGTAACTGGTGACGAAAAGCTCCAAGCCGCCGAAGGCATTTGTGGCCATTGCATAGGAGGTGCTCACACCCGAAGTTCCGGGAGGGATGCCCACCGTCGTCCATGTCGGAGTCCAGCCGTTGTTCTGCGCCGTCTGCGAGATGTGCCATGGGCCAAATGGCGAAGCGGTGTCGAAGCCCATCATCAGCTCGAGCCGACCGGCGGCGTTAGGAGCGACTACCGGGCCGGCCCAGGGGTCGTGGGCGCCGGGCGGGGATCCTTGCGAAACCCATTGCGACCAGCCGCCCGCCGGCGAGGTCTGGTAGAGGTGCCACAGTTGCACACTTCGCGTGTCGAGCGCGATGCCCGGAACGAACACCTCGAGGCGTCCGTCGGCGCTGGGTGCCATCCATGTCGTCGGCGAAGCGGCCATGGCGATCTCCTTTACGAGTCGAATCGACATTATTAGTCCGGCGCGTCACGCGGGGAGAAACCACGCTCTGAGCGACGGGTAGCGTCGCTGCAGGAGCCCAGCTGCGACCGGCGCCGGATCTGCGGCTCGATTCGAAAGGACGAGCGTGCAGTCGATTCCCGTGATCTGCGTGACCGGCTACCTCGGCGCCGGCAAAACGAGTCTTCTCAACCATGTTCTGAGTACTCCGGGCGCCCGGATCGGCGTGATTGTCAACGACTTCGGCGAGTTGAACGTCGACGCCATGCTGGTGTCGGGACAGATCGACGAGCCTGCGTCGATTGCCGGCGGCTGCATCTGCTGCTTGCCTGATGACGGCGGCATCGACGAAGCGTTGGCCAAACTCACCGATCCCCGGCTCGATCTAGACGCCGTGATCGTCGAGACCAGTGGTTTGGCCGATCCCGTCGCAGTCGCACGGATCATCGGCTTCAGCGAAGTCTCCGGCGTCCGGTTCGGTGGAATTGTCGATGTTATCGACGCCACAACACATTTCGACACTGTCGACGTCGGCGAGGTCGTACCGGCCCGCTACGGCGCCGCAACGCTCGTCGTCGTGAACAAGCTCGACCAACTGTCCGTCAACGGCCGCGCCGCCGTGGTCGAACGCGTGAAACGACGCGTGCGCGAACGAAACTCGCGCGCCAGTGTCGTTGGAACGACGGGCGGCAGGATCGACCCCGGACTGCTCTACGACATAGCGGGGTCCCATGACGAGACTGGCCAGCTCTCACTGCGCGAACTGCTCGTCGACGCCACTGATCATGACCATTCGCACGCCGACTCCGTATCGGCAACCAGCGACGGCGAAATCGACCCGGGGGTGCTCATCGACCTGCTCGAGGATCCGCCGCCTGGGGTGTATCGACTCAAGGGGGCTGTCGCGATGCGATACGGCGCTGCCGCACCCACCTTCGCTGTCAACCTGGTCGGTACGTCCATCCACATCGCGAATGCACCCCAAGGAGCGTCAGCCAATTGTCTGGTTGCGATCGGGATGGACCTCGACACCGGCGCGGTCCGCGACAGACTCGATGCCGCGCTGCGGCCCACCGCCGAACCGGCAACACTGGCTGATGTTCACCGCCTCCGGCGGTACCGTCGACGGAGCCTCTGATGTGCGTGCTGGTCGGTGCATGAAAGCTATGAAGCAATGACGACTCAACCACCGGTCCCTGATCCGTCTCCGCCGCAACCGCCACGGCCACCACGTCGTGTCGGCCGTTACGCATTGGCGTTGCTCACCGTGCTTGCGGGTGCGGCCTCGATCTTGCTATTGGTCTCCTTGACCAAGCCCGTCGCATCGGCGATCGACCGCGTGGGCGGCACCCGCGTCACGTTGACCGCGCGCCCACCCGACGGTTCGCAGCCGGCACCCGAGACGCTTTCGCGGGCCCAAAGCGTTATCCGTAAGCGGGTGATGGGCCTGGGTTTCGGCGAGGCACAGATCAACGCCGCCGGCGACACACTGACCGTCACCATGCCCGGCCAGCACCAGTCCGACGCCGCGAACCTCGGTCAAGTCGGCCGGTTCAACATCCGGCCGGTGATGAGCTCGTTGGCCGCAAACCCGCAGGCAATGACGGGGCCGAACCCGGCCGGTGCGGCTGTCGGGGCTCTGAACGGTCGCGACCTCACCGAACAGATCGCCCTGGAAAAGCAATGGCGCCAGAGCACACCGCGAGGTATTCAGTTTCTCGCCTTGCAATTCGAGGCCACTCGTTGCGACAAGCACGACGCTCTTGCCGACAACGACGATCCCGACCTGCCGCTCGTCACCTGCTCGGCGGACCACAAGAGCGTGTATCTACTGGGGCCCGCGATCATCAGCGGTGACCACATCCATTCTGCCAGAGCCGAATACGATCGAGCGACCGGCCGATACGGCATCGATCTTCAGTTCGACAAGCCAGCGGAAAGCACCTGGACTCAATTCGCCGCGGCGCACAGCGGCCAACGGGTGGCCTACACCGTGGACACCCGCGTAGTCAGTGCGCCGCAGACCGGCGCCCCAGCGCCCGACGGCAAGGCCCGAATCGACGGCGACCTAACGGCTTTCACATCCGAGAGCGCACACGATCTCGCGAGCACCCTGGATAGCGGTCCGCTGCCGGTACCGTTTGGCGTGTCGGCACCTGAGTCGGTGGCTCCCAAACCGGGCTCGACCGGATTGTGGCACTCCCGCCCACCGGTCGGGCTCGTCATCACCGCGATCGGCATGGTAATTATCCTGCTGTCCTTGCAGGTGTACCTCTATCGTCCGGGGCGACAACGGCTGTCGGCTCGCCGACCGACGTAACGATCACCGGACCGCAGCGGCGCGGCTCCAGGCCGATCGGCGCAGCAAGCGTAGCCCGTTGAGCCCCACGATGACGGTCGAGCCCTCGTGACCGGCAACGCCGAGAGGCAGCGGCAGGGTGCCGACCAGATCCCAAATGACAAGCATTCCAATGAATGTGGCAGCGATGGTGAGGTTTGCGATTACGATCCTGCGCGCTCGCCGCGATAACGCGATGATGGCGGGGATGGTCGTCAGGTCGTCGCGCACAACGACGGCATCGGCCGTCTGCAACGTGAGATCTGATCCTGCACCTCCCATGGCGATGCCGATGTGCGCGGCAGCCAGTGCGGGAGCATCGTTGATGCCGTCACCGATCACAGCTAGCCGCTGTCCGCTCGCCTGCAACTGCTGCACGGCCGCGACTTTGTCATCAGGGAGCAGCCCACCGCGCACGTCGGTGATTCCCACCTGAGCGGCGAGCTGGTCGGCGGTCGCCTGGTTGTCCCCGGTCAGCAAAACCGGTGCCGCGCGGGTCAACCGGCGCGCGGCACTGACGGCAGCCGGGGCTTCGGCGCGTAGCTGGTCGGTGATGGCCAGCACTCCGACCGCCCGGTGTTCGCGAGTCACGACCACTGCGGTGTAACCGCGATCTTGCATCGCGGTCACCACGGCAGTCGCCGCTGCGTCGAGGTCGGCCAGCAGGGCGTGCGGGGAGCCGACGCCGATGAGCCGGCCGTTGATGCGGGCGGTGACCCCCCGGCCGGGGTGGGCGGCGAACTCATCGACGTCCGGCACCGTCAAACCCCTTGTGTGTGCGGCGATCACGATCGCCGACGCAAGAGGATGTTCGCTGGGGTGTTCAGCAGCCGCCGCCAGGGCCAGTAAGTCGTCGTCACCGAGACCTATTTCAAGACAGTGAATTTCGGCGACCGCCGGGGTTCCGCGAGTCAGGGTGCCGGTTTTGTCGAACGCGAGCTGGGTGGTCGCGCCGAGTCGTTCCATGACCACCGCGGACTTGGCGAGCACACCGTGCCGGCCGGCGTTGGCGATCGCGGCCAGCAGCGGCGGCATGGTGGCCAGGACGACGGCACACGGTGAGGCCACGATCATGAATGTCATCGCGCGCAACAACGCTCGCTGTAGCAACTCCCCGGACAGCAGAGGTACGGCGAACACCGCAATCGTGGCGGTGACCATCCCGATCGAATACCGCTGTTCGACCTTCTCGATGAACAGTTGAGTGCGTGCCTTGGTGCGGCTTGCTGCCTCCACCAACGTCGCGATGCGGGCGACGACGGAGTCCTCTGCGCGCCGATCGACTCGGATCCTCAGGGAGCCAGTGCCATTGAGAGTCCCCGCGAACACCTCGTCGCCAGTACTCTTGTCGACTGGTAGTGGCTCACCGGTGATGGTGGCCTGATCCACCTCGCTCGCACCGGCGATCACGGTCGCGTCGGCCCCGATCCGTTCACCGGGGCGCACCAGCACGAGATCGCCGACAGCCAGATCGGCAATGTTGACCGTTTCCTCGCTACCGTCGGCGCGGACGCGGGCCACGGTTTCGGGCGCCAGGTCGAGCAGTCCACGCACGGAGTCCTCGGTGCGTGCGGTCGCCAGCGCCTCCAACGCGCCGGAGGTCGCGAAGATCACGATCAGCAGCGCGCCATCGGTGATCTGCCCGATCGCCGCCGCGCCGATCGCCGCCGCGACCATCAGCAAGTCGACATCCAGGGTCTTGTCCCGGAGCGCCTGCAAACCCGCCAGGCCCGGCTCCCAACCTCCGGCTGCATAACAACCCCAGTACAGCGTCCACCACAGCCAATGCGGACCTCCCGCCAGCTGTGCCGCCAGGCCAGCCAGAAAAAGTATCAGAGCGATTGTCGCCCAACGCATTTCCGCGAGCGCGAATAGCTTCGTGTGGCGCACAGGCGCGACCGCGGGTGCGAGTCGGGGATGGCTCGGCGCGGTGGGCGGCGCGACCATGATTGACCTCCGGGACGTTGAGCGGCCGACGATACCAGAAAATATGAATACGTCTTCATCTATTACTTGTTGGGGTATTCTGCCTGCTTATGGGACATGGAGTCGAGGGCCGTGATCGGCCGGTGACTCGGCTCGACGCCGATGCCGTGGCCCATGTCGCCAACACCCTGCAGGCGTTGGCAACACCGAGCCGACTATTGATCCTGACCGAACTGAGACAGGGACCGCTGGCGGTGACCGAGTTGGCTGCCGCGATCGGCATGGAGCAGTCGGCGGTATCGCACCAACTTCGGTTGCTGCGCAACCTGGGTCTGGTTACCGGCACCCGATCGGGCCGCAGCATCGTCTACAACCTCTACGACGACCACGTCGCACAGCTGCTCGACGAGGCCATCTTCCACAGTGAGCATTTGCGTCTGGGTCTGTCCGATCGGTCTCAGACGGCGGGATAACGCGCATGTCAGGCTCCCGTTTACCCGAAAATAGTGAACACTTGTACACTCGCTGTAGCAAGTCGCACCTCAACTGATCGGAGCGCAGCGTGGCGGAATACAAGGTCATCCTCGTCGGCACCGATGGCTCGGAGACCTCTCTTCGCGCCGTCGACAAAGCAGCAGCGATCGCCGCGGAGGCGCACGCGAAACTGATCGTGGCGTCGGCTTACGTGCCCACGGATTCGCATGCAGCCGGAACGGATCCCGATCAACTCTCCGGCGAGGGGTACCGGACCGAGGGAAATGCACCGCTGTACGCGATGCTGCGCGAGGCGAGCGCGCGGGCGAAGAAAGCCGGCGCGCACGACGTCGAGGAGAAGGCAGTCGAGGGCGCTCCCGTCGACGCGCTGGTCACACTGGCCGAGAAGGTCGGCGCCGATCTCATCGTTGTCGGCGACGTCGGGATGAACTCGGTGGTCGGACGTCTGATCGGATCCGTTCCGCGGGCTGTTCGTAGCCGCGCAAAGACTGAAGTCCTGGTCGTCGAGACGAAGCACTAAATCCTGCTCCGAGCACCGCTAGTCGTCGACGGAGATGCCTTGCCGCTTCTTCGAGATTTCGATGAGGTAGCCGTGCAGCACGGTGACGATCATCGAGATCGAGACGACGCCTTCGGCGATGAAGAATGCGGCGAAGTCGATGAGCGAGCCGATCGGTGGGTCCCCGGGGACGGCATTGCGCAAGGGAATGAGCGCGAAGAGCAACGTGCCGAGAAAGCCGAGCGCCGACCAGAACAGGCCGAACTTGCCGCTGGCGACGAACCACGCCGCTATCAGCGCGGCGATGGTCAAGCACCACATGAACACCATGATGAAGACCGCGAATACCGTGGTGCTCGTCGAACGCTCGACGGATGCGGTTGCAGCGAACAGCGATTGGGGTGGCGTGATGGTCCTGGTTTTGCCACCATCCTGATGCACCTGGATCGACTGTTCCTGTTTTGGGACGAGCTTGAAGAAGGTGTCGATGTTGTTGAACACCACCCGGACCGGGACTAGGTGTTGGTTCGGGGCGTCGCCGACGAGCACCCGGAAATAAAAGTTCGCCGTATAGGTGTCGAAGGGATAGTCGGTGATGGTCCCGTCGCGAAGCGCGAACTCGACCGAGGCGAACTGCGGGCGTTCGTAGGCTTTGGCAGTCACGGTCGGGTTGGTGACCGCGTTGCTGATCAGGGTCGCGTCGTCTTTCAAATCATGAGTGCGCTCGTCCACCAGCGAACCCGCCCCTCTCAACTCCACTTGGGCACTCACCCGCGCCGTGGACGGGTCGATTTTCTGGATGAGGACGGTCAGGGTCATGTGGTCGGGGCTGTCGTCGTCGCCGAGCACAGTCGGATGGTGGCCTTTGTGGTGCTCCAGCCAGTACAGCGAAATGCTCAAGATCGTCAGAGCCACGACCAGGAGCGTCAACGAGATGAGCTTGGCCAGGCCGGGGAGACGCGGCGGGCCGGTATACGTCGGTGACGTCGGCCTACTCAGCGTTGACATGGATATAATCGGCTTTCCCCCAAGTTGTTTCGTGCGCGTTTTCGCTGACCGGCGCTCGGGCGCAGGCGGACGGGCGTGGATATGCGCGACCCCCGCACGGGCCATCATGCCGGTCGAGCGGTCGCAAGACCCCAGGTGACGCGCGGTTTTGTCGATGCAATCTATCGATATGCCGGAAACGTCCCGCTTAGACTCGTAACCGCGATGGGTCGGATTGATCGATTCCGGTGTGCTGAGCCAACCCCGCAGCGAGGAGCGTAGGTGGGTCGACGCAGGTTGGCACTGATCGCGCTGATCGTACTCGCGGTCGGGTTCGGCGCAATTATGTTGGTGCGCAACCATTCTCCTGGCCAGGAACCGGCGCCGACCGGTGGAGCACGCGGTTCTACGTGCCCGATCGGGACCTTACCGCGCGAAGTGGAAGACACTGTGCAGCGCATCCACACAGGCGGCCCGTTCCCGTTTCCGCACAGCGACGGCGCGGTGTTCGCCAATCGCGAAGGTCATCTGCCCAAGCAACGCCGCGGTTACTACCACGAGTACACGGTGATCACCTCGCGTGCTCGAGACCGCTCGGTGCGGCGGATCGTCACGGGTGGAACGCCATTGACCGATCCGGTCCAATACTTCTACACCGGCGACCATTACGACTCGTTCTGTCTGGTCACTGACGCGGGAAGGCAACGATGACGCGCGAGCCGACCGAAAGCCCTACGGTGATCTTCCGAATCGACGGTCGAAAAATCCGATCCGCCAACGACTTCTACCGCGAGGTCGGATCTGCCGTCAACGGGCCCGGTGGATATTTCGGACGTAATCTCGACGCGCTGGCGGATTGCCTGCGGGGAGGATTCGGCACCCCTGACGATCGGCCTTTCAGATTCGAATGGCAGCACAGCGCGCTGTCGCAGCACTCCCTCGCCGCGGTACGCCATGGGCGGAGCACGTTGTTCGAGGCGATACAGGACGTCTTCGACGATGCCGGCGTACCCCTGAGCCTCACCTGAGTCAGGTCGGCAATGGTGTCGCCATCCTCATCGAGGTCTCGTCACACTCGCTTCTACACCGCGCCTCGATCGACCTGTTACACAGGGCTATTCGGCCCTGTGTCCTTGTGGACGCCTCGAGCGCGTTACATCACGATGTACCCTAGGGGGTATGATATGTAATCGGCTGAATGTTGTGGACGAGGTGACTGCAGAGCCGAACTCGACGGACCTTTCGCCGATTCCGTTGATGTGAAGAGTCAAGGAGTTGCGATGGCTGCCACGGAGTCGCTGGATCGCCGCGACGAGGCGGTGACGTTATGGCTGGACCCGGTGTGCCCGTTCTCGTGGAACACCGCTCGCTGGTTGACCGCGGCCGCCGAGAAGGCCGGGTTCGAAATCGAGCTACGGATGATGAACCTGGCGGTGCTCAACGAGGGGCGCCTGCTGCCACCGCCTCAGCAGGCGCGTATGAACGATTCCCAGAAAGTCGGTCGGCTGATGGCTGCCCTGCGCGACGAGGTCGGCATGAGCGCGCTGGCCAGCGCTTACTTCGCCTTCGGCCAGCTCTACTTCGACCGCTCCGCGGCAATAGCTGACGAGCTGGTCGACCATGTTCTGCGGGTGGCGGGCGCACACCGGACCACCGCTGCAGCATTGACCGATTCCTCGTTGGACGCGGCGGTACGGCAATCCCACGAGCTCAGTCAAAATGCGCTGGGCGACATTGGCGGTAGCCCGCTGGTCACGATCGGCGGGCGCACCGTCTTCGGGCCGGTTTTCGCCTCACTACCCGACCCCGACCGGACGCTGACCGTGTTCGACGCGGTCACGGCGCTGGTACTCACGCCGCAATTCAGTCAGCTGGAGCGTCCCCGGGTCCACGCCTGAACAAGTGACTTCAGCGCAGAGTCTGTCCACGGGATTGTCCTGACGGTTGCCGGGGCTTGATGAGCTGGCCGAGTAATTCCGCACGGCCCTGTAGTAGGCTTGAGCCTGTTCACAACTGGCGCTGGTTCAGCCGACAGCCTCACGCACAGTTAGCTAGTGAGGATGCGACCAATATGGCTCAGCGAGAACGCGCTCACAACGGATTGATGGTCGTCGAGCAAGATGCCGGTGTTGCTGTCGTACTTTCGGCTGCCGGCACAATCGATATGGTCACGGCTCCGCAGTTTCAAGTGCACGTCGACTCGGTCTTATCCCGCCAACCCTCGGCACTCATTGTCGATCTGTCTCGCGTGGAGTTTATGGGCTCCGCCGGCATCGGGGTGCTGATGAATGTACACAACAATGCCGGCGACATGGCCTACGCCGTGGCAGCCGACGGACCCGCCACGAGTAGACCACTCCACCTGCTGGGTATCGACGAGTTGATCCAAATTTTTCCCTCTGTCGCCGATGCCATTCGTGAGTTGGGCTTAGCCGCGGGAGAGACCGGGTAGCCATCCCCAATGACCGAGGAGGCGGTAGCCGGTACGGCTGACATTTGTACCCACAGCGGATACGCGGACGGCGACACGGTGGTCGAGTTTCGCCAGCGTATCCGTGCCTGGTTGAGAAGCTCCGTGGATCTCGATCCAGAGCGTGTGTGCGACATCGTGTTAGCAACCGACGAGGCGCTGTCCAATGTGGTCGACCACGCGTACCGGGGGTCTGGCAACGGCGGCGTGGTCACCCTTGAGCTCTCCTTCGACGCGGCCGAAGCGGTCGTGAAAGTTTGCGTCACCGATCGTGGCCATTGGCTCGAGCCCACTCCGACTCCTGTCGATGCGATTCGCGGGCGCGGATTGATTTTGATGCACGCGCTGGCGGACAGTTGCGCCGTTGACGGGCGCGTCGACGGGACTTCGGTGTCGTTGATTTTCCGGGACTGCCCCGCGCTCGAACACCTATCGGCTCGGTTCGGGTGACGGCGCAATGGCAGCCCTCGATTTCGTGATCGGCCGCGGCAACTGAGCCCGCGCCCATCGTCCACGATCAAGCCGACCTGCCGGTGCCGGTATACCGCGAATACGCGGACCACGCATGACAACCCTGCGACGCCTGGCGATCGTCCCGCGGACCGGCGGCCGGCTAAACCGCGTTTCTTTCGATGCCCGCCGCGATGGCGTTCGGTAAGAAGTTCGCACGCGGCGCTGGGGTGTTTGGGCTAACGTCGCCGACAGGGGTAGCGCCTACCTGCGGGTGGCGGCGAGGCTGGGCGTGTGGCCGCTGGGAGGGATCGCATGAAGCACCGCCCACACCGGGACGCCGGGTGCATAGTGCGCAATCTCGGCTGCATCGGCACCGCACTTCTGTTGGCCTGCCTCGGCCCGGCGGCTGCCGGGTGCGCTCGCACCGTGATGGAGGGGCGCGCAGCCTCGATGTTGTATGACCCCGACCGTGTCGGGGGCTTGGCGGCCACCCATGGCTTGAGTGGCTTGCGTTCCGACGCCCCCGCACCGCAAGGCGCTGTCGAGGGCACGGATGGCGCCGACGCCGATCGTCTTTCCTTGTTGGCAGTCAACGACATTCAAGACTTCTGGACAGCCGCCTACCCTCAATCTTTTCCCGGTAATTACACGCCAGTCGCGGCGATCAGGTCTTACGACTCGACAAATCCGTCAAGCGGCCGCGTGTGCGGGAAGACCGTCATCTACGGGGATCCCAATGCGTCGTACTGCCGTCGCGACGACTCCATATCGTGGGATCGCGGCTCTCTTATCCCCAACGCGCGCAAGTACTTCGGAGACGCCGCGGTGGCCGGGGTGCTGGCGCACGAATTCGGACATGCTGTGCAGACCAGAGCGCACAGCGTCCACGTGCTGACCCGCACGATCGTCCGGGAGCAGCAGGCCGACTGCTTCGCGGGGGTCTACCTGCACTGGGTAGCCCAGGGCAACTCAACGCGCTTCACACTGAACACCACCGACGGCCTCGACCATGTACTCGCCGGCGGAATCACGCTGCGTGATCCCACCGATGAGTCCGAAAACGCTCCCGGCGCACACGGTTCCGCGCTCGACCGGGTTGGCGCATTTCAGGAAGGATTCGATGGCGACGCTGCCACCTGCGCGGCCATCGACCACAACGAGATCGCCCGTCGCCACGTGGGTCTTCCTCCGGGGCTGCAGAATTACGCCTCCAGTGACTCCGAACGTGGCGAGATGCCGATCACCGAAGACTCGCTGGTGCTGTTGATGGAAACCCTTGCTCAGATCTTCCACCCGGAAAAGGCCCCGATTCTGGCAGTCACCGGCAACAGCCCGTGTGCCGACGCCCGGCCGAGCCCACCGGCCTCGTACTGCCCCGCCACCGACACCATCGACGTCGACCTTCCCGGCCTGCAGGCGATCGGCGCCTACACCGACAGCAAAAGCCGTGAACTCCTGCAGGGCGACGACACCGCCTTCTCAGTCGTCACCTCGCGATACATGCTCGCAGTCCAACGCCGACAAGGTGTTTCGCTGACCGGCGAACGCGCCGCACTCCGCACCGCATGCCTGACCGGAGTGGCCCAACGCAACATGGCCGACCCCATCGCGTTGCCCTCTGGTCGCACCCTGGTGCTGACCGCCGGTGACCTCGACGAGGCCATATCCGGTTTGCTCACCAACCATCTCGTCGCCAGCGACGCCGACGGCGACAGTGTGCCCGCCGGCTTCACCCGGATCGTCGCGTTCCGCTCCGGCCTGGTCGGCAACGCCGCTCAGTGCTACAGGAACTTTCCGTGAACGACCCCAGGCAGCCGGGCTCTGGACGCGAACGCGGGCCGGACGCGCCCTGGTACCTGCACCGGCCCACCTCTGACGACGAAACCGGCGTCGCCCGACCGCGGCCATACCCACCTCCGCCGGCATACCGTCGGCCTCCCGCCGGCAACCGTCCCGCACAACCTGCGGACATGCCCTGGTACCTGCAGCGGCCAGACCGCCCACCGCCATCGGCGCCCGGGGTTGCTCACCAAAAGCCAACGGCTGCAAAGCATCGCACAAGTGTTCTCCCGTGGCTGCTCGCCGGAGCGGGCGGCCTGGCGCTGCTGATAGGGGCCGCGGTATTGCTTGGCGGCGTAGCCAAACTCGGCGTCACCGGTGGCAAGTTCCTCGACGTGGCCAAAGTGCAAGCCGGCGTTCTGCAGACCCTGTCGGATCCCGCCAGCGGGTACGGCGCCAACACCGTCACCGACGTCAGCTGCAACGATGGCCACAACCCGAGCGCCGACAAAGGCACGACGTTCACGTGCGACGCCACTGTCAACGGCGCGCAACGCCACGTCACCGTCGTCGTGTCGGACGACCAGGGCACCTACGAAATCGACGGTCCCCGTTAGCGTTCCGCGCCGCGCCGAGTGCTCTGCTGCAGGCCCTCAATCATGTTCGACGCCTCGGCCTTCGTCAGATCGTCGGGGACTTCACGTCCCGCTTCCTGACCCAGTGTGTGCAGATAGCTCCGCTGCGGTCCCGTCATCGGCTCGTCACCCGTGACCCAGTCGGCTGGGTCCTTTTCCGCCGTCTCATTCGGGCCCGTTGCACGTCGTCGCTCATGTCGCGATCACCTCCGACCGCGGGGTAGCCATCGCACACTTGTTCGAAGCATGACCCGGCCCCTCGCGGCCCAGAAAAAATAAGTAGCGCGCTACTCACGAAATTTTTTCGGCCGCGGCCGACACTGTCTCGAGACCTTCGACGAGGTGGGGCACTCGACAATGGGAGCGGACATGCTAATCGCGATTCTCAACCAATCGACGCTGGTGTCGAATGCGGACGCCGCCACGATGACCCAGGCGATCGCCGCCCAGGTTCGACTCGATGTCGCACCGCTGTGGGACCGGGCTCCGGCGGCGGTGATCTTCTACACCAACCCCCAGGATGTGCCCGCCGCGGCGCACGGCATCGCCTTGGTCGACACCATCAAGGACCAGCCTCAGGGTGTGCTCGGATTCCATACCGAGGACGAGGGCGGGAAATTGTGGGGTGTGGTCGCGGCCAAGCCGGAGCTCGACAACGGCGGGAAGCCGACGACCGGAGATTGGAGCGTCTCCAGCGTCTTGTCGCACGAAGTGCTCGAGATGTTCATCGACCCCAACTGCAACCTCTGGGCCAACGACGGCCACGGGAAGTCGTACAGCTTCGAGGTGTGCGATCCAGTCGAGGCGCCGACCTATGCGGTCAGCGGCGTATCGGTCTCCAACTTCGTGACGCCGGCGTGGTTCGATCCGCTGTCGGATCACGCCACCGCGCAGTACGACAAGCTCGGCAAGCTGGGCGCACCGTTCAGCATTCTCAAAGGCGGCTACGTCGTGTACGAGTCCGCCGGTGCTGAACATCAGACATTCGGCGACGAATTCCCGACCTGGCGTAAGAAGATGAAGTCGGGAAAGCTGTCCCGCACCCAGCGCCGGGTCAAGCAGGCCGAGGCTCTGTTCGCCCACACGTCTGCGTGATCAGGACACGACGATGACCGCACCGCAGCCGGCTGGTCCCGACAATCTTTCCCAGCCCGCGGCTGAGCTGCGGCTCGCGGTTGCGTTCACCGGAGGCGTGAGCCTTGCGGTCTGGATGGGCGGAATGGCCCGGGAGATGAACCTGCTGCTGTCCGCCAGCCGATGGCGGCAGGGGGAACCTGTTCCGGACACCTCTGAGCAGGGCCGCAAGGTTCGCGCTCTGTACGCGGACCTGCTGGAGCTGCTCAATGTCGATGTCAGCATCGACGTCATTTCCGGCACGAGCGCCGGGGGCATCAACGCCGTCATCCTGGGGCTGGCGAACGTTCAGCGCTTCGATCTAGACGGGCTGCGCAAACTGTGGTTCGACGAAGGGGCTCTCGGTGACCTGCTGCGTAATCCAGCGGACAAGCGGCCTGCCTCGCTGCTCTACGGCGACAAGGTGTTGCTTCAGGGGCTTCGCGACGGCCTGAAGACACTCGCCGGGTCGCCGCCGGACGACCCCGTCTCGGGCGAGGACCCGACGCGCGTCTTCATCACGACCACGTTGCTCACCGGTCAGCCCAGCACGTTCACCGACGAATACGGCACGCTGGTTCGCGATACCGACCACCATGGGCTGTTCGACTTCACCAGTGCGCAACTCACGGCCGATAACGTGGCGGCGCTCGCCCTTGCGGCACGCTGTAGTGCGTCCTTCCCGCTGGCATTCGAACCCGGCTTCATCCCGATCGGTGCCAACGGCGGAGACGCTCACCCCGACATGGCCCCGTTCACGGGCGTCAAGCAGACCCAGTTCGCGGCAGACGGCGGCCTGCTTGCCAACCGCCCGCTCGGCCCGGCGTTGCAGGCGGTATTCGACCGGTCAGCCGACCGCGAAGTGCGGCGCGTGCTCGCCTTCGTCGTACCGACGGTCAGCGGCGGCGCACAACCGCCGTCACAGCTCACCTTGGCCGAGGCGCCCGATCTCCCGGCGGCCTTGGCGTCGGACATCGGCGCGGTGCTGAACCAGAGCATTTCCGGTGACCTGACGGCCATCGCGGCGCACAACCAACGGGTGCGCGCCCGAAGCGATGCCAGGCAGCAACTCGCGGTCCTGGGTGCACCGATGGGGCGCCTCGGCGCGGTGTTTTACCGGCGCTACCGGGAGTGCCGGGCCGACCACATCGCGCGGGCCGCGTCGGACGAAGTGCTGACACGGATGACGTCCGGTCTGCGGGCGCCCGCCGGATTCGGCGCCGGCGCCGGCGAAGCCTGGAAAGCCGCCAACACGGAAGCAGAAAACCTCCTGTCCTCCGAACTGCCGAAGGAAGGGGACTACAACGCGATGAACACGGCGGGCCGGGAGGCGCTCGACGAAGGAAGAGCCACGGTTCTCGCGGTGCTGAGCCGTGCCTACCAGTTGCTGCCCTCCGCACAGCGCAAGCGGGATCTGGGCGATCTCCGGGCAAGGGTGAGCGCCGCGATGCCGGGACGCGCGGAGCCGAGTCAGGAGAACACGTCCGCGCAGACCGTCGACACCTCGGTGTGGACATCTGACAGCGTTCCCGGCCTCGACACACTCAAGACCGAGGCGGTCACGGCTGCGACTGCGTTGCTGGCCGCTGACATGAATACCGAGCGCCAGCCGTGGCGCGATCTCGCCAACGTCGTGATCGACTTACGTGGCCTGCTGGCTACGCCCGATGCGTCCGCGCCGGCTTCGGCCGAACTCACAAAGAGCGCACCCGACTCCGACTCGGCTGATGAATTCGTCTGGGATCTCCTCAATTACCTGACCGGGCCCAAGGGGGCCAACCCGGAGGGCGTCGTCGCCGCCAGGCTGTTCGACCTCCATGTCGCGCGATATGCCATGCAACCGGACGAGGTTCTGGCCGACCAGGCACTCGAACTGGTCCAGATGAGCTCAGACACCCGCACCAAGTTGGACAGCAGATCGCTGGCCGAAGAGAAGCTCACTGGCATGGCGCTGCGCCATTTCGGCGCGTTCTACAAGGCGTCGTGGCGGGCCAACGACTGGATGTGGGGGCGGATCGACGGCGCAGGATGGCTCGTGCACTTGCTGCTCGACCCTCGCCGGCTCCACCAGCTCGCTTCCGAGGCCGACGACCCGTTATCCTTTCGTGCCGGCCTACAGGAAAAGCTCGAGCAGATTGCCGGCGACGCTGCGCCACTGGGCATTTGGGAGCGCAAAGCACCAGATGAGGCCGCCGAGATGGAATTCCTCACCCTCACCGCGACACCGCCCAAAAGTCTTCCGAAGACCTCGATGTGGGTTGCGGCCGGCCTACAGCGACTCATCGCGGGCGAGGAACTCGAGCACGTCGTCGACCAGATAGCTACAGACAAGGACAACGGCGCCGACGAGGATGCGGCGGGCAACTTCGTTTCCGCCTACCGCAACGCGGTGGGCAAGTCCGGCGGCGTCGTGCCCGAGGCGAAGGCCGCCGAGGTCCTGAACGCCTGCCAGATACCGGCGGAGAAAATCACCGGCGAGATGGGCAGTCGTCAATTCGCCCAGACCGTCACCCGCACAGCCGCCGTCGCGATGAAGATGGTCGACCTGGGTAAGGCCACTCCCCTATCCATTCGCCCCGTGCTGACCACAGCACGCACCGTGACCTCGCTCGCCTACTGGGTGACCAGCGTCGGCCCTGCGGCGCAACGCCCGCTTCTCACCGGGCTTTACCTCATCGCGCTCGGCGTGCTCGCCAGCACCAGCAACATCCACCTGGTCGATGTCGCCGGGTTGCTGGCAGTGCTGGCCGGGGTGCTGCTTGTTGCGGTGAGCGCCGCCCGCCGGATCACGCTGGCGTTGGCCGTCATCACCACCGCCGCGGGCGTCGCGCTCGCAACGGCCGCATACATGCCCCTGTTGCGCGATCACCTGTTCCCGTGGTTGGAGAACGCTGTCGTCCCGAACCTCGCGAGGCATCCCGCCCACTGGGCGATCGTTGTGATATTCGTTCTGCTGCCGCCGATATGGACCGCCGTCATGATCGTCGAGACGATGATCCAGAAACGAAGAATCCGCCAGAGCCCGGTTCCGGCATCGACCGAACGTTCCGGCACAGCCGATTGAATCGCCATCTTGCCTTGAATCGGCAGTCGACGCTGCGCTTTACATAAGCTGGGTATAGCGTACCATATTCAGGGTGACGTCCCAGCTGCCCCGCCGTCTTGCCGATCATCCGACCGTGCGGAAGGTGATCGCCGGCCGCGCTGGCCGACCTCCGCGGCCTGACGTGCTCGATGCCGACTGGCTGAGAGAGATCTGCCTGGCTGCTGGCGCCGACGACGTCGCCTTCGCATCGGTGGACAATCCCGATCTGGCATCCGAGGTACTTCATGTTGAACAGGCATTGCCGCGCACTCGCAGCTATATCTCGTTGGTGGTCAAGATGAATCGCGACAACGTGCGATCCGCGGCCCGCAGCGTGGCCAACCAGGAATTCCACCGCAGTGGTGAAATTCTCAACGAGGCCGCACACCGGATCACTCGGACCTTGGAGGACCGCGGCTACCGCGCGTTGAACCCGTCGGCCACTTTCCCGATGGAGATGGACCGTTTCCCGGGCCGGATCTGGGTGGTGGCCCACAAACCCGTCGCCGTCGCCGCCGGCCTCGGCGTTATGGGCATTCACCGCAACGTCATTCACCCGCGATTCGGTAACTTCATCCTGCTGGGCACGATTCTCGTCGATGCTGCGATCAGCTCCTACGGGCAACCTCTGGACTATTCGCCGTGTCTCGAGTGCAAGCTCTGCGTTGCAGCGTGTCCCGTCGGCGCGATCGGCAAAAACGGTGAGTTCGACTTCGTATCCTGTTCGACCCACAACTACCGGGAGTTCATGGGTGGCTTCACCGACTGGGTGCAGACCATCGCGGACAGCTCTGATGCCGAAGATTTCCGCGCACGAGTGACCGACGCAGAAAACGCGTCGATGTGGCAAAGCCTGTCCTTCAAGCCCAATTACAAAGCGGCGTACTGCCTTGCGGTGTGTCCGGCCGGTGAGGATGTCATCGAGCCGTACCTCGACGACCGTAAAGCCTTCATGGACCAAGTCTTGAAACCACTGCTGGACAAGCGTGAAACGTTGTACGTCCTGCCGAATTCGCCCGCAAAAGCCCACGCGGAGAGGCGCTTTCCACATAAAGCCGTCAAAGTTGTCGACGGCGGAATGCGGAGATAGCTGCAGATTTACCGGAGCTGCGCGCCCACCTGCGGTGCGCGACCCTGGTGACTAATCTCGGCCGCCGCGACTGGCCTTTCGCTCGGCTGCGCGACGGGTTCCGGTTTCAGATCGCGCAACCGTCTCGCCCTCGGCGAGCTCGTTCAAAGCGCGGCCGTGTCGTTCAAGGACGGTATGGAAGTTTCGTTCGCAGGCGCCGCGGATCCGTAATGATCCGCTCCGGCCTCGATCGCGACCATCTCGAACCAGTAAGCCAAAGGCGGAGGCTTCCGGACGCCTCGCAGTCGAGAAGCCCTCGCCTTGCACACAACTCAGGTCAGAACATGTTGGTCAAATACAGTTCCAGAGACTGGAATACGCTTTCGAGCAGACCGCTGCCGGCGGCCCCGTGCTCGAATACTGCGCTGAGCCAAGCGTCAGCGTTGTTGATGTTGTCGGAGATATCGACAAGTGTGAGTTCGCCGTTGGTCGATGTGGTCGCGTTGGCGAGTTCTGCTGGTGTCAACCCCAGGTACTCCACGTGCTGGATGAACAGATGCGAGATCGTGCTGATCAGACCTCCGGACTCGAAGTCCTGTTGGAAGTCGGCGACCCCGTCAGTGTTCAGCGTGTAGATCGTCGTCGGGTACAAGTCGGTGGGCGTCAAGTTGCCCAGGACGCCGTCGAAGCCGAAGTCCGTGAGTAGCTTGTCCGTCAGCGTCGATCCGAATATCGAGTCCATGTCTGGGACCAGATTGGGCCATACTCCGGTGCCTTCAAGGGAGGGGTCGCCGATGAACACGAAGTGCAGGTCGTCGAGCGGGATGCTGTCCCCGTGGGCCATGCTGTAGTCGTTGATCTGGGTCATGGCCAGCGACTCGGCGGTGGCGCTCTGCGAGTATCCGAAGATCGTCAGCGGGTCCTCGGCGCTGAAAGCGCCTGGGTTCGCATTGAATTCGTTCTCCACAGCAAGCGTGACGTCCTCGGCGGCGGTGAGACTGCTCGGGCCCTGTTGGATCAGTTCGGGCGTTGTCAGCACCTGCAACGGCGCGGCGCACGGGTCGGTCCCGACCATGTCGCAGACCGTCGAGTAGGTCGCACCATCGTCGAAACCAAGCGCGTGCAGATACACATTCTCGGCGGCCTGCGCAAAAGCGGTCGACGGCGTCGGCTCGGTGGTTCCGCCGAGGATGATCGCTGTGTCGCTCCCCGTAAGCGGGCCGTCGGCGTGAGCGGCTTGGATGCCCGCCGCGCTAGCCGCACCGATGACGGCGCCGACGGCGACTTTCGCGAGCATCTTGGACCTGTTCACGGCTGCACTCCCTTGCTGTCACCGGCGCGTGATCCGCGTCCCGCACCTTCTTATCCGAAGTTAATGTTGGATTCAAGGAATTCTCAGTCTTGGACAAAGGTGCCCCGCGAATCGGGTGAGCGTGACTTCGTTGCAGGCCGCATCGCGGGCGGCTCTACGCTTTGAATCTGCCGGCGAATCCCCGTAGCGGCAGGTCGGCGCTCGTCAGGAGTCCTGGCGGTGCATCGACGACGGACTTTATGGCGTTGAGGGCGGGCAGGCCGGTGACGGTCATGCCGATGGAGGCGAAATTGTCCGGATTTGAAAGGTCGACGCCAGGCTTGGGGAAGATCATGTGCTTGTTGTAGACGCACGGATCGCCCTGAATCTGAGTGATGTAGCAGCCTTTGATGTTCCAGCTGGGGTCGGTGTGTGGCGTCATCTGCCATTCCAGGTGCGTCTCCACCTTAGGCACGCCGCCGACCATGCCCTGGTACTTGATGTAGTTGCCGCCCAGTGAGCCTTTAGGCATCTGGTACCAGCCCAGGTCGACGTCCTTGGTGCACGCGCCGAGCTCGTAGCTGAACTTCACCTCGTCGAGTTCGAGGTCGAAGCAGTCGGCCATCATCAGCACGCTGTCGGCGAAGACGCGGGTGTACTTCTCCAGCCTGCCTGGGATGCTCGGGTCGTCCACAGGTAAGCCGTAGCCGACCTCGATCCAGGTGTCCTTGCTGTGGTGACAGGACACATCAACCGATTCGAGGGTCATGACGTGCTCGATCTCGGCGACGTCAGCGGAGCACACGACGCCGAGGATCTGGTTCAGGCCAGGGTTCATGCCGGTGCCGTAGAAGCTGGCCCGACCCTTCTCGCACGCCTCGGCAAGCAACTGGGTCACCGGCTTGCCGGACGGGTGAGGATGGTTCTTGTCGCGGTGCCAGCCGGTGATCCAGTCGGCCGTCGTGACGATGTTGATGCCTGCCTCAAGGACTTTCACGTAGAGGTCCTCGTCGGGAAAAACGCCGTGAAAGGTCAACACATCGGGCTTGGCCGCGATGATCTCCTCGATGGTCCCGGTGGCTGTCACCCCGATCGGCGGCAGCCCGACGATCTCGCCGGCGTCGCGGCCGAGCTTGTCCGGCGAATAACAGTGCAGCCCAACGAGTTCCAAATCGGTGCGATGACCGATCCGCTTGATCATCTCGGAGCCGACATTGCCGGTGGCTACCTGGAAGACGCGGACGGGAGCATTCATCTGTATTGGCCTTTCAGCTGATTTCGGCTGCCGTAGAACTTAGTTCGGCGGCGCTGCCGCCGCGTCCGTCGGGATAGAACTGCCGGGCCCACTCGCGGATAGCGGTGAACCCCTCGAATTCAGAGGAGGACAGCGCGGGTGGGTCCGAATAGCGTTGGTGCGACCAGATGTCGACGTCTTGCTGGAACTGACGGATCACCTCTCGCCCGAACTCCTGCGCCTTCATCTCGTGCCGCGGGGCGTCCTTGCCGGGAGTGCGGCCGATGTACACGGTGAACCGGACGTCCGAGGTGTGCTCGTCGACCGGAGTGATCGCCGAGATGGTCCGGTTGTCGACCATGCCGGAACTCTTGGTCACCGCGATGCCCAGGCCGCCGTTGATGGCCTCCACTCCGCTGTCGATGTCGTCGATCGACTGACTCTCGTCACCCTCGAAGGTGATGGTGAAGTCGACATAGGACACGGGCTGCGCGAAATCGTGCCGCGTGAACACCGGCACGATCGGCGTCTTGTGCACGAATTTGAAGTGAGCGACGTCGACGCCGTTTTCGAGCACGTATTGCGGGTGCAGTTCCAATCCCGGCTGGTAGAGGCTCTGCCGAGGGTAGTAGTCGGCGAGACTGCTGCCATCCTCGAAGCTCGCGAAGACGTCAGGAACGTCGAACAGTGGTTCACGACCGTCGACATCGTGCCAGATGTAGACCGACTCGTTGCGTTCGACGACCGGGTGGGTGCGCATCTTGCGCCCGCGGTTGGGTCGTTTCTCGTAGGGAATGCAGACGTTTCGGCCTTCGTGGCTCCACTGCCAACCGTGAAAGGCGCATTCGATGACCTCGCCCTCGACGTGGCCGCCGAAACCCAGATGAGCGCCGAGATGTTCGCAGTAGGCGTCCATTACTGTCAGCCGTCCCGACTGCGCCCGCCAGGCCACCATCTCCTGACCGAAGTAGTGCACCTTATGCACATCGCCGACGCCGATCTCATCCGACCAGGCGATCTGGAACCAGCCGGTCGGCTTCATCGACAGCGGCGGTTTCGCCATCTGAACTCCTCGGGAGTGGTGCGCGGGAAGACGTTCAACCGGAAAGCATAGTGGCCTCAATGAAAAAATCATAGAAGGTTCTGTGTATCTCGTCGGGTGGCCGTAGCATCTGCAAGATGACCGACGCGGGCGTTCAGCCGCAGCGCACCAACCGGCGCGGATACGCCACCCGGGAGAACATGTTGGAGGCCGCCCTGAAGGCCTTGGCTACCGGCGATCCCGGCGCGGTGTCGGCCAACCGTATTGCCAAGCAGATCGGAGCGACCTGGGGGGTTGTGCAATATCAGTTCGGTGATGCCGACGGTTTGTGGGCCGCGGTACTGCACCGAACCGCCGAGCACCGCGCCGACGTCTTCGAACAGACCAACACCTCGGCGCCGCTACGACAACGCGTCGCGGACATCATCGACACCCTCTATGACGGACTGACGGCCACCGATTCCAAGGCAATCGAGAACCTGCGTGCCGCGCTGCCCCGCGACCCCGCCGAGCTCGAACGCCTCTACCCGCGCACGGCCGCCGAGCTTCAGTCCTGGGGACGAGGGTGGCTGGCGACTTGTCAAAACGCCTTCGCCGGTTTGGTTGTCGACCCCGCACGAGTGCGGGAAGTGGCGACGTTCATACCGGGTGCGATGCGCGGGATTACCTCGGAGCGCCAGATCGGTAGCTACTTCGACCTGGACATGGCGCGGCGCGGGTTGACCAACGCGATCGTGGCGTACCTCGAAGCGTCCGATTCGGGCGGGTGACGTGCTGCGTGTCGTGCAATGGACCACCGGCAATGTCGCCGTCGAGGTGGTCAAGGCGTTATTGCGGCGCCCCGACATCGAACTCGTTGGCGCATATGCGTATTCGCCCGACAAAGTCGGCGTCGACATCGGCCGGCTGTGTGACACGGGTTCGGACCTAGGTGTCTGCGCCACCAATGACGTCGACGTGCTGCTGGCGCTCGAACCGGACTGCGTCATCTACACGCCGCTGCATTTCGACGTCGCCGAGGTGCAACGCATCCTGCGGGCCGGCGTCAACATCGTCACGAGTGCGGAGTTTTTGACCGGGCGGAACCTGTCCGACGGCGATCGGGCCGCTGTCGACGGTGCGGCAAAGGGTGGCGGTGCGACGATCTTCGGGAGTGGAATGAACCCGGGGTTCGCACAGTTGGTGGCGGCCATATCGAGCGGGGTCTCCACCGATGTTCGTCATGCGTCCCTGACCGAATCCGTTGACGTCGCACAATTCATCGGGGACGCCAACTTCCAGTCCGTCGGCTGGGGCCGCCCGAAGGACGATCCCGGGCACGCCGACGATGTCCGCCGCGGGACGGCGGTATTCGCAGAAGCCGTCGATGCTTTCGCCCGCATGATGCACGTCGACCTCGACGAGATCCGTTGTGACGTTGCGTTCGCTCACGCCACCGAAGACGTTGTC
>JBAWAV010000101.1:0-1906 GCA_049589475.1 Mycobacterium sp.
GCTTGCCGTCGAACTCCGTCACCGATCCCAGCCAGATCTCGTCGACCGTGTCGGAAAGCAGGAGCACCTCATAGCCTTTGGCCTTGAACGCTTCGAGATGCGGCGTGCTCAGAATCTGCTGTGGTGACTCGCCGGTCGCGTAGAAGATCTGCCGCTGGCCGTCTTTCATCCGCTCGACATATCCGGCGAGCGTGGTCAGTTCGTCCTCGCTGTGCGTGGAGGCGAACGACGAGATCTCCAGTAGCGCCTCCTGGTTGTCGAAGTCGCGCATCAGGCCCTCTTTGAGGACCTTGCCGAATTCGCCCCAGAAGGTGCGGTAGTCGTCCGGCCGCTCGGACTGCAGCTCCTTGATCGTCGAGAGGACCTTCTTGGTCAGCCGGCGCCGGATCGCGTTGATCTGTCGATCCTGTTGCAGGATCTCGCGGGACACATTCAGCGACAGATCCTGGGCATCGACGACGCCCTTGACGAACCGTAGGTATCGGGGCATGAGCTGCTCGCAATCACCCATGATGAAGACGCGTTTGACATACAACTGCACACCGATGGACGCATCGGGCTCGTAGAGGTCGAACGGGGCGCGCGTCGGAATGAACAGCAGGGCTTGATATTCGAAAGTGCCCTCGGCCTTCATCGAGATGACCTCGAGCGGATCGTCCCAGGCGTGCGCGATGTGCTTGTAGAACTCTTTGTACTCTTCCTCCGACACCTCGTCTTTGGCCTTGGCCCACAGCGCCTTGCCCGAGTTGAGCGTCTCGACTTCCCTGGTGACGGTGTCGTCTCCGCCGTCTTCGGCGGGGGTGGTCTTGTCGACCTCCATCCGGATCGGCCAGGCGATGAAGTCGGAGTACTTCTTGACCAGCGTCCGCAGCTTCCACTCCGACGTGTAATCGTGCAGCGCGTCCTCGGCGTCGACAGGCTTGAGGTGCAGGGTGACCGACGTTCCCTGCGGCGCATCCTCGACCGCAGCAATGGTGTAGGTGCCGTCGCCGCTGGACTCCCACTTGATGGCCTCGCTCTCGCCGGCCTTATGGGTGAGCAGTTCGACCTTGTCGGCCACCATGAAGGTGGAATAGAAGCCGATGCCGAACTGGCCGATCAGCTCCTCGGACACGGTTGCGTTCTTGGCGTCGCGCAATTGCTGACGCAGTTCGGCGGTGCCGGACTTGGCCAGCGTGCCGATCAGGTCGACGACCTCCGCGCGGTTCATGCCGATGCCGTTGTCGCGCACGGTCAGGGTGCGGGCGTCGTGGTCCACCATGATCTCGATGTGCAGATCGGCGGTGTCGACGTCCAGGTCCTTGTTTCGGAATGCCTCGATCCGCAGCTTGTCCAGCGCATCGGAGGCGTTCGAGATCAACTCCCGCAGGAACGAATCTTTGTCCGAGTAGACCGAGTGGACCATCAAGTCCAGCAGCTGACGCGCCTCGGCCTGGAATTCCAACTGTTCGACGCCGGTACTCATAGCAGGCAATCTACCGGGCTCGCATAGCCCCGATGAGGACGCCTAGCAGCGCGGACTGCACCGCTTCCGGTGTCTTTTCTATTTTAAGTAGTATAGATATGATAAAAATCAGTCAGCCTTGTCCTGCATTGACGCAGCGTCGTGGAAGAGATGCGATGGAGTCGAACGCTCATCCGGTCCCACTCGGAGACTGGGTCAGCGCCCCTGCCGAGACCACGACGACGACGGCATTCCTCGGCGCGCGCACCGAATCGCTTCAATCCCAACGGAAGTCGCATTGTTGAGCGCATGAGGAGGGGTCGGCAATGGGCAGAGTGACGGGCAAGGTGGCGGTGATCAGTGGAGCCGCCCGCGGCCAGGGCCGCTCGCACGCCCGGATGCTGGCCGCCGAGGGCGCCGACATCATCGCGATCGACCTCTGCGAAGACATCGAGACCAACA
>JBAWAV010000102.1:0-1992 GCA_049589475.1 Mycobacterium sp.
CGAGCGTCGATGGTGTGGCCTGCGCGTTGAACGCATATTGCCGGCTCCTCTACCGCGTAATGAAGGCAGGTGGCGTGTGGAGGGTCTCGGCAATAGAGGTCGTCTACGAGCGCGACGACCTTCGCCCGCTGATACCCGGGGCGCGCATCGCCGTCGATGATGCGGAGCTAGCCGGCCTGCGTGCTCCGTATCGGTTCGTGGCGTGGACGATGGGCAAGGCAGGTTTCACCATCAGCCAGGAGCTTCCGGGCGACGATCGCCCAGCCGCGGTCGACGCACTACATGTCGACGCTTTCAAGTGGGCTGGGATTCCGTGGCCTGGCGACCGCCCGATCCCGCCCCCGTCGCACTCCTCGTAATCGCTGTATCCGACAGCGAAGTCCCCGGTGGCCTGCCCACGGAATATGCGATAGCTGGCAGTCAATGCCTTCAGCAGGGACGCCCCGAGCCCAGCCGCAGTGACGCTGGTCAGCATCCAAATCCGCTAGACTATATTATTTATGAGCCTTGAACAGAGTCCGACGACGGTGCTGGCGCCCAGAAGCCGGCTACGTTCGGTCGCCGGACCCGAGTCCGCGGTGGACCGGGTCACCGCCGAAATCCGCCGGGGGGTTCTCAACGGCACACTCGCGGCCGGATCGAGTTTTTCGATCGCGGATCTCAGCGCCCAGCTAGGGGTCAGCCACATACCCGTCCGCGAGTCGCTGCGCAGGCTGGAAGCGCAAGGTCTCGTCGAATTGCGGCCGGGTCGCAGCGCGATGGTGAACCCACTGGACCGTAACGAACTGCGCGCCATTTACCGCCTCCGACAGGACATCGAGCCAAGCGTTGCCGCCCGGGCATGCCCGCTGTTGACAGACGACGACCTGCAAGAGGCCGAACGTCTACTCGCTGAGCACATCCGGGGCGATCGCGATACCGATACGCTGTGGGAAGTGCACCGCGAATTCCATCTGGCGCTACTTCGACCCGCATTGACATCTTGGGACCTCCGCATTTTGGATCAACTCTGGCATGCCAGTGATCGCTATACCCGCGTGCTGTTCGAGAGCTACGAACTCGACGACGACGAGCGGAAACGCCGCGAAGTCGCGCACCGAGTCATCATCGACGCCGCTCGGTCACGATCCGGCCTGGAACTCAAGCGGGCCATCACCGAGCATCTGGTCGAGAACGAAGTTGCCTGCTTGGAGTGGCTGGCGGCACTGGGCACGAGTGACTGACATCGCCGGGCCTGTTGCAGGCTCAGACTAGCCGCGTCACGAATTAGACCAACTTAAAACCTCGGGATCGACTTAGCCCCGCGATGAATATATCGTAGCGAGCATGGTGGAAATTAGCGGTCAGTGCAGGAATTGACAGTGCTGTCGACAGCTCATTTCGCGGAGGCCGTCCGCTAATGAGGTTCGCCAACATCGACGAACGCGCCTGCATCGCGATAGGTCCCCAGTACTTCGACATCGCCGAGGCAAGCGGCGGCCGCTTCAGCGGCGATGTGCAGGCAACGTACGCAAGCTGGCCTGATCTCATCGACTGGTACGCATCGGATTTCGACCCCAAAGGGCTCACCCCGGTCGAGGGGCGACTGGGCGCGCCGGCGCCGGCGCCTTCACAAGCGTTCGGTATCGGCGTGAATTACGCCGATCATGCCCAGGAGGCCGCCTTTGCGCTTCCCAAGGCGCCGCTAGTCTTCCCGAAATTCGCATCGTGCATTGTTTCCCCCGAGCAGCGGCTGCCGCTCGACGCCGACACCGTCGACTGGGAGGTCGAGCTGGTGGTGGTCATCGGGCGAACGACCCGCCGCGTCAGCGAACAGGACGCGTGGAGCTACGTCGCCGGGTTGACAGTGGGCCAAGACATCAGCGACCGGGCGCTGCAGTTCTCCGATCCCGCCAACCCGCAGTTCGGGCTCGGAAAATCCAAGTTCGGATACGGTCCGATCGGCCCCGTGATCGTCACACCCGACGAATTCGACGATCCCGACAACTTGGC
>JBAWAV010000103.1:0-2744 GCA_049589475.1 Mycobacterium sp.
TGAGCATAAGGGTTTCGGCGATGGGCGCCTTGTCCTTGGGCCGCACGCTGCTGTTGCCCGGCGCCGATGTGGCGATCTCGGTGATGCCACCCATCCCCACCGAGTGGTGATTGCGCCCGGTCAGCAACGCCTGCCGGGTAGGCGAACACAGCGCCGTGGTGTGAAAGCGGTTCAGCTTCAACCCACCTGCGGCCAGCCGCTCGGCTGTCGGCGTATGACACGGGCCGCCGAAAGCCGACGAACCACCGAAGCCCACATCGTCGAGCATCACCACCAGAACGTTGGGTGCTGCCTTGGGCGGGCGTAGCGCGGTGATCGGCGGATAGGTGGTATCCGGGTCCTTTGCGTCATACGTCGTCAGGCCGACATGCTTGGCGTCCGGGATGGGCAAGATATCCCGCCGCACCTGGTCTTCTTCGGGCGCGGCAGTTGGCTTCTGGCCGTTGGGGTGTGCTGTTGATTCAGCCATGATGGACCTCTCGGGGAGTTTCGTCCGGACTGCCGGTGGCAGGTGCTGTTCAACACCACGAAAAGCCATCTGGCACAGTAGTTTCGAGCTATGCGAGGCGGCCAAGACAACTGACGGCTCTGGGCGGCTTGGCTTTGAGCCCGTCTGGGTGGGCCCACGACCCCACCCTAGGCTGTCTGCCTCATCGGCAACAGCCCACTTGATGACATACATCCGCGGTTTTCCGAATCGATACCTCTCGGCGACGGGAAGGTTCCGCTGGGAGGTGACGATTCCCGGGCCCCGTGAAGTGCTACATCCTGAAGGCCACAACGACCAGCGCGATGGCGCCCAGAACGGCGATGAAGCCGGCCATGATGCTCGCTATCGAGTACGGCATGGGTCCAGCTTCTGCCCGGAGTGCCTTCATCTCCTGGCGATGCTGCACCCACGCCAGCGTTAAGCCCGTAAGGCCCATCAGGATCATGACCATGCCGATGACCCAGGGACTGACGATCGGTTCGCGCCGGCTCTCATTCCTTGAGAGGTACTCGAAGAACTGAAAGATTGTGAAACCAAAAGCGATCAAGGATGTACTCGTTCGGATCCAGGCCATCAGGGTTCGTTCCTGAGCCAAGCGGGTGCGCTGCACTGCGAGACGAGTGGCGGCGTCGACAGGTTGCTCTGCCACTCTCGAGCCTTTCCGTTGGCGTTGCTCGGCCTAGGTCACTCGGCGTTGATTATGCCGATGCATGGCGTTACGTACGCTCATAACGAAGCCTCGAGTAGCGTAAAACGCGGTCACCACAGCCAGCAGAACTAACACGATGAACATCGACAGCCAACTAGTCCTGCTGTGGAACACATTCCACCAGATGACGGCGAACAGCACGATGCAGACACACAGCACCACGTCGCGCCAGTTGCCCTGGTAGCCGCTGGCCTTCTGACGTAGCGAGAGGTTGCGGTCGGTGGCAGCAATAAGGTCATCGATGCGCTCGTCGATTGTGCGCTGCGGTTCGGCCCGACGCGCGGTCTGCTCCAGCGGAATACCCCTCAGCAGGTCTTGATCCTGCTTGATGAGCTCGCGATAGTCCGAAGCCCCGAACAGACCCTTCAATTGGCCGCCCGCTAATGCCAGCAGTGCCCCACCTGCAATCGGAACCGTGCCCAAAGCAAGTCCGGCCAGACCCGACATTCGCCGATCTCCTCTAGTACTTCATCTACACCCGCGACCACACGCAGTCGCGTTCACTCAGCGGGTGGCCCGCTGAGCGTCGATGTAGCCCGCGCGCAGCAGAATCAATGCGCTAACGACCATCACCCAGGCGGGAAATGCCAGTGTCAGCCCCATCGCGCCATACGTTCCGCCGCCGGCGTACTACGCTCCGATGCCGTACGACCCACCGCCGCCCCAGAACGTCACCGGATGTGTGGGTTACAACGTCGGTGGGTCAACGCTTCCAGGTGCAATTAACGCTCACACTGCGGCCGGTTTCGACTTGATCAACCCCGCACGGGTGGTTGTCGTTTGGACACCCGGCTTGACCGGGATCGCTGCCATCGCCCGTTCGACCATCGCCGTGATCGTCAGGCTCGGATTCACACCGGGATTCGCCGGGATGACCGCGCCGTCGCAGATAAGCAGGTTCTTGTAGCCGAACACTCGATGCTCGCCGTCGACAACGCCGCGCTCGGGGGTATCGGCGGCTATTGCGCCACCCAATATGTGTGCAGTGATCGGCATGTTGAACAATGCTTCGGTCAGCCAACTCTGCGCTGTCCCACCGGTCTGGTCGGCGAGCCGCCGGGCGAAGTCATTGGCCACCGGCAGGAAAGTGGGTGTCGGGTGGTCCGGATCCTGGCGCGTGGCGAGCCGCAGCCGCCGGCCGAGTATCCGCCGCCTGGGCACCAGCGATAGCGATGTATCGGTGGTCTGCATGACGCCGGTGATGAGCGAGCGTTGTGACCAGCCGCGCGGATTCGTCACGCGGACAAAGCGAATCGGGTGCCGGCAGATCTGGGCAAGCAGCTTCAGCGGCCGGGTGATTCTGGTGCCTTCGCCGGTCAGCAATGTGAACATCAGGCCCATTGCGTTGCCGCCCCGCCCGTAGGTGACGGCTTCGACATGGCTGTCGGCGGTGGGGTGCACGCTCGAGGTGATCGAAACGCTGCGACCCCAGCCGCGGTCGTCCGGTGTGGTCACCGCGGTCATCGCCTCGCTGTTGGTGCGGACCAATTGGCCGAGTCGGTCGGAGATTCGCGGTAGCGTGCCGTCCCGCTTGCATTGGGCGAG
>JBAWAV010000104.1:0-7593 GCA_049589475.1 Mycobacterium sp.
CCGCGTTTGAGCGCGTCGATCATGATCAGCTGTTCCATCAGCCATTGGTTGACCGGCGCCGGGTGCGATTGCAGGACGAAGGCGTCGCAACCGCGGACCGATTCCTGGAAGCGCACGAAGATCTCGCCGTTGGCGAAGTCTCGTGCGGTCTGGGCGGTGACGTGTACGTCGAGCTCTTTGGCCACCTGCTCGGCCAGCTCCGGGTGCGCGCGACCCGTGAAGAGCATCAGATTCTTGCGGTTGTCAGTCCAGTCGTAGCTCACGTGCTGCCCTCGCTGGTTCGGGTCGGATGGCTGGCTTTACGAAATACGCAGTACAGATAGTAGGTAGCGAAACGCCGCTGCGCTGCCCCGTTGGCGTCATGTCGGCTCGTCGGGCACCTCTTGCGCCGGATTCTCAGCGGCGCGAGCCCGTTCGGCGGCCTTGGCGGCCGCACTGCCGGGCCGTTTGCGATCCACCCAGCCCTCGATGTTGCGCTGCTGGCCGCCGGACACCGCCAGCGCGCCGGGCGGAACGTCCTCGCGGAGCACGGTGCCCGCACCGGTGTAGGCGCCGTCGCCGACGGTGACCGGGGCGACGAACATGGTGTCCGAGCCGGTGCGCACATGCGAACCGACCGTGGTCCGTTGCTTGGAGGTGCCGTCGTAGTTGACGAAGACGCTGGATGCACCGATGTTGCTGTGCTCGCCGATGTCGGCGTCACCGACGTAGGTCAGGTGCGGCACCTTGGTGCCGGTGCCGATGGTTGAGTTCTTGGTCTCGACGAACGCGCCCAGCTTGCCCTCGGCGCCGAGGGCGGTTCCGGGCCGCAGGTAGGTGAACGGCCCGACGACCGCGCCGTCGCCGATCGAGGCGTCCGTGCCGTGGGTTCGGGTCACCGAGGCGCCGTCGCCGACGGAGACGTCGGTCAGCGTGGTGTCCGGGCCGATGGTGCACCGACCGCCGATCCGGGTGCCGCCGAGCAGCTGCGTTCCCGGGTGGACGATGGTGTCGCGGCCGATGGTCACGTCGACGTCGATCCAGGTGGTCGCGGGATCGACGACGGTGACGCCTGCCAGCTGATGGCCGGAGACGATCCGGCGGTTGAGTTCGGCGGCCAACTCGGACAGCTGGACGCGGTTGTTGACGCCGGCGACCAGGGAGCTGTCGTCGACGTGCCTGGCTTGCACCGCCCGCCCGTCCTGTCGAACGATCGCGATGACGTCGGTCAGATACAGCTCCTGCTGTGCGTTGTCGGCGGACAACCGGGTGAGCGCCGATCGCAGCGCGGCGATGTCGAAGGCGTATACGCCGGCGTTGACCTCACGGATTTCCTGCTGCGAGGGCGTTGCGTCCGCCTGCTCGACGATCGCGATCACCTCATGGTCCTGGGTGCGCAGGGTGCGGCCGTAACCGGTCGGATCGCTCAGCGTCGTGGTCAGCACTGTTACCGCGGCGTCCCGGGCGCAGTGCGTGGCGACCAGGTCAGCCAGGGTGTCGGCGTCGAGGAGTGGGATGTCGCCGGACGTCACGACCACGACGCCGCCGAAGTCGTCAGGCAACGCCGACAAGCCGCACAGCACGGCGTGACCAGTGCCTAACTGCTGGTCCTGGGTCGCCACCTCGATCGGTCGTCCCAGCGTCTGGGCCAGATCGCTGACAGCTTCTTCGATAGGTCGGTGGTCGCGGCCCAGCACCACCACCAGGTGCTGCGGCGCCATCTTGACGATCGCGTGCAGCGAATGCGCCAGCATGCTGCGGCCGGCCAGGGTGTGCAGCACCTTCGGGGTGTCGGAGCGCATCCGGGTTCCGGCTCCGGCCGCCAGGACGAGGACCGCCGCTTCGCCGTGCGTCGTCATCGAACCTCCTCGCTGCGGGCCACCCGTCGCCGCTGGGCTGCCATACGTTCAGCGTGTCATTATCCGCACGGCAGGGGCAAAAGACATCCAGCACCCCGCGCTTCGCAGGTCATTTCAGGATGCTCTCAGGACCTGTGCGGCAGTCGGCGCCGCGATAGACCATAATCATTTGGTGGACCGACGACGATCAATGCAGGCGAGCCGACCGCCCATCGAGGCGCTGCAGGAGTTGCCGGCGCTGGTCATACTGGAGCGGATCCCGGTTCCCACCCTTGCGGTCCTGCAGGACGGCACCATCGTGTTCGCCAACACCGCCTTCGCCGAGATGGTCGGCCGTGGTCCGGATGAGGTCGTCGCGTTGAAATTCCACGACATCTTCTATGGCGCGCTGGAAACCGAACCGGTGCTCGCGATCGTGGACGGCCTGGCGAACATGGTCGTCGACCTTGCGCACAAGGATGGCTCGACGGTGCGCGCGTTGATGAGCAAATCCGCCCTGCGGCGCGCCGATGACGAGATTGCGCTCGCGACGTTTCAGGACCTCACCGAGCATCTGTGGGTCAACGAGCGCTGAGCGCCCCCGGCTCGATGGGATTGCCCGGCTATCACGATGCGTCGGGCTCGACGTGGCGCAACGCCTCGCGGGCCAGGAATTCGCGGTAGTAGCCCAGCGACGTCTCGGTGACGATCGCGGGGAACAGTAGCTCCCACATCTGGGTCATCCGGCGGACGAGATCGCGGTCGTCGGACGTCGCCTGCCCCAAGATCCGCGCACCGAACGTCGCGCTGATGATCGACTCGCTGACCATGTGCGGGTCGAGCTCCGGTCGGATGTCGCCTTCGGCGATTGCCCGCGTGGCCTCGACTGTCATCGTGTCGATCCAGCTTCGGTACGCCGCGATCGCGGTGCTGTTGAATTTGCCGAACGCGAGAGTCAATTGCTCGGCGATGCGTACAACCCTGTTGGACGCGAACAGGTCCGCGGTGATGAAAGTGCTGTGCAGGATGTTTTCCAGTGCCGGCGAAAACGAGTCCGACATCGCGCTGAGCTCGGCGACCACCAAATTGGCGCCCTCGTCGATGATGGCCGACGCGAGGGCTTCCATCGAATCGAAATGGTGGTAGAAGGCGCCCTTGGTCATCCCGGTGCGTTCGATGATCGCGCCACGATCGGCGGCCGCGAACCCCACCTCGGTGAACACCTCGACCGCGGCGTCGAGGATCTTTCGCCGTGTCGCTTCCGATCGGACCTGGCGGGCCATCGGCTTACCTCCGGAGTTCGGGTTGTGTGCAGAGCCTCCAGACCCTCTCGGTGCGCACGATTGCTGACTCGGCGGCAAAGCCTAACAGGGCGACAGGGGGGGCCGACGTGGTTACCGCCCCGTGATGGACGTTGTGATCAGCCTGAACCCGCCAGCGCGGACGTGCTGGCGATCGCGATCGTCGTGCGTCGTTTGATGAACTGCCGGAAATAGTCGATCCGCTCCGGGCGCACGAAGCCGGGCAGCGTGAGCACCCACAATTTCTCGAAGTCGCGGAGGAAACGTTCCGGTTCGTCCAGATCGCTGGTCTGGCGCAACCCCATGTAGGCCGACGCCAGCAGGCGTCCCACGGCCTCCGGGTCGCAGTCCTCCACGACGTCGCCCTCACCTATGCCGCGCTGGATGGCGACCGTGAGGTTGTCGATCCATTCCTTGTGCAATTTCGCTTGCAGTCCATCGATCCGACCGATGGACTCGATGAGATGCAAGGCTGCGCGGGAGATGACCTCGCTGATATCTCGCGCAGCCAACTGGTAGGAGTAGTCGATCAGCGTCTCCAGGCCGGAGAACTTGCGCGCCAGCAGTTCGGTGATCGATTTGTTGGACCGGGTGATCTGGTCGTCGACGATCGCCAGCGCCAGCGCATGCTTCGAGCGGAAGTGAAAATACATCGCGCCCTTGGTCAACTCGGCCTCGGCGAGAACGTCGTCGAGGCCGACCTGGTGATAGGGCAGCCGAGCGAACTGGCGCGCGGCAGCACGCAGAATCTGCAGGCGGGTTGAATCCGCCCTGCTGTCGGTCGTCTCGGTCATCATTAAGCCACCTAGTAGTGCTCCGCCGCGAAGGTCTGACAACGGGCCCCTAGGTCTCGAGGCGTCGTTGGACGAGCTTATCCAAAAAGCTATCCGCAGTTGGCGATCGACGCGGCTTTAAGGCCACCCCTGAGTCGGTACGCCGACCGCAACACCCTCAGGACGCGCGGTCTGCTCAGAACTATACATGATTCAAAAAGTATGAAAAGTGTTACCTCCGGCGGCTCGCTGCAGCGCCCGGTCGATGCCGGTCAAGGCATCGCTATCCGACATCGACCGCCCGGCGACGAACTGCCACTGGTGATACCAGGGGTTGACAGAAGGAGTGATAGTCATTCCAAATGTATGTACCATCCTTATGATGGCGATTAGCGGTTTGACGGGTTTCGATGCTCACGGCGTCCCTGCGGCAGGGGGGCCTGGGCCTCGAGTCCTGCGGCGGCGAGAGGCTACGAAGGAAGTTGATCGGTGGATGGTACGGCCAACATGATGGCGCTGACACCGGTCAGCCTCAATTCGGTGGCTGTCATCGGAGTGGGCTGTGGCGACGTCGCGGTCGGCGTCGGAGCGACATTGGTCGAAATTACCTGTAACAGACAGGATCTTGTGGTCCACGCCTTGGTGCTGACCGGTGGCGGCACCGAGCAGGAGATCGAAGAGAAGAACGCGTTCGCAGTGTTGTGTCCCTGGGCGGATATCCGATTGACGGTGGCCGACCTGCCCGCCGGCCGGCTGAGGGACCAGCGGAGGCGAGTCAGGGAACTTCTGGCGGAGTTTCGCCGCGACTGCGAACCAGGCATCGTGTTCGGTCCACATGGCAGCGATCAGTCCGAAAACCATCGCTTGCTGGCTGAGCTGATCCCGGCCGAGTTCCGGGAGCGCCTGATTCTCGGTTACGAAATCCTGCGGCCTGGCTCCGACATGCTCAATCCCTCTCTCTACCTACCAATTCCGAGCGAGACCGCCCACCAGAAGGCGAGGCTCATCGCTGCGTGCTATCCGTCCCGAGCCGGCCGCAGATGGTTTGACGATGAGGTGTTCTTGGGCTTGATGCGAGTCCGCGGGGTGCAGTGCCATGCCCGCTATGCCGAAGCCTTCGCGGTCGAGAGGGCCGTGTTGGATTCCGGGACCGACTACTCGGTCAACTAGCGCACGTCGATGCCGAGCGAAGGGATATGACAGTTCAGATGACGGTCAGCGGTACCGATGAACGATCGGGTTCGCCTTTGCTTCAACGCGATTCGCGGCAAGACCACGACGCAATCAAGTATCACGGCTCCATCCCGAAAGGAGATTTCGAGTGAGGTACACGCCTACCGACGTCGGCGGGGTGATGATCGTCGACATAGAACCGGAGCGCGACGATCGCGGGTTCTACTCGCGGTTGTTCTGCGCCGAAGAATTCGCCGAATACGGCCTGCTCTCCTCCGTCGCGCAGACGCATTTGGCATACAACTACGCCAGAGGGACGCTGCGCGGCATCCACCGTCAGGTTCCACCGAACGCCGAGGCCAAGCTGGTTCGCTGCACCCGCGGCGCCATCGCCGGCGTGGCGGTCGACGTGCGCCCGGAGTCGAGCAACTATGGCAACCACGTGATGGTGCAACTGAGTGCCGACAACCGCCGCGCGCTCTTCTTGCCACCGTTCATTGCCCACGGCTTTCAGACTCTTGCCGACAACACCGAAGTTCTCTATCACGTCAGCCGCGTCTATGACGGTGACGAGGAGCAGGGATTCCGCTGGGACGACCCGGAATTCGGGATCGAGTGGCCGCTGGCGGTCAGCGTCATCTCCGAACGCGACGCGAGCTGGCCGTTGCTGGCATCGGTTGGCAGAGCGGCGTCATGACCCCGCCCGGTCAGCGACGTGGTAGTTCGGCGGCATGCCGGTGAGAAACCCTCCGGGTGAAACTTGTGGTTCGCTCAGAGCTGTACACGATACGAAAAGTATGTAAAACTCTGTCAATGAGAGCGGTCGGTCTGCGGGTAGTCCCGCCGGTCGGGTTGCGCGACGGGCGCGGCTTCGGGCTGGGGCACCCATTGCGGTGTCTCGAAGCGGCCGTGGGCACCACGATCCGCGTCACAAACTCTGTTGCGATCGACCTCGGCGGTCCGTAGATGCTGGAGTTCGGGGCCTTACCGCCGGAGATCAACTCCGGGCGGATGTATGCGGGACCGGGAGCCGCGCCGCTGCTGGTCGCCGCGGCGGCCTGGGATCTGCTGGCGGACGACCTGTACATCACGGCCGTTGCCTTCGGGGCCGCGATCACCGACGTGACGTCTGCATGGCTCGGTCCTTCCTCCGAATCAATGGCCGGGGCGGCCGCAACCCATGTGTCGTGGATCGGCGCCACCGCCCTGCACGCGGAACAGACCGCCGCGCAAGCCAAAGCGGCCGTGGCCGCCTATGAGGCCGCGTTCGCGACGACCGTGCCGCCGGCGGTGATTGCGGCCAACCGCGCGTTGCTGATGGCGCTGGTCGCGACAAACTTCTTCGGTCAAAACACCCCGGCGATCATGGCCACCGAGGCCGACTACGTCGAGATGTGGGCCCAGGACGCCGCGGCGATGTACGGCTATGCCGGTGCATCATCGACTGCGTCCACATTGACGCCGTTCACGGCTCCGCCGGAAACCACGAACTCATCAGGGCTCGCCGGGTTGGCCGCCACGGTCACCCAAGCCGCCGGTACATCAGCCGGCACAAGCGTGCAGACGGTGTCACCATTGAGCACGGCCGCAATGCCCAGCGCCCTGCAGGCGCTGGCGTCGACGGTCACGTCAAGCTCGTCCTCGACATCGCCACTGTCTGCGCTGGTGACCCCGATGACATCAAGCGCAGCACTGACATCCGGGACGAGCTTGGCTTCCGGTACTGCATCAACCGCCTCCATGCTCACGTCGAGCGTCTCGACGCTCGGATCGTCAGGGTCGCTCACGAGTGCATTTAACGCAGCTACCAGCACCTTCAGTACTGGATTCCAGATGTTCAAATCGTCGCTCGACATCGGCGTGAGTCCGAGCATGGGTGCGTGGAGTTCACCAGAGTTCGGCGATACCGCGGTGACTGCGACGTCGGGCCGCGCGGCTTCGCTCGGTGCGTTGTCGGTGCCGCAGGGCTGGACCTCCGCAGCTCCGGCCTTCAGTCAAGTCGCCTCGGCAATGCCGGGCGGCGCAAGCGGGGCGAGCTCAACTTCGCCGGTCCTGCCCAGGGGACAGGCGAGTCCGTTCGGCGCCCCGGCGTCGGCCTCGGCCGGGCGCGGCGGGGACAAAGCTCCCGTGGAGGCGCGCTACCGGTACCGTCGCGCCGTCGTGCAACGTCCGGTCTATACGGGTTGAGCCGAAGAGAGCTGTCAGGGCAATGATCACCACAACCGGTAGCGGCGTGCCATGTCGTAGCGCACCCGGACAGGGCGCGAACGCTCGGGTCGCGCAGAGCGTTTCTCCAGGAGATGCCGACAACGGACAAAAATACTTTAAGTTGCTTAATAGATAGCTAGACATACGAAAAGTATGTAGTATGCCTTTTATGCAGATCACCGGTTTGTCTGCCCACTCTGTCGGGGCCGTCCTCCGGGTAGGACCACAGTTCGGCGTCATAGCTTCGCCGACGCGTTACGCGCCCTCGCCAAGTCGCTTGTTCAGCGACTTGGCCCGGGCTCGTTTGAGCCGCCCGGACCG
>JBAWAV010000105.1:0-6537 GCA_049589475.1 Mycobacterium sp.
CGCTGGGGCTGGCCCGCGACGCGGCGACCCGCTCGAAGGCGTTTGCCGCCGCCGAAGCGTTGGTGATCGCCGCGGAGGCGGAAGCGGCCGTGCTCACCGCCGGGCGCGACGAAGCTGAGACCGAGGAGCTGCGCACCGCTCTGGGCGCGGGCGGCACGGGTAAGGGCACCGCCGGCGCCTTGCGCGGCGCGACGGGTGCAATCAAAGACCTTGAGCGACGACAGAAGTCGCGTCAGACTCGGGCTTCACGAGATTCCCTGGACCGCGCGCTGATCGACCTGGCCACCTACTTTCGGGACGCGCTGCTGGTGTCGGCGAGCGCGGGCGGCGTGCGGCCCAATCACCCCGACATGGCCGAGCAGATCGCGGCGATGGCCGCCCACGTTCCACCCGATCGACTACTGCGCTGCATCGAGGCGGTGCTCGGGTGCCGCGAAGCCCTGGCCGTCAACGTCAAGCCCAAGTTCGCCGTCGACGCCATGGTCGCCACGATCGGTCAGGCGCTGCGCGACTGATCGCGAGTTTGGGCGGGTGAGCGGGCCTGTCGTAGACTCGTGCCGCCCGACAGGGCACGCCACCTTAGCTCAGTCGGTAGAGCGGCTCACTCGTAATGAGCAGGTCAGGAGTTCGATTCTCCTAGGTGGCTCAACGCGTGGCTCAACGCGTCGTCGTCGAATGCCACGCTAGCGTGACGCCGGCAAGCGACTGCCACTCCAGCGTGACGCTCGCAAGCGGGAGGTGCCCGCAGCTCGCCGCGCCAAGTCAACGGGGCAGCACGTATCCCACCGGCCCGGCCGCCACGCACACGCTCAACGCGGTCGTGTTGGCCCGCACGAGGACAGCGTCACCCGCGCCGGGTAGGCGAACGAAAACTCGGTTGAGCCCGGGATGCACCGGAACTCGGGTTGAGGGGCCTTCGGACAACGACATCGTCATCGAGCCGTCACTGTTGGCGAGGTAGTTGATCTCCGCCGTCCAATCCGTCGGCAGCAGCGGTCCGTCCAGGGCAAGCCGAACCGGCCGGTCGGGCTGCACGAGATACCCGCATTGCGGCACCGGTCCGGGCTCGATCGCCCGCACCCAGGTCACTTGCGCGTCCACCAGTCGGCCCGCAGTGTCGAGTGTTCTCAATTGCGTTGTCGCCAAGTTGAATTGCGGCCGGTCGTGCAGCAAGGCGAACATGTGGCTGGCCAGATTGCTCGGCCAGGCCACCCGGCCGAGCACCAACGGGTCGACTTCCTGATCCAGCAGCGGTGCGCTGGAGGCGGCGCGCGCGGCGGCCAGCCCACGCCGCGCATTCTGCAGGTAGGGCTGAGCCGGGTTGTCCTGCCAGGACTTCAGAAATGTCGCCGTCGAATACCCGCTGCTCACAACAAAGCACGTCGCCGCGGCGGTCGTCATAAGGGTGCGGGCCGACGAGGCGGCCAGCCAGCGTGATGCCGACCGGTTGGGCGCGCAAAGGCCAACGGCGGCAAGCAAAGCCAGCACCACGACGAGATCAGGAAAATAGCGCAACGTCTGGGCCAGTTCCAGCGCGGTGAACCGCGACGAACGCATCAGATAGATCGGCACCTGGCAGGCGACCACGTAGCCGGCGGCGGTCAGCCACAGCGGCACGACGCGCTGTTTGCGAGCCAGTGACAGCGCCAGCACCGCGGCGAGCACCAGCCAACCCAGCACCCTGACCGACGTCGGCGGTACGGCCCACGGCGAAGCCGGCGCCCACCTGGCCCACTCCCACGGGCCACCGGCCAAGCCAGGCACGATCCCGTGAGTTACCGAGCGACGCAACAGATTCCACGTCATCAACAGATCCGAACTCCACCGCCGCTGGTTGACCACGACCAGATATACCGCGATCCAGGCGCCGGTCAGCGCCAAGGACACCGTCCACAGTCGGATGCCGGCCCGCCACACCGTCGCGCATGCCGAGCGATCGCCGTTGACGTGACGAAGCAGTGCTGCGATCGCGAATGCGACGAACGGGATCACCGCGGCCTTCTCGAAGAACGCCAGCCCGACGAGGTAGGCCAACACGCCGGTCGCCGCGTAGCGCCGACTCCCGGTGCGGACCAACAAGATCGCGTCGGCACAGACCCAGGCCAGCGCGGCCAGCATCGGCAACGAGTTCAGCGCCGCCGCCCACCAGGCGAACCCGGGCACCGCCAGCGGGCTGAACAGGGCGAAGATCAGCGGAACGAGCAGAACCGGCCGCCAGCCCAGGATCACGTAGAGCGCACGCAACAACGCCAGCGACGCCAGCAGCTGCAACACCACCAAGCTGATCGCAGGCCCGACCCAGTTCAGCGGCGCCAACCGGGTGATGGCGCCGGCGAGAAGAAACGCGGCCGGCATGACGTGGCCGTCGTGATCGTCGAACAGGTACGACGGCGACAGCAGGCCGTGGGTGCCTGCCCGGCCGACCAGAATCAGGTCGTCCCAGTAGAAGTAGCCCCGAAACGCCAGCACCCCGCGAATCACCAGCTGCAGCGCGACCAGTGTCGCCGCGGCCAGCGCCACTTTCGGCACCCGGTGCGCCCGTCGGTATGGTGGGCCGGTGCGCGTACTGGTCACCGGGGCAGCCGGGTTCATCGGGTCGACGCTAGCCGACCGGTTACTGAGCGACGGTCACCGCGTCGTCGGCCTCGATAACTACGCCTCCGGCCGGGCTACCAACCTCGAGCATCTGGCCGGCAACCCGGAGTTCGTCTTCGTCGAAGCAGACATCGTCACCGCCGATCTGCGGGCCATCTTCGGCGAGCACCGCCCCGAGGTGGTGTTCCACCTGGCCGCCCAGATCGATGTGCGGCACTCGGTGGCGGACCCGCAATTCGACGCCTCGGTCAATGTGCTCGGGACGGTCCGTATCGCCGAGGCCGCGCGCAGCACCGGGGTCCGCAAGGTGGTGCACACCTCGTCGGGCGGATCGATCTACGGCACCCCGCCGACCTACCCGACGAGCGAGGAGGTGCCGACCGATCCCGCGTCGCCGTATGCCGCGGGCAAGGTGGCCGGCGAGATCTACCTCAACACGTTCCGGCATCTCTACGACTTGGAGTGCTCGCACATTGCGCCGGCCAATGTCTATGGACCACGTCAGGACCCGCACGGCGAAGCCGGCGTGGTCGCGATCTTCGCTCAGGCGCTGTTGTCCGGCAAGCCCACTAAAGTCTTCGGCGACGGGTCCAATACCCGCGATTACGTCTTCGTCGACGATGTGGTGGAGGCGTTCGTCAAGGCATCCGGCCAGGCCGGGGCTGGGCAACGCTTCAACATCGGCACCGGTGTAGAAACCTCTGACCGCCAACTTCATTCGGCGGTGGCCGCCGCCGTCGGTGCGCCCGACGACCCGGAGTTTCATCCGCCGCGGCTGGGCGATTTGAAGCGGTCCTGCCTCGACATCGCTTCAGCCGAAAAGACTTTGGGTTGGCGACCGCAGGTGCCGCTCGACGAGGGCGTGCGCCGCACCGTCGACTACTTCCGACGGACGCACACCGGCTAGCCTATTGATCAGTTGTCGGTGCCGCGGTGTCGCTCGGACTGGTCTTGCTGACCTCACGCCGGCCTGCGCCGGGGTGTAGGCGCAGGGTGATCGCTCAGAAACTATTGAACAGGTCCAACCACGCTGCATCCAGGAATGTCACCAAGCCATCGCCGGGACTGAGACCCGCGGACGCGTCGATCAAAGTGGAGAGGTCGAAGTTGCCGAAGGGGGTCACGAGCGTATCCGTGATGAGGTTGTGGCCGTCCGCTCCCAGCCCGGGCAGGTCGGTGTAGACGTTCTCGAATCCGTTGCCGTAGGTCGTCATGTCGATGATCGAGCCGTCCGGCAGCACCGTCGGGTCTGAGGAATCCGTGACGAGCAGTGCCTCGGCGTAGTGGCTGTAATACATCTCCTGGAGGTTGGTGACGTCGGCCGTGAAGGTCGTCGAGGGGGTGTCGGAGCCGGCGGAGTAGATGCCGAACGTGTCGGTGCCCTGGATCGATGCGTTGCCCGGCGGCAGGCCATTGATCCCGGTGAACGTCTCCTGCGCATCGGGGGCCGCTTGGATGGTGTCGTCGCCGAACACGATCGGGTGGATGATTGAGCCGTCGTCGAGCCCGAGCGAGGCGTCGTAAGGAGCGAACAGGGACGTCAGATCCGTCGTTTGGCCGGTGGTGGCGTTGATCAATGTGTCGGTGACCTTGTCGGTGCCGTCGGCCTGTGGAATCGACGAGTAGACATTCGACATGTTGCTGTAATCGATGACGTTGTAGATCGATCCGACCGGCAACGAGTCCGCGGACCCGGTGTCGTCGGTGACCAGGAATGCCTCGGTGTGGAATCCGAGGCCGTCCCTGGTGGTGGTTTCGACAGCGTTGAAGGTCGCGTCCGGATTGCCCTCGTATTCGAACGGCTGATAGCCCTGCAGCGCGATGGTCAGCGGCGGCAGGCCGTTGACCGCGATGATCACCGGATCGGCAGTCGACGTGATGCCGTCGGGCAACGCTGGCGTTACGTCGGCCGCGTCGAAGTCGAGGCCATCGACGAATGGGGAGATGTCGAAGGTCCCAAACGGGGACTTGATGACGTCGGTGACCGTATCGGTGCCGACGCCGTTGGGGATGGCGGAATAGATGTGTTGGACCTCGCCGCCGAAGCTGGTGGTCGTGCTGATGATCGAGCCGGCGGGCGGGGCGACCCCGGACGGGTCGGTGTGGCCGGGTACGTCGGTGCTGACGTAGAGCACCTGGCTGTTGACGAGATCGGGGTCGGACAACGTCGATAGGTACGGCGACGTCGACTCGTAGGCGTACATGGTTCCGTCTGTGTTGCCATCGCTGTCGACGACGTCGAACTGCTGGTAGCCCTCCAGGCTTTCGTTGATGCCCGGTGGAGCCGTGGCCATGTTGTACAGCCCTGTCACGGTTTCCCGAGCAACGGGATCGAAGGTGTAGGACGACGCATCGAACGGATCGACGGCCAGGGGATCGAGCTCGACGCTGTCGGCGACAGCGACGGCATCCGAGAGAAGTGCGGCGCCGACGAGCCAGCTCGCGGCGGCGGCCATGGCGAAGGTGTGACGACAAGAATTCATCGGAGGGCGCTCCCGCACTAGGGATAGGTGTCTGACCAGCCTCGTTCCCGGTAGGGGGTGATACGAGCTTAAATCGCGGCGCATCTGAAACTGGGAACATTCCGCAAAAATGATGTGACTAACCTGAGTAAAGCCCGAAGACCCACCTCAGGATTCCTTCGATGCTGGCCGTCCAGGCAGGCGCTCGGAGCAGGCCGGCCGCAGGATTCAACGCTGCGTCTATTAGTGCGGCTCCGGTGCCTGCGCACCGTCGAGTGCGATGGCGCGGGCCAGTCGGGCGTAACGCAGTTCAAGGTCTTTGAACCGCAAATAGGTGTTCAGCGTGCTGAAGCCGAACGCGATGATCAGCGCGTACAGCATCAGGTCGGTGCCGCGATCGACGCCCAGCCAGTGCGCCACCACCGTGGTGTCGTTGGGCCGAAGCACGGCATACACACCGGCGAGCATGAAGGCCAGGAAGCCCACTTTGACCCAGGCTTGCGACTGGACGCTGCGGCGCGAGCGCAGCAGGAAGACCACCAGCGCGATGATCGAGGCGATCAGCAGGCCCTGTATCCAGTTCAACGCGGCATCCTTCCTCGCAGGAATCCGTCGACGACGATGTTGACGCCGTTGAGCAGCGGCTGCCCCTTCGCTGAGGAGTATTCGGTGTAGAGCACCTCGACCGGTTGTTCGGCGACCCGCCAACGGTTTTCGGCGATCAGCATGATGAACTCGGTGGCGTGGCTCATCCCGTTCATGGTGATGTCCAGGCTGTCGGCGACGGACTTGTTGAAGACCCGCAGCCCGTTGTTGGTGTCGGTCAGGCCCAGCCGGCGACCGCGCGGGCTCAGCCGCACGGCGGTTTGCAGCACAAGCCTTTTCAGCAGTGGTGGCGGGCTGACGCCCGGACCGAATCGAGTCCCGATGACGATGTCGACGTCGCCTGTGCCCAGCCGGTCGATCATGGTGACGACATCCTGGACGCGATGTTGCCCGTCGGCGTCGAAGGTGGCAAATATTTGAGCCCCGGGCTGGCTGCGGGCGTACTCGACGCCGGTCTGGATGGCCGCGCCCTGGCCCAGGTTCACCGGGTGGCGCACCAGATGCGCCCCGGCGCGCTGAGCGATGTCGCCGGTGCCGTCGGCGCTGCCGTCGTCCACACACACCACGTTGGCGAAAACCGACCGCAGAGCGGCGATCACGTCACCGATGACACCGGCTTCGTTGAAGGCCGGGACGACGATCCAGGCGTCCGATGTTTGACTGGGCATTTCAAGCCCACAACGTACACGCCCGACCGGCCGACTCGGCTGATCAGCCGCGGCTGCGCGCCAGGGCGGCCAGGTGTACGCCGATACCGACCAGCGGGCCGCAGCACAGCGCGATGACGGTCCGCGTCTGCAGCGGCAGCGGCAGCAACAGCAGCAGCGCCGAGGCGACCGTCGCGCAGACCCAGCCCAGCGCGTAGGCGCGGTGC
>JBAWAV010000106.1:0-11721 GCA_049589475.1 Mycobacterium sp.
GCAGGTCCCCACCGCGACCACCGCCGTCGCTTTCGGGGTGAGCCGGTCGAGCCACTCACTGGTCGTCATCGGCTGGCCGGTGGCCGGGTCGTTCCCGAATCCACACCAGTACCCCTCGTTCTTGATCGCCTCGTTGGGAATCGAACCTTCCACGACGAGCACGAACGGCTCGAGCTCACCGCGGTCGGCCTTGAAGAACCACTCGAGGAAATCGTCGGCCCCGCCGGTGGGGCCGCATTCGAAGTCGATCAGCGGCCAGTGCACGGCGATCTTGGGCAAACCGGGGAGCGCGCCCAGCGCAATCTCCTCGATGCTGGGTTGGGTGGCGGCAGTCAGCGCCACCGAATCGCCGTCACAACTGAGACCCGCATTGATCCACAGCACGTGGATCAAGGTTTGTTCCGCTTTGACTGCTGCTTCCGTTGGCATAGTGCAGCTTTCCGGGCCCGGGCTAAGGTCCCTGACACCGCGGGAGTCGACGATCGGCCCGCTTACGCGGCGCGTGGTTCTGGGTTTACTCTCGCCGAACTTCCTTGTCAACGAAAGTTCTGGCAAATCCGTAGACCGGATTGGTTATCCGGGATTCCGGCCTTGTTTCATCCGGCTCCGGCGTAGTGTTAGCGCTCGTCCGCGGTCGTTGGTGCGGGGCGATCAATAGCAGTCAGAACGTCTTGCGAATCAGTTGCATCTGTTGGTGTTCAACCGATTAGCGACAGAATGCAGCCACGTTGTGGAGAGCACCCCATCCATCACTCAGGTCGCTGAGCCTGCCATGAACTGTCGCAACCAGTCGAACCAATCGGCCATGCCGACACCTGTGCGGGCACTGACCGGCAAAATCGTCGCCGTCGCGTTCACCTCACGAATTCGGGCGATATACGAGTCGACGTCGACATCCAAGTAGGGCACCAGATCGATCTTGTTGAGCAGCACCACGTCGACCGCGCGGAACATCACCGGGTACTTCAGCGGCTTGTCATCACCTTCGGTGACCGAATACACCATCGCTTTCGCATGTTCACCGACGTCGAACTCGGCCGGGCACACCAGATGTCCGACGTTTTCGATGATCACCAGATCGAGGCTGGTCAGATCGAGTCCCTGCAGCGCGCGGTTGACCATGGGTGCGTCGAGGTGGCATTCGCCGCCGAACCCGTTTCCGGTGTTCAGCAGGGATATCTGGGCGCCTCGGCCGCCGAGCTTGGCGGCATCGAGGTCGGTGGCGATGTCGCCCTCGATCACTCCGAGGCCGATTTCGCCGGCGAATTCGTCCAGCGTGGCCTGCAGCACCGTGGTCTTGCCGGAGCCTGGTGAGCTCATCAGGTTGAGCGCGCGAACACCGTTGTCGCCGAATGCTTTCCGGTTGTAGTCGGCGCGAACGTCGTTCTCGGCGAAGATCGCCTCCAGCACATCGATCCGCTGAGAGCCGGTGTGATAGCCGCTGTGATCGCCGTGGTCGTGAGGGTGATCGCCGTGGTCGTGGGTATGCGCGGTGCCGTCCTCGTGCCGATGGAATCTACCCATCACCAGTACCTTTCATGAGACGTCCAGCGACGTCACGAGGAACTCGTCGCCGCGCAGCACCTTGACGTCAGCGCTCTCGCAGTGCGCGCACAGCAACGACCACTGCGACGTGATCGTCGACTGCCGGCCGCAGGAGCGGCAGCTCACCTCGGCGGTGACCAATTCGAGCTCCAACTCGGCTTCGGGCATGTCCTCGTAATCTCGTACGAGCGTCCAGCAAAACGACAGCGACTCGGGGACCACTTGCCGAAGCGCGCCGATCCGGACGCGTACGACGTCGACGTGGCGACCCTCGGCATATGGTCGGACCACTCCGGCGATCGCTTCGCATAACGACAGCTCATGCACGGCTGATCACCGTCATGTTCGGGGAGCCCTGTCATGGGAGAAGCCCATGAGCACTGTTCTACACCGCGCGGGTCGCCGGGGGAGCAGAGCGGACAGGACTGCGCGCTCTGGGTTTTGACCGGGCGGCAGGTCTAGCCTGAAGTGGCGGGGCGAACGATGAACTGTGACGACCTCTTGACCTCGATCGAGGTGATGCGCCCCGGTCGCGATAGCCAGCGTCTCCCTCAGCGGCGGGCCCTCTGATGACCTATCGGATCGCTCCGACTGAGCGGGCCCAATTCAAACGGTGCCGCCGGCAATGGGATTTCGCGTCGCCGCATAGGCGTGGTCTTGTGCCCGTGGGCGCCGTCGATGCCGGCCTGACGGCGTCACTCAAGGACGCGCTAGCCGTCTACTACTACCCGGGTACGTGGGACTGGCCGGCCGAACTGAAGCAATCGCTGGTCCACAAGGCCCTCAAACGTGCGCTCGACGATGGTGGCAAGACGCATGCGCTGGACACCGCGACGGCGCTGCTCGATTCCTACGATGCGTGGGCGAGCACGGTCGATGATTTTGCCCCGATAAAGATCGACCACGACGTCCAGGCGCTGGTGCCTGACCCGCGGGATCCTGAAAGCGGATTGACGGCACCCGATGGATCCGCGGTGATCTACACGTGCCGAATCGACCTGCTGGCGGTCGACGCCGCCGACGAGTACTGGGTCGTCCGCCACCAAGTCGTCGACGATTGGCAGGAATCGGAGGCATTGATCCGCGACGAGGCGGCGGTTGCCGCCTGTTGGGTCTGGGAGCAGGAATACCTGGGTATGGAGATCTCGGGCACGATCCACAACGAGATCCGCATCCGTGGCCCTTTTGATCCGCCCGCCAACGATCGCTCCGCAACCATTGCGTCGCAACGGGTCCGGCAAAGCGAGCCCAGCGGTGGTGGCCGGGCAATCCCGCAGCACCGACGGTTGTTGGCGCGCACGGCGCGAACAACCGACACGAGCCGGGTCGAGCAGCGCACCGCAGGCCTGCTGCGGCGGACCCACATTCGCCGAAGCCGCGCCGAAATCGGCCAGGTGCCAGTATTTATCGGTGCCGAGGCGATCGATATGACCAACAGCCCGGCGACCTATCCCACCTTCGCCCCGCACTGCCAGATGTGTGAATTCAGCAGCCCCTGCCTGGCGCTCATCGAGGGAACCGACGCCGAGGCGATCCTGGCGCAAAATTTTCGTCGCCCACCGACCGAGGACCTGCCCAAACCACGGCTGGGACAGTCGACGTGGGGCTTCGGCAGAGGCGCCGCACCACCCCAGTGGTGATCACGGACCCCGCCGCGAGCTGCGCCCGCGTCAGCCATGACGTGCGCTTTCGGCTTGGGAAGACTGTGACGAATCTCAAACGCCGAGTGTGACGGAAGCCATTGCCGGCCGCGGCCGAAACCAACCACCCTGATACCCCAAAATCGGCATTTTAGTACAGGGAGAAGCCGGAATGAACTTTGAGCGTGGTCATCTTTCGTTCGCCTATGACCTGACCCTCGATGAAGTGCGCCGGCGTGCCGCCGTGCTCGAGGCGATCGGGGAGGATTGGGACCCCGCAGCGGTGCTGGCCGAGGAAGAGCGCGCCTACGCGATGCTCTACTCCGGCCTGGACGACGACCAGCAGAAGATCTACGACGATCTGGTGGCCGCCGGAGTGCTTCCCGACCAGGTGGCAGGCCGTGTTTCCGGTTGATCCCACCGCCGACCGGGGCCGCCGCGCATGGTTCGGCTGCCCGCAGTGCCGGCCCGGCACCGGCTGTGACGACTGCCAGCTCAACCGGAATTGCGATGTCCACTGGCAATTCCTGCTGAGCAATCAGGGATGGCTGCTGCACCTGCAATGCCCTGACTGTGGTCACCTGTGGTCGACCGACGCCAGGCCCGGCGGTCGATCGTCCGCCGGCGCCGCATAACCGGCGCCCCGCGCCGTCAGTCGGACAATCCCAGCAACGCGTTTTCGACGACCTCCGGCAGCGCCGGGTGGATCCAGTACTGGCCGCGCGCCATCTCCGGCGCGGTCAGACCGAAGGTCATCGCCTGAATCAACGGCTGAATGATCGACGAGGCCTGCTGTCCCATGATGTGCGCGCCGAGCAGTCGACCGGTCGCCGAGTCCGCGATGAGTTTGACGATGCCGGTGGTGTCTTCGGTGGCCCAGCCGTAAGCGACGTCGGCGTAGTCTTGAATTTTGCAGGACACATCGAAACCCCTTGCCACGGCTTCGTTCTCGGTCAAGCCGATGTAGGCGACCTGCGGATCGGTGAACACCGCGGCCGGAACGTAGCGGTGATCGGTGGCGACCATCGCATCGGTGTCGTCCCAGTCGCAGAGCAGGTTGCGCTGCACCACGCGCGCCTCGTGGTTGGCGACGTGCTTGAGCTCATACGGCGACGACACGTCACCGAGTGCGAAAACGTTGCGGGCGGTGGTCCGTTGGTACTCGTCGACGACGACCCGCCGGTCGTCGAGGTCGATGCCGGCCTTTTCGGCATCCAGCTGATCGCCGTTAGAGCGCCGGCCGGTGGCCACCAGCACGGCGTCGGCCTGCAGGTCCGAGCCGTCGTCGAGTTCCAGCACGATGCCGGCGCGGTTCTCGTGCGAGCCGAGGATGTTGCGGTGGCTGCGCAGCTCCCATTTGCTCGACGCGATGCGGGTGAACCGCCGCGACAAGGTGTCGTCCAGATGGCGTAGCAGTGAGCCACCGCGAATCACCATCGTGATCCGCACCCCGAGCGCGGAGAAGATGTGCGCGAATTCGCATGCCACGAAGCCGCCGCCGACGATCACCAGATGTTTCGGTAGTTCCGGCATCCGCATGATGTCGTCGCTCGTGTAGTAGCGCACACCGCAGTCCAAGATGGCCGGCGGAATCACAGCCCGCGCACCAGCGGCGATCACCACTTTTTCAGCGGTGAACTCCGCGCCGTCGTCGGTGCGCAGGACATAGCGGCCGTCGTCGTGAACCGCGGCGAAACGGGTGTGCCGGTCATAGACGTCGACGTTCGGTTGGGCGCGCCGATAATCCTCGCCACCGATCGCGATCGGGTCGATGCGCCCGAACACGCGCGAGACGATGTCGTCCCACCGGACCCGGTCGATGTGTGCGTCGATGCCGTAACGCGAAGCGGTGCGGATCGTTTCGGCGACTTCGGCGGCATAGACGAACATCTTGGTCGGAATGCATCCGACGTTGAGGCACGTCCCGCCGAAGGTTCCCTGCTCGCAGATCGCGACCCGCCTCTTGGCGTAGCGATCGTCGAGAATGCTATTGCCAGAACCGGTTCCGATGATCGCGAGGTCGTAGCTTTCCATCCGGAAGCCCTTCAGCCGTTGTGGGATGCGACGTCGGAGGCCGCGCCGAGATGGTCGTCCAACCAGGTATCCAAGTGCTGGTATGCCACCTGCCGCGGCTGCGGCATCGACAAGAACACATCGTGCTTTGCGTCGGCCACCGGAATGATGGTGGTGCGGTTACCGATGCAGCCGGCCCACCGCGCGATGTGCTTGACGTCGAGCACCGCGTCACCGCATTCCAGGGCCACCGGATCGGCGGACTCCGTCACGCTGCGATCCGAACGCAGGATCAGGTTGGGCACGCCCACGTCGAGGCCGCGATGCAGCCGCGCCTGGCCGTGTCGCACGGCTGACAGCCAACCGAAGGTAATGGGGAAGCCGCCCAATGGTTTCCACGTCAGGTCATAGTCGAACTCGCCGTGGTGGTCGCGATGCAGGCTGGCGCCGTAGCCACCGCCGCCGGCGTTGGGGGAGCGAGCGACCCGTTTGTCACCGAACCGGGCGATGGCGCGGATCAGTGCCGCAGTGGCCGTCCAGCGCAGCGCCATCGGGCCGGGCAGATCCAGGAATGGACTATTGAGCACCAGCCCCGCCACGCCCGTTCGCCCGACAGCGCCGCGGCGTCGCATTCGGTCCAGCCAGAGCGAGACGATCAGCCCGCCGGCGGAATGGCCGTACACCAGCACTCGGGTAGAACCGGTCTCCTGGCCGATCACCTGCAGCGCGCGTTCTAGCTCGGTGTCGTAGTGGGCCAACTCGGTGGTGAAATGCGGGGTCTGACCGGTGCGCGACGACCGCCCGCATTTACGTAGGTCCAGCGCGTAGAAAGCGATCCCGCGACCGGCGAAGTGATCGGCCAGCGCCGTGTGGAAAAAGTAATCGGTGTAGCCGTGCACGGCCAGAACGGCATCGACGCCCGGTGTGGGGTCGCCGCGACGTAGCAGCGTGGCGTCGATGGCGCCCTCGCCGTCGGGGTCATCACCCAGCGGGATGGTGAGCTGCCAATAGCCGGACAGGACGTCGGGCTGCCAGCCAGTCACGCCCGTCAGCTTACAAACCTCGCAGATCAGCGACTCAGATCCGGCCGGGATAACCTGACGATCGGTACAGCCGCTCGATCGCAGAGGACGACAGCACGGTGTCAGACCCGCAGGCAGGGACAACCCGCAAGGTCGATGCCGTGCTGGTCGGGACCGGAATCATGAGCGCGACGCTCAGCGCGCTGTTGAGGCGGCTCGAGCCGGACTGGTCGATCACCGTCGTCGAGCGGCTCGACGGCGCCGCGGCCGAAAGCAGCGACCCGTGGAACAACGCCGGCACCGGCCACGCCGGGCTGTGCGAGCTGTTCTACACGCCGCAACTCACCGACGGCTCGATCGACATCTCCAAGGCGGTGCGTGTCAACGAGCAGTTCTACGTCACCCGGCAGTTTTGGTCCTACGCCGCCGAGAACGGCATGGTGTCCGATGTGCGCGGCTTCGTGAATCCGGTGCCGCACGTCAGCTTCGTGCAGGGTGCGCAGCGCGTCGACTACTTGCGCCGCCGCCGCGCAGCGCTGGCCGATAATCCGTTGTTCGCGGGCACCGAATGGATCGACGACGCCGATGAATTCGCTCGCCGGCTGCCCTATATGGCCGTCGGACGGGACTTCGCCCAGCCGATCGCGCTCAACTGGGCTGACGACGGCACCGACGTCGATTTCGGCGCACTGTCCAAACAGTTGATCGGCTACGGTGTCCGCAACGGCACCGTCGTGTTGTTCGGTCACGAGGTCCGCAACCTGTCCAGACAGCGAGACGGCACCTGGGCCGTGACGATTCTCAATCGTCGCACAGCCGAAAGTCGCAGACTCGCAGCAAAATTCGTGTTCGTCGGCGCGGGTGGCCAGGCGCTGCCGTTGCTGCAGAATTCAGGCATCAAGGAAGCCAAAGGTTTTGGTGGCTTCCCGGTCGGCGGACGATTCCTGCGCACTGCCGATCCGGTGATCGCCGGTCGCCATCGGGCCAAGGTGTACGGCTTACCTGCGCCGGGCGCACCGGGTATGACGGCGGCCCACCTGGATACCCGAATCGTCAACAACAAACCCTGGCTGTCGTTCGGTCCGTTCGCCGGGTGGTCACCGAAATTCCTCAAACATGGGCGCTCCAGTGACCTGCCGCGGTCGGTGACACCGGGCAACCTGATGACAATGCTGGGAGCGGGTGTCAGCCAACTCGAGTTCGTCCGCTATCTGATCGGCCAGCTACGGCTGTCGCAGGCCGCCCGGGTCGCAGCGCTGCGTGAATTCGTGCCCAGTGCAGTCGATTCCGACTGGGAGCTGACTACGGCAGGTCAGCGGGTACAGGTCATCCGACGGGACAAGCGCAGGGGTGGCGTGCTCGAATTCGACACCACCGTGCTCGCTGCGGCCGACGGCAGCATCGCCGGTCTGCTCGGGGCGTCACCGGGTGCCTCGACCGCGGTGTCAGCGATGCTCGGTGTGCTGCGTCGTTGCTTTCCCGAGCGATACCAGGGCTGGCTGCCCACTCTGAAAGAGATGGTGCCGTCGTTGGGCGCGGCCTTGTCCGACGAGCCGGCGCTGGCCGATGAACTGCGGACGTGGACCACCAAGGCGCTGCAATTGGACCACTCATGAATGTCGCCCTGCGCCGCTCGTGGGCGAAAGACCTCGACGTCCCAACGCTTTACGCGCTACTCAAACTGCGGGTCGAGGTCTTCGTTGTCGAACAGGCCTGCCCGTATCCCGAGCTCGACGGTCGCGACCTGCTTGCCGAGACGCGGCACTTCTGGCTGGAAGCCCCTGACGGCGAGGTGATCTGCACGCTGCGGTTGATGGAGGAGCATGCCGGCGGCCGTAAGGCGTTCCGACTGGGACGGCTGTGCACCAAACGCAGTGCCCGCGGCGAGGGCCACACCACCCGGCTACTCCGCGCGGCGTTGGCCGAAGTCGGCGACTACCCGTGCCGGATCGATGCTCAGGTATATCTGGCAGACATGTACGCACAGCACGGCTTCGTCCGGGACGGCGACGACTTCGTCGACGACGGCGTGCCGCACGTGCCAATGCTTCGTTCCATTGGTCCGCGATGACCACACCGGACAATGCCTACCTGGTAGGTCTGCGGCTGACCGGCAAGAAAGTCGTGATGGTTGGCGGCGGCAGCGTCGCCCAGCGCCGCCTCCCACTTCTGGTGGCCAGCGGGGCAGACGTCCACGTCGTCGCCCGCGATGCCACTCCCGCGGTCGAGGCCATGAGCGGAATCACCTTGTCGCTGCGCGACTATCGCGACGGTGACCTGGCGGGGGCGTGGTACGCGATCGCAGCCACCGATGACCCGCAGGTGAATGCGGCGGTGGTGGCCGAGGCCGAGCGAAACCGAATCTTCTGTGTGCGTGCAGATATCGCCGTAGAGGGCAGCGCGGTGACGCCGGCGTCGTTCGAATACGCCGGGCTGTCGGTGGGTGTTCTGGCCAGTGGGGAACATCGTCGCTCGGCGGCCATCCGCTCGGCTATCCGCGAGGCACTGCAGCAAGGGGCTATCGCCCCAGAAAGGTTTGACAACAGCGACGTGGTGCGTGGCGGTGTGGCGCTGGTCGGGGGAGGGCCGGGTGATCCGGAACTGATCACCGTCCGGGGCCGCCGCCTGCTCACGCAGGCCGATGTCGTCGTCGCGGATCGGCTGGCCCCGCCGGAGCTGCTCGCCGAGTTGCCGCCGAGCGTCGAGGTGATCGACGCCGCCAAGATCCCGTACGGCCGGTCGATGGCCCAGGACGCCATCAATGCGGTGATGATCGAGCGGGCCCGGGCGGGGCAGTTTGTCGTGCGCCTCAAAGGTGGCGACCCGTTCGTGTTCGCCCGCGGTTATGAAGAGGTGCTGGCTTGCGTCGACGCCGGCATCCCTGTGACGGTTGTGCCTGGTGTGACAAGCGCCATAGCGGTTCCCGCTTCGGCAGGCGTGCCCGTTACCCACCGCTCGATCAACCACGAATTTGTCGTGGTCAGCGGCCACGTCGCGCCGGGACACCCCGAATCGTTAGTGAATTGGGATGCATTAGCGGCATTGTCCGGAACCATTGTTTTGCTGATGGCGGTGGAACGCATCGAACTCTTCGCTGACGTCCTGCTAAAAGGGGGCCGACCTGCGGATACGCCGGTCCTAGTCGTCCAGCAGGGGACAACGGCGGCTCAGCATAGTTTGCGCGCCACGCTGGCAGACGCGCCGGAGAAAGTCCGCTCGGAGGGTATTCGACCTCCCGCGATCATTGTGATCGGTTCGGTGGCGGCTTTCGGGATTTAAAAGATCCCTAAGATTACTGTAGGGTAAGTTCTTATGACGGCTCTCAACGATGCAGAGCGGGCTGTCCAACGTTGGACAACTGAACACTCGAAGCGAGAAGTTCACATGCCCCCAGTGCACCCAGAAAAGACCGCCGTAACTACGACTGCCAAGGCTCCGGCTTGGCTGCCGACGCGGCGGTTCTTCGCTGCGGTCATCGCTATCGCCGGCATGCAGCTTATGGCGACGATGGACGGCACCATCGCGATCGTCGCGCTCCCCAAGATCCAGAATGAGCTGGCCCTCTCTGACGCCGGTCGCAGCTGGGTGATCACCGCCTATGTCCTGACGTTCGGCGGTCTGATGCTGCTCGGTGGCCGACTCGGCGACACCATCGGCCGCAAGCGGACCTTCATCGTCGGTGTCACGCTTTTCACCATCGCGTCGGCGCTGTGCGGCGTCGCCTGGGACGAGGTCACCCTGGTGATCGCCCGGCTGCTGCAAGGTGTGGGCGCCGCGATCGCCGCGCCGACCGGCCTGGCGCTGGTCGCCACGACATTCGCCAAGGGACCGGCGCGTAACGCAGCCACCGCGGTGTTCGGCGCCATGACCGGCATCGGGTCAGTGATGGGTCTGGTCGTCGGTGGAGCGCTCACCGAGGTCTCCTGGCGGCTGGCTTTCCTGGTGAACGTGCCGATCGGGCTGGTGATGATCTACCTGGCCCGCACGACTCTGCGCGAGACGAGCCGCGAGCGGATGAAGCTGGACGCGGCTGGCGCTGTGCTGGCCACATTGGGCTGCACCGCTGCGGTCTTCGCCTTCTCTGTGGGCCCGGAAGCGGGCTGGGTGTCGTTCACCACGATCGGCTCGGCTGCGGTCGGGGTCGTCGCCTTCATCGCATTCGCCGTTGTCGAACGCACGGCCGAGAACCCCGTCGTGCCGTTCAACCTGTTCTTCGACCGCAATCGGATGGCCACATTCGTGGCGATCTTCATGGCGGGCGGCGTGCTGTTCACCGTGACAGTGCTGGTCGCCATCTACGTGCAGGACATCATGGGGTACAGCGCACTGCGCGCCGGTGTCGGCTTCATCCCGTTCGCCATCGCGATGGGCATCGGCCTGGGTGGCTCCTCGCAACTGGTGTCGCGCTTCCAACCCCGCGTCGTGGTCATCGCCGGCGGAACGCTGGTGGTGGGCGCAATGGTCTACGGATCGACGTTCAACGGCAGCATGCCGTATTTCCCGAACCTGATCGTTCCGGTCGTGATCGCCGGTATGGGCATCGGCATGATCGTCGTCCCTGTCGCGCTGTCGGCGATCGCGGGTGTCGGCTTCGACCAGATCGGTCCGACTTCGGCGATCGCGCTGATGCTGCAGAACCTGGGCGGCCCGGTGGTGCTCGCCGTCATTCAGGCCGTCATCACGTCGCGCACTCTCTACCTGGGCGGCACCAACGGCCCGGTCAAGTACATGAACAAAGTTCAGTTGCATGCCCTTGACCAGGGCTACACCTACGGATTGCTGTGGGTGGCAGGCGTGGCCGTCCTCGTCGGTGGGGTGTCGTTGTTCATCGGCTACAGCGCCGAGCAGGTGGCCCACGCTCAGGAAGTCAAGGACGCCATCGACGCCGGCGAGCTCTAGCTCACGGCATCACCGATCAGAAGCCACGGCTGTCATCCCTCGCGGATCGCAGCCGTGGTTGCTGTCTGCCGGTTAATAACTACTAGTTAGGCTTGCGCGCTGTGATCACCCGGATGTCCGAGCTGTTCCTGCGCACGCTGCGCGACGATCCCGCCGACGCCGAAGTCGCCAGCCACAAGCTGTTGATCCGCGCCGGCTACATCCGACCGATCGCGCCGGGTCTCTACAGCTGGCTACCGCTCGGCCTGCGGGTGCTGCGCAACATCGAACGCGTCGTGCGCGAAGAGATGAACGCCATCGGCGGGCAGGAGATCTTGTTTCCGGCTCTGCTGCCGCGGGCGCCCTATGAGACCACCAACCGGTGGACCGAGTATGGCGACGGCATTTTTCGGCTCAAGGATCGCCGCGACAATGACTTTCTGCTGGCGCCGACCCACGAAGAGGTATTCACCTTGACGGTCAAAGGGGAGTACAGCTCCTACAAGGACTTTCCGCTGACGCTCTACCAAATCCAGACCAAATACCGCGACGAGGCACGTCCGCGCGCCGGCATCCTGCGCGGCCGCGAGTTCGTCATGAAGGACTCCTACTCCTTCGATATC
>JBAWAV010000107.1:0-6507 GCA_049589475.1 Mycobacterium sp.
ATGCCGGGGCGAGTTCGAGGACGTGCGCGACGGTCATCGCCACTGACAGCACGGCGTCGGTGGCGGAGTGGCCGATGCGGTCTTCGATCAGCCGACGGATCCGCGGCTGGTAGTCGACGGCCACCACCACCGCCTCGACGCCGTCGAAGAGTCGCGGCCACACCAGCAGTCGACCCGCGACCGCGGCGCCGACGCCGACGGCGGTGGCACCGACGCCCAGCGCGTTGGTGGCCAGCAGCAGGCCGTCGCCCGGTAACGGCTTCGGGCGTGCATCGCTGCGCCGCTCCTGGACCTGACCGCTTGCACGCCAGCGTCTTTCGGCTTCATCGACGTCGCGGCAGAGCTCACGCAGCGAGGTCTGTTCGCCGTTGAGTCCGATGACGGCGCGTGACAGCGGGCGGTTCAGGCTGACCGACTTGACTCCCGGGCGCGCGCGCAAGGCGTCGACGACCAAGCGGCCGAGCTCGGCGCCGTCCGGGCCGTCGAGTCCGCGGACCTCGATCCATGCTCGTCCCTTGCCGCGCCAACTATGCCTGGTGAGCGTGGGCGCGGGCAGACCATCCGAGAGCGCCTTGAAGCCTTCGCGAACCGGGATTGCGACCATGGTCAGACTCGTCGAGGCGACGGTACCCAGTGATTGCAGGCCCAGCGTTACCGCGCGCAGCGGTAAGGATGCTCGCACCAATCCGACGCTACCTACTCGACAGCGTCAACGACGGGTGCGCGACTGGGTGTCGGCCGACCGCCGTGCCGGCGTCTTCTTGGCCGGCGTCTTGCGTGGCCTGGCGGAACTCGTCGACTTGACGGCAGCGATCTTCGTCGGCCGGGCCGGCGCGCTGTCGTTGTGCGAGTTGCCGAGCCGTCGCAACAGCAACGCGCCGCCACCGACGGCCAGCAGCAGCGGCCACTCCACGAGGCCGGCGACACCGAGGGCACCCAATGTCAGCGCGGCCGCCGGTGTCGAATGGCTGCCGCTGTCGATGCCCTTCTTCACGCCGTCGGCCGCTCCGGTCACGGCGCCCATGACGCCGTTGACCGCGGCACCGCCTACGGCGCCCGCGGCTGCGGTGGTTGCTGTGGCGGCGCGGCTGACCGTTCGACTCACGTTGCGTACGGCGCCGTCAACGACACCCATGATGACTCCTGATATTCAGTGTTAGCCCGTGAAAATCTGATGCCCGCAATCCTATGACCTTGATGGATAAATGAACAGCGGATGAATACCCGGCCGGTCAATTTCTATGCATCAAACGTCGTGGAGATCCACCAAAACCGGTGCGTGATCGCTGGGTGCCTTGCCCTTACGTTCTTCTCGCACGATTTGCGCGTCGGCGACCCGGCCCGCGAGCGCAGGCGAGACGAGGATGAAGTCGATGCGCATTCCCTGTTTCTTCGGGAATCGCAACTGGGTGTAGTCCCAATAGGTGTAGACGCCGGGCCCGGGTGTGAAAGGCCTTACCGCATCGGTGAATTGAGCGTCGACAATGGCGTCGAACGCCTTGCGCTCCGGTGCCGAGACGTGTGTCGCGCCCTGAAAGAAGTCGACGCTCCAGACGTCGTCGTCGGTCGGTGCGATATTCCAGTCGCCGACGAGCGCAATCTGCGCCGATGGATCGTCACGTAGCCAGCCTTCTGCTGTATCACGCAGCGCGGCAAGCCAATTCAACTTGTAGGTGTAGTGCGGGTCGTCCAGGGTACGGCCGTTGGGTACATATAGGCTCCACACCCGCACTCCTGCGCAGGTGGCGGCCAACGCGCGGGCTTCGGCGCCGGCGGCCACGCCCGGTTTACTGCTCCAGGTCGGTTGGCCGTCGAAGCCGACCTCGATGTCGTCCAGGCCGACCCGGGACGCGATCGCCACACCATTCCACTGGTTGAAGCCGCAATGCGCCACCTCGTAGCCGAGCTCGAGGAACGGCATCGTCGGAAACTGCTCGTCGGAGCACTTGGTTTCTTGCATTGCGAGCACATCGACCTCGGCGCGTTCCAGCCAATCCAGTACGCGGGGCAATCGGGAGCGGATCGAGTTCACGTTCCAGGTGGCTATTCGCAGCAGCGGGGCAACCATGCCGTCGGGCATGGCGTCGACCCTACGTGCTCAGCGTGAAGTAGCGCGCGTGGTGGTGCAGCGCGAAGCCCAGCGACCGGGCCAGGGCTGCGCCTGCTTGATCGTCGTCGCTGATCCGGGTGTAGCCGCGGGTCGCGCCGCGAGCCGCGCCCCAGGCCAATAACGCCTCGCACAGCGCACGGCCAGCCTGGAGGTCGGCCGCCCGGATCAGCGACACACCCACCCATTGCGTGCCGTCCGGGGCGTCGGTCACCGCGGCCCGCGCTGCCGCATCCGCCAGCCGACCGAAAGCCAGTTCGCCGTCGACAACCGCCGTCAACACGTCGACGGGAACCTCGCAGTGCGTCAGCGGGTGACCGGACAGCTGCACCGACGGATCTGGTGCTGCGATGTGCACGTCGCGTACCAACATTTGGTTGGCGTGCTCACCCGGATGCGAAAGCCGAAGCAGGCGATCGGGTATCGCCAGTCGCGGAGTCAGGCCGCGCTGCCGGTACCAGTCGGCGATCAGCGGTATGGCTCGCTGATCGGCAGAAGCATGAAGTGGTACGGCGGAATTCGCGCTACGTGTGGCGCCGTGTCCCGCGCGCAGCAGCCAGCCGTCCAGCCAGTGCTGCTCGGTTCCGGGCCACGCGAACGCAGCGGCATGCTCTAGCGCGCGAATCTCTTTGGTACGCAACGGGGTATCGCTGAGCGTCCGAAGGGCAACCGCATCCTCGGGTGCGAACTGCACGACGGTGCCGGTCTTTGTCTGGACGCGGACCAGCGGTGCGACGTCAAGCAGATGGCCGACCGCGTCGGTCAGCGGTGGAACCGAGCCGGCGGGACGGCGGTACCGAACCGTCACCCGGGTGCCGAGCTCGGGCCACGAAACCATCAGTGGCCGAACGGGTCCGGCACTTCGCCCGGTGTCCACGACAATCCGGGAACGCCCCAGCTGTGCGATTTCACGGAGCGTTTGGCGGCGCGGGCGTGCCGCCCGATCAACTGGTCGAGATAGAGAAGCCCATCCAGGTGCCCGGTTTCGTGCTGCAGCATTCGGGCGAACAGGCCGGTGCCTTCGAGGGTGACCGGCGTGCCGTCGGCGTCGAGTCCGGTGACCCGAGCCCACTCGGCCCGTCCGGTTGGGAACGACTCGCCCGGCACGGACAGGCAACCCTCGTCGTCGTCATCGGGGTCGGGCATGGTCTCGGGGACTTCCGATGTCTCCAGCACCGGGTTGACCACCACTCCGCGACGCCGCGCCGGCTGTCCACGCTCGTCTGCGCAGTCGTAGACGAATACCCGCAAGCCAACGCCGATCTGGTTGGCGGCCAGGCCAACCCCGAACGCGGCGTCCATCGTGTCGTAGAGGTTGGTGATCAGATCGGCCAGATCGGCCGGCAGCGAACCGTCCGCCCCGACCGGTACCGGCTCGGTGGGTGTGTGCAACACCGGATCGCCCACGATGCGAATGGGTACGACTGCCATGACCGCAAAGCTTAAGCTGCCTGCAACCTGCTCTGAGTTGCGGAGTCGGCTTGGGACAGGCAATCTCAGCTCATCAGCCGACTCGCGGGCTTGGGTTCCGGGTCAACAGTTGTCGACGTGGTTGAATATCGCCGGAGCAGCGAGCATTCGAGATTTCGCCGAAAGGGTCGAGGAAGCGATATGGACAGCGCTATGGCGCGGGCTAATCGATCGGGGGACGACTCTGAACTCGCCGATGGGCTGACCCGCCGCGAGCACGACATTCTGGCGTTCGAACGCCAATGGTGGAAATACGCAGGCGCCAAAGAAGAAGCCATCAAAGAGTTGTTCGGAATGTCGGCCACGGCCTATTACCGAATTCTCAATGCGTTGGTCGATCGACCCGAAGCATTAGCCGCCGACCCGATGCTCGTGAAGCGGCTCCGACGGTTGCGGGCCAGTCGCCAGAAGGCTCGGGCGGCGCGACGGCTGGGGTTCGATCTCACCTGAGTTTTTGCCTGCTCACCGAGCGTCGGTGTGGGATTTGGCGCACTCCTCGATACAGTGACGTCAATGAATGAGCGCGTTCCCGATTCAACCGGGCTTCCTCTGCGGGCCATGGTGATGGTGTTGCTGTTTCTTGGCGTCATCTTTTTGCTCGTCGGTTTCCAGGCCATGGGTTCGGGCAGTAATTCCGACGACGACTCGTCGGTAGCGAGCGTGACGGCCACTTCGACAGCGACGACAACGTCCGCCAAGGTCGTCCCAAAATCCGACGTACGGGTCTACAACGTTTCCAGCCAATCAGGAGTTGCCGGGAAGGCCGCCGACCAGATCAAGCAGGGCGGCTACAACGTCACGGAGGTCGGCAATCTTTCGCTGCCCGATGTTTCAAAAACAACGGTCTATTTCGGCAGCGCGCCCGGCGAGCGGGAAACCGCTGACGCCGTGGGGCAGCTGCTCAAGGCGGTCGTAGCACCGCGGACCCCTGCGGTCGCCGACCAGCCGCCCGGCGTCATCGTGGTCGTCATGGGCTAGTGCTCCCCGGCGTCCGGTGGAGCCGCCCCCAAATTACTTATTCGGGACGAGCGGCATCAGCGGGTTGGGGGTAGTTCCGGGCGGACACTGGAACCACTGGAACTGGGGGAGCGGGCAAGGAATCCCTTCCGCGACCTGGCCGGATCTGGCGACATAGTCGTGGCAGACAGTTGTGTCCCAATCTGGATTGACGGGGCCCAACCAGGAGCCGCCACCGGGCCTCGGCACGACGGCCTGCGGCGGGGGGTCCCCTGGGCACCAGCGGTTGGCGCCGGCGTTGGCGGTGCCGGTGGCAAGCCCCAAACTGGCCACCGCGACGGCCCCTGAGACCAGGGCCCCGGTAGCAATCTTCTTCAGGTTATGCGTGATGTCCACGGCGGCTCCCTGTCGTCACTGTTAGGGGCAGAAACTAACGCCGAGCGCTGAATAAAGATTTAACGCCGACCTGAGAAGGGGCGGCAGTGTCGGGGCTCGGAAGGGCGGCGGATCGCCGTCGGGGTCAGGCGGGGCCGGCCCGAGGTAACTCATCGACTTTCGGTGGCGGGGCGCGCGAGCAAGGTGGTTACGCTGCCGCTCGGCGTTGACGCGGTGCGCGCGGTCTTGGCGACGGGTTCGGCGGCGCCTGGGCATCATCGCGGTTCGGTCAATGCAGGAGTCGATCGCCGAATTGGGTTTCGGCGCGGGGCGCGTCACCGGTGGGCCGGCACAGGCTGGGGAAGAGCAGCGCATTGCCGGGCGTCGTGACGACGTGAGAATGACTGTGCCGTCGGGCAATTGCCGAGCACGCCACCCCAGAAAGTCTTGACGAGGCGATGTCAACGACTTCGCGAAGAACACTTCAAAACCCACGCTGCCTAGGAGACTAGGGTGACGCGCGGCAACAGACGGAGGCCTCGACTCATGCCCTACTCGGACGATCCAATGAAAGCAGTGGTGCAGTACGTCGAGGCGTTCAACAACGGCGACTCGGCAGCGATGACAGCGATGTGCGCTGACCCCATGCAAATTCTCGACGGAATGTCACCCCACGTGTGGCAGGGGTCGACAGCCGCCGAAGACTGGTGGAAGGACGTGCTCGCCGAGGGCGAGCACCTCGGCGCTTCGGGCTACCGCATCGCGCTCGGCGAGCCCAGACACGTCGATCTCAACGGCGATTACGCCTATGTCGTCGCCCCCGCGACTATGACATTCGATCTGCGCGGTACGCAGGTCACACAAGCTGGTTCGGTTTACACGGTTGCGCTTCGCAAAGTCGGCGCGCACTGGCGTCTTACCGCCTGGGCGTGGGCCAAAGGGGCTTGATAACTCGGTGAGTGCGGCAGTAACTCTTCAAGTTGAGGCGTGTGTGGGCCCGCCTTCGCTGAAGGGCTGGCTCATCCGCAGGGCAGCGGCTACCTCGGCGCTGACCGCGGACTCGGTATCGACGGCCCAGTCCTCGGTTTCGGAGCAGCGCGACAACCGGTAACCGAACAACTCGCCGACTGCCGCCAAGCCGGCGGCCGCGGCACGATTTTGCGAGCGCCACGACGCGCCGATCTGATCCAGTAACGCCGCCGACTCCGCTGTGCGGGTGGGATGACGCCACTCGAACAGCTCATCAAACCGGGCGATCACCTCTGGTGATGGCAGCCGGCGAGACGTCGTATCGAACGTATATTCGATTATGCATCACGGGGCCGACAACCTTGACCGCACGCTGATCTTGCGAGGTCCTCAAGCTAGGCTCTCCCCCATGGTTAAGCCCGCCAGGCGCCGCAAGTTTGCCGCCGCCGCCACGCTGATTCCACTCGCCGCCGTCGTCGCGCTGTCCAGCGCGTGCAAGCCGAACCAACCGCCGGCGACCTCGCCCGGAACCACGCCGGCGATCTGGACCGGATCGCCGTCGCCGTCGGCCGCGGTGCCCAGAACCGGTGAGGCGGCAGCACCGGAGAGCATCACCACCTACTTGAGCG
>JBAWAV010000108.1:0-6492 GCA_049589475.1 Mycobacterium sp.
GGCGACACCGACGTCGACGGGGCCGCGGAGCTGATGATCAACCTGTTCTGGCGCGGACTCAAGGGCGTGCCGACCGAGCGAGACGCGGCCGAACCCACCACTGAATCCGGTTAAACGGTGATGGGCCGTCGCAATACCGACTTTCTCTGCGCGGTGGTGATTGTCGGGCTGCTTGCGGGGCTTGCCGGCCTGTCGACGATCCTGCTGTTGCGTGCCCTTGAACATCTCACCTATCACTACACCTTCGGATCACTGCTGGAGGGGGTGACCGGTAGCAGCCCCGTCCGTCGAGCCCTGGGTCCGATGGTCGGCGGAGCGCTTGCCGGGCTGGGGTGGTGGCTACTGCGGTCGCGGGCCGATGTTCCGCCGTTGTCTGCGGCCATCGCCGATCGTGAGCGTATTCGTCTGCTGCCCTTCGGTTTCGACGCGGCGCTGCAGGTGTTGGTCGTCGGCTCTGGTGCGTCGCTGGGCCGTGAAGTGGCCCCTCGCCAATTCGCGGTGGCACTAGGGGATTTCGCCACGGGATGGCTGAAGCGGCTGTCGGCACGGGATCGCGAGATCCTGCTGGCCTGTGCGGCAGGCGCCGGACTCGGCGCGGTGTATGCGGTGCCGCTCGGTGGTGCGCTGTTCGCGGTGCGGATCATGTTGAAAACCTGGCATCCCCGAGCGCTGGGTGCCGCGTTGATCACCTCCAGCCTGGCGGTCGCGGTTGCCTCGTTCGCCACCCATGATCAGCCGATCCTGAACTGGCCCAGCCTGCACGTGTCGTATCGGCTGATCGCTTATGCACTGGTGTTGGCCCCGCTGACTCTTGGCTTGGGACTTGCCTTCAACCGCCTCATGGCATCGGCACGTCAGGCAGCGCTGACTCGATCGTGGCTGCTGATCCCGGCGATCGCCGGAGCGGGGTTGCTGATCGGTGTCTGCTCACGCTGGTGGCCCGAACTGCCCGGTAACGGCAAATCGATCCTGACCGCAACCCTCGCGGGCGGGATGACCCTGGAAACGGCGGCGATAGTTCTGGTGCTGAAACCCCTTCTGACGGCGGTGTTTTTGCGCGCCGGCGCGAGGGGCGGGATGCTCACCCCCGCGCTGGCCACCGGCGCCGCGGCAGGCACGCTGTTGGTGCTGACAATCAACGCGCTGGCAGGAACTCAATATCATGTTCCGGCAGTCTCAATGGCCGGCGCAGCAGGAGTGTTGGCCGTCACTCAACGCGCGCCATATTGGGCAGCGATCTTCGTCTGGGAACTCGCCAGGCCCCCGCTGTGGCTGCTGCTGGTCTTCCTGACGGCCGCCCTGAGCTCCTATGGCTTGGGTCTGCTCGTCGAGCGCGGCCGCCGGCTAGTGCGCCCGTAGTGTGCCGGTTAGGTGCGGGTAACCCTTGGCGATATTGCGCAAGCTGATGTCCCAGCCGTCCTGCACCTGTTCGACGTACAGTCCGGCGCTCGCGGGCAGCAGCACCGGTTTGCCGAACCGCACCGAATACGTCACCGCGTCGGGAAGCGAGGCTTCCAGGTTCGCCAATACCGCTGCTGCGCTGTACATTCCGTGCGCAATCACCGTCGGGAACCCGAATAGCTTGGCTCCGACCGGATTGGTGTGAATCGGGTTGTGATCGCCACCGATGGACGCGTAGCGGCGGATCTGCCCCGGTGATATCCGCACGATCGCCTTGGGTGCCGGGAGTTTGGGCTGCTTCACCGGAGGCGGCTTGGGCTCGTCGGACAGACTGGTGCGCTGCTGGTGCAGAAAGGTCGTGACCTGGTGCCATGCCAGCTCGTTGCCGATGCGGACATCGCTGACCAGGTCGACCAGCAGCCCTCTACGGTGTTCACGCAGGTTCTCCGCGTGGACCGCGATGTTGACGGTGTCGGTCACTTTGATCGGCCGATATCGGGTGATGTGGTTTTCGATGTGAACGGATCCCATTGCGGCGAAAGGGAAGTCGAATCCGGTCACCAGCGACATCACCGTGGGGAAGGTCAACGCGAACGGGTAGGTCAGCGGCACTGCGTCGCCGTATCGCAGGCCGGTGACCTCGGCGTAGTCGGCGACGTTGGCTCGATCGATCGGTAGCTCGTCGACGTTCAGGGTGCGGGTGGGCAGACTGTCTCCGCGTGGCACGAACGGCAATGCGCCGGCCGCCGCGCGCAGCATGTTCTTCAGACCGCTTGGTTGCGTCACTGCTGTTATCTCCTAAGTCGCCGGACTAGGCACCCAGCATGGCCTGGCCGCAGACACGGATGACGTTACCCGTCACCGCGTTTGACGCAGGGCTTGCGAAATAGGCGATGGTCTCGGCCACGTCGACCGGCTGTCCGCCCTGATACAGCGAGTTGAGCCGGCGGCCCACCTCGCGGGTCGCCAGCGGGATGGCGGCCGTCATCTTGGTCTCGATGAAGCCCGGCGCAACGGCGTTGATCGTGACACCTTTCTCGGCGAGCTGCGGTGCCAGCGCCTGAGTCAGTCCGATCATGCCGGCCTTGGTGGTGGCGTAGTTGGTCTGCCCGCGGTTGCCCGAGATCCCGGCCATCGACGACAGGCCGATCACCCGGCCACCTTCGCCGATGCTGCCGTTGTCAACCAGCCCCTCGGTAAGGCGTTGCGGCGCAAGCAGGTTGACGGCCAGAACGGAGTTCCACCGCGCGTCGTCCATGTTGGCGAGCAGCTTGTCGCGGGTGATCCCGGCGTTGTTGACCAGGATGTCGGCACGGCCGTTGTAGTGCTCGCGCAAATGCTCGGTTATGCGGTCGACGGCGTCGTCGGCGGTCACGTCGAGTGCCAGCGCCGTCCCGCCGATGCGGGTGGCCGTTTCGGCCAGAGCCTCGGCGGCGGACTCCACGTCGATCGCCACGACGCGGGCCCCGTCGCGGGCGAATGTCTCGGCGATCGTCGCGCCGATGCCACGGGCGGCACCGGTGACGATGCCGACCTTGCCGTTCAACGGCTTGTCCCAGTCGGCAGGCGGCGTGGAGTCGGCGGCGCCCACGTAGAACACCTGTCCGTCGACGTAGGCCGACTTGGCCGACAGGATGAACCGCAGGGTGGATTCCGCGCCGGTGGCGGCCGGCTTGGCGTCGGGCGACAGGTACACCAGTGCCGCGGTGGAGCCGTGTTGCAGTTCCTTGCCCAGCGAGCGGGTGAAGCCCTCGAGTGCCCGCTGCGCGATCCGCTCGTCGGCGCTCTGGGCTTCATCGGGTGTGGTACCGACCACGACCACGCGCCCCGAGTGGCCGATGTTGCGCATCAGCGGTGTGAAGAACTCGTGCAGAGCGGTCAGCCCGGCCGGCGCGGTGATGCCGGTCGCGTCGAAGACCAGCCCGCCGAAGGAGTCCGCCCAGCGGCCGCCGAGATTGGCTCCCACCACGTCGTAGTCGGCGGCCAGCGCGGCCCGCAGCGGCTCGACCATCCGTCCCTCGCCGCCGATCAGCAGTGAGCCGGCCAACGGCGGTTCACCGGCCAGATAGCGCCGCAGCGTCTCGGGCTGCGGGACACCAAGCTGCTTGGCAAGGAACGAGCCGGGCCCGGAGTTGACGACTTGGGAGAATAGATCGGGTGCCACTGAGTTGCCTTCCATGCTGTGGGGTACCAGTACCGTAGTCGAGAGCTAACTTACTCCAGAGTAAGAACAGTGAGTAGTATGGCTCCCAACCGTGGATAACCATCGACCGACGGAGATAAGCGTGGCTGCTGAAAGCTCGTCTGCAAGTTCCCAAGCGACCGCTCCCAAGCGACGCGTCGCGGTGCTGGGCGGCAATCGAATCCCGTTCGCGCGCTCGGATCGCGCCTACGCCCAGGCGTCGAACCAGGACATGTTCACCGCCGCGCTGGGCGGCCTGGTCGACCGGTTCGGCCTGGCCGGCGAGCGGCTGGGCGCCGTGATGGGCGGCGCGGTTCTCAAGCACAGCCGCGACTTCAACCTGATGCGCGAGAGCGTGCTCGGATCCGCGCTGTCGTCCTACACCCCGGCGTTCGACCTCCAGCAAGCCTGCGGCACCGGTCTGCAAGCGGCGATCGCCGCGGCCGACGGTATCGCCGCGGGGCGCTATGAGGCCGCCGCAGCGGGCGGCGTGGACACCACCTCCGATGCGCCGATCGCGCTGGGCAACAACCTGCGTCACACCCTGCTGGGGCTGCGCCGGTCGAAGTCCAACGTCGAGCGGCTGAAGCTGGTCGGCAAGCTTCCCGCCAGCCTCGGCGTGGAGATTCCGGTGAACAGCGAGCCGCGTACCGGATTGTCGATGGGTGAGCACCAGGCCATCACCGCCAAGCAGATGGGCATCAAGCGGGTCGACCAGGACGAGCTGGCCGCCGCGAGCCACCGCAACATGGCCGCGGCCTATGACCGCGGATTCTTCGACGACCTGGTCACACCGTTCCTCGGCCTTTATCGCGACGACAACCTGCGCGCCGACTCGTCCGCGGAGAAGCTGGCCAAACTCAAGCCGGTGTTCGGTGTGAAGGCCGGCGACGCCACGATGACGGCGGGCAATTCAACGCCATTGACCGACGGCGCGTCGGTGGCGCTACTGTCCACCGAGGAGTGGGCCTCCGAGCACTCGCTGAACCCGCTGGCGTTCTTCGTGGACGCGGAGACGGCGTCCGTCGATTACGTCAACGGCGCCGACGGTCTGCTGATGGCGCCGACTTACGCCGTGCCGCGCCTGCTGGCGCGCAACGGGCTGAGCCTGCAGGACTTCGACTTCTACGAGATCCACGAGGCGTTCGCGTCGGTGGTGCTCGCACACCTGCAGGCCTGGGAGTCCGAGGAGTACTGCAAGGAGCGCCTTGGCCTCGATGCCGCGCTGGGTTCCATCGACCGGTCCAAGCTCAACGTCAACGGCTCGTCGTTAGCCGCCGGTCACCCGTTCGCCGCGACGGGCGGGCGGATTCTCGCCCAGCTCGCCAAGCAGTTGCACGAAGCCAAGGCTCAGAACGGCGGGAAGCCGGTGCGTGGCCTGATATCCATCTGCGCCGCGGGTGGCCAGGGCGTCGCCGCCATCCTGGAGGCGTGACGCGGGCAACGTCGGCCCGCGTTTAGCTACCCCGTCGCGCGGGGTAGCTGTTTCTTGGATAGCTCCGTGTTGTCGTCCGAACCCCGACCCGATGGCAGCGCGGAGCGTCCCCGAAAACGGCTTGGGCCTGGTCACAGGTGTCGAGCCACTACCCGGGGCCGCCGACGGCATGAGGGGATTCCGGCGGCGGCCCCTCCCCTTGCCTGGGTCTGCGACTGGCGTCCGGGTCGGACCACAGCAATATCTCAGTGCGGGATAGACAATTTTCCGAAATCGCATCGCGGGCGCTATCAGTGCGCGGCGCACCCGACGGGTGATATCGCATGTGCGTCGTTTTCGAAAACAGTGTCATGGTCCCCAAGCCGGTGCCAGTGGGGCCGGTGTTGCGAAAAGGCGCGGCCATCCCCGCACAGCGAAATCCCCCGTCTCCGAGGAGAGCGGGGGATTTCGCTGTGTCAAACGTGTCAGAACGACGCTTCGTCGAGCTCCATGATGTCGTTGTCGATGTTCTCCAACACCGAACGAGTGCTGGTCAACAACGGCAGGAAGTTCTTCGCGAAGAACGAAGCCACCGCGATCTTGCCCTCGTAGAAGGCCTTGTCGGCCTCGCTGACACCACCGGCGTCGAGCGCCTCGAGGGCCACCGCGGCCTGACGCTGCAGCAGCCAGCCGATCACCAGGTCACCGACGCTCATCAGGAAGCGCACCGAACCGGTACCGACCTTGTAGATGCTGGAGATCTCCTCCTGCGCGGCCATCAGGTAACCGGTCAACGTCGCCGCCATCGCCTGGACATCGGCCAGCGCGGTGGACAGCAGCGCACGCTCGGCCTTTAGCCGACCGTTGCCCGACTCGTTCTTGATGAACTCCTCGATCTGCCCCGACACGTGGGCCAGCGCCACACCCTTGTCGCGGACGATCTTGCGGAAGAAGAAGTCCTGCGCCTGGATGGCCGTGGTGCCCTCGTAGAGCGAGTCGATCTTGGCGTCACGGATGTACTGCTCGATCGGGTAGTCCTGCAAGAAGCCGGAACCACCGAAGGTCTGCAGGCTCTCGGTGAGCTTGGCGTAGGCCTGCTCGGAGCCGACACCCTTGACCACGGGCAGCAGCAGGTCGTTGACCTTGAGCGCCAGGTCGTTGTCGATGCCGTGCACTGCTTTGGCCACTGGCTCGTCCTGGTAGGTCGCGGTGTAGCTGTACAGCGCGCGCAGACCCTCCGCATACGCCTTCTGGGTCAGCAGGCTACGACGGACGTCCGGGTGGTGGGTGATGGTCACCCGCGGAGCGGTCTTGTCGGTCATCTGCGTCAGGTCGGCGCCCTGAATCCGGGACTTGGCGTACTCCAGTGCGTTCAGGTAGCCGGTGGACAGCGTGGCAATCGCCTTGGTGCCCACCATCATTCGAGCCTGCTCGATGACCTCGAACATCTGCGCGATGCCGTTGTGCACTTCGCCGACCAGCCAGCCCTTGGCCG
>JBAWAV010000109.1:0-7308 GCA_049589475.1 Mycobacterium sp.
ATGCTCGCCGACGAAGCACGCCGCGTTGCGCTGCCCAACATCACCAAGCTGTTGCCGACGGCCAGGGCGGCCGGAGTGCGGGTGGTGCACTGCGTGGTGCAGCGACGGCCCGACGGGCTCGGTTCCAACCACAACGCCAAGATCTTCGCTATCGGCAGCGGCGAGGTGAACATCCTTCCGGGCACGCCCGGCGCGGCGGTGCTCCCCGAATTGGGTCCTGAGCCAACGGATCTTGTGCTCAGCAGATGGCACGGCGTCGGCCCGATGGGGGGCACCGATCTCGACGCGGTGCTGCGCAACCTTGGCGTGTCCACACTCGTAGTTGTCGGTGTCTCGCTGAATATCGCGATACCCAACGTCGTCATGGATGCGGTCAACGCCGCGTATCGCGTCGTCGTGCCGCGCGATGCCGTCGCCGGGATACCCGCCGACTACGGCGCCGCGATCATCGACAACACGCTGTCGCTGCTGGCCACCATCACCACCACCGACGAGCTGCTCCACACCTGGAGCCGGCCTGATAAGAAGACTTCGTGACCGACACCGCGCCTACCACCCGAGGCGGATTTCCCGAAGTACGGCCGGTCGACGACGCGCCCCCCGAGTTGGGCCGGTTCGTCGCCGCGTTGCATCGCTTGCAGGATCTGACCGTCTCGACCCGCCCGGACGGCGCGCGGTGGGCCGCCGCCGCGGAACACATCAACAACGCCTGCGGCCTGCTGGACGGCCATCAGGTCTCGGAAATCGACGCGGTGGCCGGCCGGGTCCTGAGCCTGCCCGGGTTGGGCCATCCGCTGTTGCCGCCGTGGACCCTGACCAGCGCCGGACCTGACGGTGTCACGATGGCCGGGCACTTCACCCAATCCCATGTCGGCGGAAACCAGGCCGTCCACGGCGGCATGATCCCGCTGTTGTACGACTGGCTGTTCGGGATGGTGGTCACGTCCGCGGACATTCGCCCGACCCGCACCGCGTATCTACACGTCGACTACCGCAAAATCACCCCGATCGAGGAACCGCTGACGGCCCACGGCTGCATCTCCGAGATCGACGGTAGGAAGGCATTCATCACCGCTACCATGACTGCGGCCGACGGGACGGTGCTCACCGAAGCCAACGGTCTGATGGTCCGCTTACTTCCGCACCAGCCGTGAGAGGCGCAATGTCCGACATCGCAACGCAATTCACCGTTCCTGACGTCATCGCTGCTGTCGCGGCCGCGATTCCAGACCGCGAGCTGATCATTCAGGGCGATCAGCGCTACACCTACGCGGATATCATCGCGCGGTCCAACCGTCTCGCCGCTTACCTGCACTCACGCGGATTGGGATGCCACACTGAGCGATCAGATCTCGCCGGTCATGAGGCCGGCCAAGATCTCATCGGCCTCTACGCCTACAACGGGAACGAATTCGTCGAGGCGCTACTCGGCGCGTTCGCCGCACGTGTTGCCCCGTTCAACGTCAACTTCCGCTATGTCAAGGCCGAATTGCAGTATCTGCTCGCCGACTCGGGCGCCACCGCGCTGATCTACCATGCCGCGTTCGCGCCGCGAGTTGCCGAAGTGCTGCCGGATCTGCCGCAGTTGCGCGTGCTGATCCAGATCGCCGACGATTCGGGCAACGCATTGCTCTACGGCGCCGTGGACTATGAGACCATCATCGCCTCGGACTCGCCGGAGCCGGCGCTGCAGCACTCACCGGACGACTTGTACGTCCTGTACACCGGTGGCACCACCGGGATGCCGAAGGGTGTGCTGTGGCGCCAGCACGACATCTTCATGACGTCGTTCGGCGGCCGAAATCTGATGACCGGCGAACCCACCGCCTCGCTCGACGAGATCGTGACACGGCTGGGCGCGGGCCCCGGCACCAAGCTGATGATCCTGCCGCCGCTGATCCACGGCGCAGCGCAATGGAGTGTGATGACGGCGATCACCACCGGCCAGACCGTCGTGTTCCCTTCTGTCGTCGACCATCTGGATGCCGACGACGTTGTCCGCACCATCGAGCGGGAGAAGGTGATGGCCGTGACGGTGGTCGGCGATGCGATAGCGCGGCCGTTGGTCGCGGCCGTCGAAAAGGGCATCGCTGATGTGTCGTCGCTGGCAGTGGTGGCCAACGGTGGCGCGCTGTTGACCCCGTACCTCAAGCAGCGGTTGATCGAAGTCCTGCCGAACGCCATCGTGGTCGACGGGGTCGGGTCATCGGAGACCGGTGCACAGATGCACCACATGTCGACGTCGGGAACGGTGTCGACGGGCACATTCAACGCGGGACCCGACACCTTCGTCGCCGCCGAAGGCCTCGGATCGATCCTCGAGCCGGGTCACGACGGCATGGGGTGGCTGGCTCAGCGCGGTTACGTGCCATTGGGTTACAAGGGCGACGCCGCGAAGACGGCCGCCACCTTCCCGGTCATCGGTGGCGTGCGATACGCGGTGCCCGGGGACCGGGCGCGCCACCGCGCCGACGGCTGCATCGAGCTGCTCGGTCGTGATTCGGTGACGATCAACTCCGGTGGCGAAAAGATCTTCGTGGAGGAAGTCGAAACCGCGATCGCCTCACATCCCGCGGTGATCGACGTCGTCGTCACCGGACGGCCCAGTGAGCGATGGGGGCAGGAAGTCGTTGCCGTCGTCGCCCTTGCCGAGCATGGTCGCGCTGACGCGGGTGAGTTGATCGACCACGCCGCACAGACGTTGGCCCGCTACAAACTGCCAAAGGCGGTTGTATTCCGGGCGGCCATCGAACGCAGCCCGGCGGGTAAGGCCGACTACCGCTGGGCGCGAGAGCAAGCGATCAACGAGTAGCCGCCTTCGGGGAACATCCGCGGTCGCGTTGCGTTCTAGAGCTCGAGGACATACCTAGAGGAAAGAGGCAACCCGATGACCGCAGATCTGCCCGAGCATGGATTGGAGCTGCGCTCGCTGGTGACGTCGCAAGGCATGCTCGAGCTGTCGCTTCACGATGTCGCGATTGCGTCCCCGGCTGCCAATGAGGTGCTGGTGCGGGTGGAAGCTTCGCCGATCAATCCGTCAGACTTGGGCGTCCTCATCGCCGGTGCCGACATGTCCGCCGCATCGGTGGCCGGCACGGCGGAGCACCCGGTCGTCACCGCACCGTTGGGCGACGGTGCCGTGAAGCGCCTTTCGGCGCGCGTCGACAAATCGCTCCCGGTAGGAAATGAAGCGGCGGGCACGGTAGTGGCCGCCGGGTCGTCAGCGGCAGCCCAGGACCTGCTCGGCAAGACCGTCGGAATCGCCGGTGGCGGCATGTACACGCAGTACCGAGCAGTCGATGCCTCCGCATGTCTCGTCTTGCCGGACGGGGCCACAGCCAAGGACGGGGCATCGTCCTTCGTGAATCCGCTCACCGCTCTCGGGATGCTGGAAACCATGCGCCGCGAAGGTCATTCGGCCCTCGTGCACACAGCCGCGGCGTCGAACCTCGGCCAGATGCTGGTCAAACTCTGCATCGCTGACGGGGTACCGCTCGTCAACATCGTTCGCAAGCCGGAGCAAGAAGAGCTGCTGAGATCGCTTGGCGCCGTGTATGTCTGCAATTCATCCTCGCCGTCGTTCCGGACGGATCTCGTTGAGGTCCTTACCGCAACGTCAGCAACGATCGCCTTCGACGCCACCGGCGGCGGCACGCTCGCGAGTCAGATACTCAACGGCATGGAGCAAGCGGCCAGTGCGACCGCCACGGGATACTCGCGCTACGGGTCGACCGTGCACAAGCAGGTGTACATCTACGGTGGACTCGATACCAGTCCGACCACGCTCACCCGGAACTTCGGCATGGCGTGGGGCATCGGCGGGTGGCTGCTGACGTACTTCCTGCAAAGAACTGACGCCGAAGTACTTTCCAGACTTCGAGCCCGGGTGGCCGCGGACCTCATCACGACATTTGCGAGCACCTACACCCAGGAAGTGTCACTGGCCGGGATGCTCCAACCCGAGGCGTTCCACGCCTACGTCAAGCAGGCGACCGGAGAGAAGTTTCTGATCACTCCTCAGGCTTAGCGACAGTCAATTTCGTAACAGCTTCGCCGACATCAAGATCCGAGTCGAGTTGAGCTGCGCATCGCAACGACGTGACAAGGAGTTCGACGATCACTTCGACCATTGCATCGGGATCGAACGGGCGGTCGTTCTTCAGCCAGTAGGAGGTAGCTTCATCGAGAGCGCCGGCACACGAGCGCAGCATCAGTCGCACCGCCGGCCGGCCGACGTCGAGTCCAAGCAACTGGCACGTCCATTCGATGGTGTGCCAACGTGATTGGTCGAAGATCTCCCACGCCTCGTGGTCCCCGCCACTGCCGCCGAGAACGAGACGAAGGGCCAAACGATCGTGGCCGCTGAAGTACGCCAGGTGGGCGCGCAACATCTGGCGGAACTGCTCGCCGGGTGAGCCATCGCTGGGCGGCGGTGTGGCCGCGGCGTTCAGTTTGCCGGCCGCGTCGCGTAAGGCTTCGAGGTAGATCCCGCGTTTGTTCCCGAAATAGTGAAATAACAGACCCTGCGCTACGCCGGCGCTTTCGGTGATGTCACTGGTCGCGACGTCGTCAAAGTGGTGAGCGGAGAAGTGCTCGACAGCGGCGTCGAGAAGCTTGCGCCGCGTCAGTTCGGCTTGCTCCTGCCGCCGTGTCGCGGGCCGTGGCGACCTTCGAGTCCGTTTGGCGTTGCCGGCAACCATCGGTAGATCGTGCGCCTCGCCGCATGTCGAGCACAACTCAACGAAGAGCATTCGTCGAGTTTTACTCATTGACTTTGACTCAACGAATGAATACCTTAGTTACACGGCACTGCACCGAGGAGGCCACCCGTGCCCGAAGAACTCATGCCCGAACAGAAGGCGTTCGTCATTGTGCAGATCGCGATCAACGATCGGGACAAGTACCACCAGTACGAGACTGCCGACCATCTCCAGATCTTCGACCGATTCGGCGGGAAGGTGGTGGGCATCGATGAAGACGTCGACATCATCGAGGGCGGTTGGCCTTTCACGCGGACTGTGCTCATCGAGTTTCCGAGCAAGCGGCAGGCACGGTCCTGGTACGAGTCCGACGAATACCAGGCGGTGGTCGGGTTGCGCCACAGCTCCACGACGTCGAACCTGGTGATCGCGGCCGGCTACCCCGGATAACTATCTAGCGACAGCAATTCGGATCGAGCACCGTGCAGAGTGCGATCAGCGCGTCGCGTCGCGGTCGGTGGTACACGTTCATCCCGCGACGCTCGGACTCGACCAACCCTGCGCGGCGCAACTGGGACAGGTGATGGCTCACAGTGGACTCGCCCAATCCGACAGCCGAGGCCAGATCGCAGCTACACACCTCGCCGGCATCCGAACTGAACAGCAGCGAAACCAGCTTCACCCGCACCGGATCCGCCAATGCTTTGAGTCGCAACGCAATCTCCAAGGCGGCCGCGTCATCGACAGGTCCAGCAGCGACCGGCGAGCAGCACACTGGCGCGGACATGTCCACGACCGGCAACGTCTTCGGCATGAAACCATCCTGCCACAGACATTGACATATATCGAAGAGGTGGCATGATCGGATAAGTCAGTAGTTCGACATAAGCCGCAAAGGTCGGAGTCGTCATGTCCCGGATCCAACTCGCCCTCAACGTCGACGACCTCGACGAGGCCATTACGTTCTACTCAAAGCTGTTCAATGCCAAACCCGCAAAGGTCAAGCCCGGCTACGCGAACTTTGCAGTCACCGAACCAGCCTTGAAACTCGTACTCATGGAAAACCCCGGCCGCGGCGGGACTCTCAACCACCTCGGCGTGGAGGTAGAGTCCAGCGACGCCGTCCACGGTGAGATCGAACGCCTGACCGACGAGGGACTGTTCACCGACGAAGAACTCGGAACGACCTGCTGCTTCGCCACACAAGACAAGGTGTGGGTAACCGGACCCGCCGGCGAGAAGTGGGAGGTGTACACGGTCCTCTCCGACTCGGAGTCGTTCGGCACGGATTCTGCTGGCGCGAATAGTGCGTGCTGCACCGGAGCGAACGACACCGCGGGCGAATCGTGAGTCAGCAGGCGGAACGCGAGTCGCCGCCTGCCGTCGTGGAGAAGTTGTCGCGTCTCGACCAGCTCCTGCCGGTGTGGATCGGCCTCGCAATGGCAGTGGGCTTACTCCTTGGGCGGCTCATTCCCGGGCTGAACTCTGCCCTCAATCACGTTCAGATTGACGGAATCTCACTGCCGATTGCGCTCGGTCTACTGGTGATGATGTACCCGGTGCTCGCCAAGGTCCGCTACGACCGACTGGACACCGTGACCGGCGACCGCAAGCTGCTGGCAAGCTCACTCGTCCTGAACTGGCTCGTCGGCCCCGCATTGATGTTCACGTTGGCCTGGCTGCTACTGCCCGATCTACCCGACTACCGCACCGGCCTGATCATCGTCGGGCTGGCCCGCTGCATCGCGATGGTGATTATCTGGAACGACCTTGCCTGCGGTGACCGCGAAGCCGCGGCGGTGCTGGTGGCCCTCAACTCGATCTTTCAGGTCGTCATGTTCGCAGCCCTGGGCTGGTTCTACCTCTCGGTCCTCCCCGGGTGGCTTGGCCTGCCACAGAGCACCATCAGCACGTCGCCCTGGCAGATCGCCAAATCCGTGCTCGTCTTCCTTGGCATCCCCCTGCTCGCCGGATACCTGACCCGGCGCTTCGGCGAGAAGGCCAAGGGGCGCAACTGGTACGAGGCCACGTTTCTGCCCAGAATCGGACCATGGGCGCTGTACGGCCTGCTGTTCACCATCGTCATTCTCTTTGCGCTGCAGGGACATCAGATCACCAGCCGCCCTCTCGACGTGCTCCGCATCGCGATACCGCTGCTGGCCTACTTCGCTGTGATGTGGAGCGGCGGCTACCTGTTGGGGGCAGTCCTTGGCCTCGGATACGAACGCACAACCACCCTCGCGTTCACCGCTGCGGGCAACAACTTCGAACTGGCCATTGCCGTATCCATCGCCACCTACGGAGCCACCTCGGGGCAAGCACTCGCCGGTGTCGTCGGCCCGCTCATCGAAGTCCCGGTCCTGGTCGCTCTGGTCTACGTATCACTTGCCCTCCGAAGACGATTCGCTCCCGTCGCCCGCGAAAGCGTTGCATGATGCCGAACACCAAGCCCGCCGTGCTGTTCCTGTGCACCCACAACGCGGGCCGCTCCCAGATGGCCATGGGATTCTTCAAACACCTCGCAGGCGACGACGCCAGCGTCTGCTCCGGCGGGGCCGAACCCGCTGCCGAAGTAAATCCCGCAGCCATCGCAGCGATGGCCGAGAAG